>DROT01000161.1 GCA_011321775.1 Gammaproteobacteria bacterium | reverse complement strand
GCCGGCACTTTCCGGACAGCGATCCGCAGTACGCCGGCATCGACAGCCGCGTGCTGTTGCGCAGCACGGTGGAGAAGGTCGCGGCCAGAGGCTGGCGGGTCGTCAACGTCGATCTCACCCTCATCGCCCAGGCGCCGCGGCTGTCCCCCTATGTCGACACCATGCGCGGCAACATCGCCGCCGATCTCGACGTCGACACGGACGCGGTCAATGTCAAGGCCACCACCACCGAGGGGCTGGGTTTCACCGGCAGGGAGGAGGGCATCGCGGCCCTGGCCGTGGTGCTGCTGGACCGGTTCCCCGGGCCTGCCTGACGGATCACTCAGACGGGGCCAGCGGGCGGTGGGTCGCCCGAATCGTAGAGGCACAGGAGATTTGTCGCCCGTTTCTTCTGCAGAAACTCCAGGCTGTCCCAGACGTCGGCGCAATGCGGTGTGAAATACAACACCAGCATGCGCCGCGGCCGGCGTGAGAAGGAAGCAGCGAGGTTGTCGGCGACCTGCTGCATGACCGGTCGTTCGAATGGATTGTACAGATACAGCACCAGCGGCGAGTCCTCGGGGAAGTCGTACCGGGCCGCATCCATGCACGCCAGTTCGATATTCGTGCAGTTGCGCTCGCCCGTGTAGCGTTCGAGGTTGTCGCGGGCCACGGCGTCGAGCCGGGGGCTGAACTCGACACCGACGATGCGGCGGAACGGCAGGGCGGCGGCCAGCAGGATGGCGCGACCCTTGCCGGAACCGAGGTCGATGAAGGTATAGTCCTGGTAGCGCAGGCCGGTGTCGGCCAGCAGGGCGGCGAAGTCCACGTCCTGGATGGGTTCGTAGCGGGTCGCAAACAACTGGTTACGGCTGCGGACGTCCAGGCTGCCCTGGGAGATGGTGCCGGCGGTGTCGACGTTGTACTTGAGATCAAAACCGCGGTCCGCCTGGCGCTGCAGCCGCAAGGCCTGGCGGTGGGAAGGACGCAGATTCTTGACCACCACGCCCGAGGCGGCGATGGCCAGAATCAGGGTGCCCAGAATGCCCCTTTTCGTCAGTGAGCGCCGCGCCTGCCTGAGGATCTGCGCAAGAACTTTCATGGTCCTGCCACCGGCGCCGGAAGCTTGTCAGCCGGGCGCCGTTCCCTGTTGTTCGAGCGGGCAGTCTGCCGCCCGGATTGGAGCCGCGTCAACATGACAGCGACTGTCAAGTCACGCCAGCGTTCCCTTCCTCTTCCCCGGAAGGCTGGTCGTCGAGGATAATGCATTGATTATGGAAACGATCGTTCCAGATGAGCGGGTATCCCCGGGCGTGCCCGGCCGCGCCTGGCGCGACATGCCGTATGCCTGGGGCGGCGCTGCGGGTCGCGCCAGCCTGCGCGTCAGTCCCGAGGATTTCAAGGTGACGGAACTGGCGGTCACCGAGCCGTCGGGGCAGGGCGAGCACGCCTGGCTGTGGGTGCGCAAGCGCGACGCCAATACCGAGTGGGTGGCGCGGCGGCTGGCGCAGCACGCCGGGGTGCCGGTGTCGGCGGTCGGCTACGCGGGACTCAAGGACCGGCGGGCGGTGACCGAGCAGGGCTTTTCGGTGCACCTGCCGGGCCGGGAGGGACCGGACTGGTCGGCGCTCGACGACGATGCGTTCG
>DROT01000160.1 GCA_011321775.1 Gammaproteobacteria bacterium | reverse complement strand
TCTCCTTGAAATGGGCCGGATTTTCCGGGCCGGCCTAAACTCGCTGCGCTCAGACAACGGCCGGCTTTTTCCGGAAAATCCGGCCCATTTCAAGGCGCGGTCAATTCGGTCAGAGACACGACCCACCCTCACGGAGCTGAACAGTCACCATCCGTTACTTTTTTCCGTGTGTTTCCGTGGCTGACGACATGGATACATCCTCGCCCACTGTCGAACACTGACCATACGAAGAGACCATGCAGATGGACGAACCCCGGAAGAGCTACCGGATCAGCGATGTCAGTGCCCTGCTCGACCTGACACCGGACACATTGCGCTACTACGAAAAGATCGGCCTGCTGCCGGCCGTGGCCCGCAGCCGCGGCGGGGTGCGCTTGTACAGCGACCGTGACCTGTCGCGTCTGCGCTTCATCCGCCGCGCCCAGTCCATGAACTTCTCGCTCGCCGAGATCGCCGACCTGCTGCAGATGCGCGAGGACCCGCAACATGCCCGCAACGACATCCGCGAACTGACGCAGCGCAAGCTCGAGGCCGTCGAGGCCCAGCTGGCCGAACTCGACACCCTGCGCCGCGAACTGCAGCTGCTGGTCAACCTGTGCCGGGGTGCCGCCGACGGCTGCCCCATCATCGAAGACCTGGAGAGTGACGACGGGGACTGAGCGACCGGGTCTCGGGTCCGGCCTTGTACTCCGGAAGCATTGGCCACGGAAACACATGGAAGAACACGGAAATGTTTTCCTGTATTCAGTTCCGTGTGATTCCGTGGCTCGCGGACATCGAATCCAGGAGCGAAATGCGGCAATCACCGGCCATGGAAGCATTCTGCCGGGGATTGCCGCCGCGCTCTAGAAGTCGATCTGACCGCGCACCTGCAGGATGTTCAGGTCCTCGTCGCCGGCAGAGGCATATTTCACCGGTGAGGTCGGATCGGTGCTGGCGCGCACATAGTTGGCCATGAAGCGGATGTTCGGCGTGGCATACCAGTTCACGCCGACCGTGATGTTGTTCTCCTCGCCTCCCTGGTAACCGCCGTCCTCCAGGTCGACGCTGCTGTAGCGGGCCGCCAGCTCCCAGGCGCCGTGACCGCCCTTGCCGACGATACTGGCCGGCTTGACACGCCCGAAGGTGCCGGAACCGACGTGGTAGGGGCGGTGCTCGCCGGTCAGGAAGTAACTGCCGAACAGGTACCAGCCGGAGAAGTCCGGGTCCGAGCCACCGCCGGATACATCGATGCTGCTGCGGATGTATTCACCCTGCAGGGACAGTGAGTCATAGACCGCGACGGCCTCCAGACCGTAGAGTTTCTGGTTCCGGTAACCACCGATGGTGCCGGTGTCGACCAGCCGGGTACCACTGACGTGTGACTCGGGACGCTCGCGGAAACGGATCTCGTTGTCCCCGTCGGAGCCACGGTAGCTGGCCGCGGCGCCCAGGTGCAGCACCCGCGTCTTCTCTGCCAGCGGAGCATAGTAGACGCGGCCCGTCGTACCCCATCCCTGGCTCTTGGGCGAACTGCCGTTGTGGACCCCCTCGAAGTAGTAACCGGCCTTGGCACCCCAGTTGTCACCATGGGTACCCACGGAAAGGCCCAGGTTACGACCCGGGGCGAAGGTGTTCGGCAGGGCCCGCTCCAGGAAGGTGATGTACTTGGAACTGGTGAGTTCGTTGAGGCTGAAAGGCTCCTTCTGGTTGCCCAGGGTCAGCTTGAGGTTCCCCGCCCCCCTGTAGCCCAGATAGGCATCCTTCAGCGTGGTCTTGTTGCCGGCGAAATCGAGCTGCAGCTTGTAGAACCAGTCATGATAGACCGCGCCCCTGGCGAAGATTCGCGCACGCCGCAGCTCGGCGCCGTTACCCATGCGCGTCCTGTCCTCGTCGTAGTAGGCGGCGTCCGCCATGATGCGGCCGCCCAGCTGGAAGTGAAAATCGCCATCGGCCGACTCGAGCTTCAGACCCGACTTTCCGGTCTTCACCTTGACCGTGTCGCGGGTCGCCTCGCTCAGGTCCTTCTTCATCTCTTCCTTCTCGGCACTGGCCCGCTCCTGGTCCGCCTCCGCCGAATTCCTGAGGATCCGATACTCGGATTCAGTGATGGCCCCCTTGTCCCGCAGGACCTTCAGCAGATCGTCCATGGCGCCGCTGGCAGACAGGGCGGGCAACGGCAGGGCGGTAGTGCCCAGTATTACCGCACAGTGCAGTGCGGACAGGCGAAGTCGAAGTTTCACAAAGCGTTCCTCCCCGAATAGACGAATTGGTCATACGCGACTGCGTGTGACCTGCGGGAGCATAGGCAGGCGATGTGAACGTCGGGTGACGGTCCGGTGAAAACAGAATGACGATTCGCTTACCGCAATATTACCGGTCGCGCCGGCGCGCGCGCAGGAACTTCTCGAGTTCCATCACCAGCAGCAGGCTCGCGGCCGGCAGCAGCAGTTGCAGCCAGTGCTCCAGGGAGATCGGCTGGATGCGCAACACCTCGCTGAGCCAGGGTGTGTACATGGCGCCGATATGGACCAGCTGCGCCGCCGCGGTGCCGAACAGCAACAGGGGGTTGCGCAAGGGACTGTGCCGCAACAGCGAACGGCTCTCCGATCGACTGTTGAACACGTGCACGTTCTCGAACAGCACCATCAGCATGAGGGTACCGTTGCGCGCCTCATCGAGACTGAAGCCCTGCTGCAGCAACCACTGGTACAGCACGAACGTCAGGCCGCCCATGACCAGCGCCGACAACAGCACCCGTTTCACCATGAGACGATCAAAGATCGGTTCGCGCGGCGAGCGTGGCGGACGCCGCAACTCGTCCCCTTCGGCCGGCTCGAAAGCCAGTGCCACGTCCTGGATGCCGTTGGTCACCAGGTTCAGCCACAGCAGTTGCACCGCCAGCAGTGGCAGGGGCAGAGCGGCCAGCAGCGCCAGCACGAACAACAGGATCTCCGCCGCGCCGGTGGAAATCAGCAGGAAGATCACCTTGCGCACGTTGGCGTAGGCAATACGCCCCTCCTCCACCCCGGCGACGATGGAGGCGAAGTTGTCGTCGCTGAGCACGATATCCGCGGTCTCACGGGCCACGTCGGTACCGTTGCGGCCCATCGCAACGCCGACCTCGGCGGCCTTCAGGGCTGGTGCATCGTTGGCGCCGTCACCACTGACCGCCACGAAATGGCCGTTGCGCTGCAGCGAACGCACGATATCCAGTTTCTGCGCCGGCTCCACGCGGGCAAATACCCGTGCCCGCGCCACCAGACGATCCAGCGCGGCCTCCTCCACAGCCTGCTTCAGACGTGGACCGGTGAGCAGCTGCTCCGGGTCCTCGGCCAGCTCGAGTTCACGGGCGATGGCCCAGGCGGTGGCGGGATGGTCACCGGTTACCATCACCACCCGGATACCGGCACGGCGACAGTCGACCACGGCCGCCCTGGCTTCCGGGCGCAGTGGATCGATCAGGCCGACCAGTCCGAGCAGCGTGAGACCGCGCAGGTGTTCCTCGGAGAAGACCTCCCCGGCTTTCAGCGTCAGGCTGCCCGCCGCCAGCGCAATCACCCGGTAGCCCTGTTCCGCCAGCGCCTGCGCCTGGGCCTCGACCAGCGCCGCATCCAGGACGACCGGCCCATCGCTGGCCGCCATGGTCGAGCACATGGGCAACAGCCGCTCGAGCGCGCCCTTCACGAAGGCCTGCTGACCGTCCTCGACCCGGTTGAGGCTGGCGGAAAACAGGCGTTCCGACTCGAAGGGGATGGTGGCGATCACCGGCCAGGCAGTCAGCAGTTCCGACTGCACCACCCCGGCCTTGCGCGCCATCAGCAACAACGCCACGTCAACGGCGTCACCCTGGCGGACCCAGCCGTGGTCGCGGCGGGCGATGAGGCCCTCGTTGGCGAGTACCGCGGCCTGGCACAGACGCTCGAGCAACACCATGTCGCCCTCGCTCAACGCCCCCTGCGGTACGATAATGCTGCCGTCGGGCTCGCGGCTGCTGCCGGTCACTTCCCAGGGCTCGCGACCCGGCAACAGGATGCGCCGCGCCGTCAGCTGGTTCACCGTGAGCGTGCCGGTCTTGTCAGTGGCGATACAGGTGCAGGAACCCAGCGCCTCCACCGCCACCAGCCGCCGCACGATGACGTTACGGCGCGCCATGCGCCGCATGCTGATGGCCAGTGCCACGGTGAGCGCCACCGGCAGGCCTTCCGGAATGGCGGACACCGCCAGCGCCACCGCCAGCATGAAGATCTCGTCGAAGGGCATGCCGCGCGCCGCTGCCACCGCCGCCAGCAAAACGGCGGCAACCGCGACCAGTACGGCGACCCGGCGGGTGAACTGTTCCATGCGCACCAGCAGCGGTGCCCGCGTGAGCGGCTTGCCGAGCACGTCGGCGGCAATGCGTCCGAGTTCGGTGGCCATCGCGGTCGCCACCACCACGGCACGTCCGCGGCCGCGGTTGACCAGGGTACCGGCGAACACCATGTTGACGCGGTCGCCGAGTGCACTGTCGGCCTCCAGCACCCTGTCCGCATCCTTGAACACCGGTTGCGACTCACCGGTAAGCAGTGACTCGTCGACCTCCAGGTCGTGCGCCGTCAGTAGCCGTGCGTCCGCCGCCACACGATCGCCGGACTCCAGGAACAGAATATCGCCGGGCACCAGTTCGCGCGAATCGACTTCGTGGATTTCGCCTTCGCGCAACACCCGGCTGCGGGTCACCACCAACTGCCGCAGGGCGGTGGCAGCACGCTGGGCGGAATACTCCTGGACCGTTCCGATGACGGCGTTGACCAGCAGCACCGCAGCGATGAAGGCGGCATCCGAGGGATCATGGATGAAGAGTGACACCAGTGCAGCGAACGCCAGCACGTAGATCAACGGGCTGGCGAACTGGCGCAGAAAGAGGCGCACGGCACCCGGCGGCCGGCTCTCCGGCAGGGTGTTGCGACCATAGCGCCGCAGGCGCGCGGCCGCCTCGGCCTGACTCAGACCGTTGCCGGAACTGCGCTGTGCCCGGAGTACCTCAGCGGCCGGTGCGGCATGCGGCGCCGGCATGGCTTAGTGGCCGGTCCCGTCGAGCCGCTCGAAGATGCGCCGGCGGATCGAGCGCTCCTCTGCGGGAGTGATCAGGCCCTCCTCCAGCAGTTCATCGAGGGTGCGCAACTGGCGTAGCCGCCGTTCGGGCAGGCTGGCAGAAGCGCCGGCCGACGCGGCGGCAGCCTCGGCCGGCGCCTCCTTCGGCACCCCCGGGGTGCCGCGGCCGTTACAAACCAGACGGACATCGACCCCGGTCTTGAGTTCGGACATCGACAGCCGGTGGGTCACCGTCTCGCAACCCGGCCGGCTGAACACCAGCTTGCCATACAGCTGCGCCTTCGCATCGGGGTAGTCATTGGGATAGACGCGGCGCTCGTCGAGGCGCAGCGGCGTGACACCGTATTCACCACCGATACCGCTGACCAGCGCTCCGGGAGGCTGCGAACGCACCATGAAGGTACTGCGCTCTCCCAGGGTCGCGCAGCCGGGAAGCAGCGCCAGGATCCCGGCGACCGCCAACAGTGACCATGGTCGCCACCGCCCGGGCCCGGATGCCAGGACGAACATGATCAGAAAGCCGCGTCGAAGCCGAACAGGATGTAGTTCTCCTTGCTCAGGTGGCCGGTGTAATAGGTGCCGCTTTTCGAGTCCTTGCCGAGAAAATCGATATTGGCCTCCGCGACGCCCTTGACGTTGCGCATGAAATAGTAGGATGCGGTCAGCGACAGGCCGTTGATGTCGATACCTTCATAGACCGTGTCGGTATGTTTGAGGTCATTGGCGTCGGCATAGTTGTAGAGTGTGGAAAAGGCCCAGCGCTCGTTCGGTATGTAGTCGATGCCGGCAAAACCGCCCCACCAGGTATAGTCCGTGCCCTTGTCGATGAAGTCATCCCAGGAGTTCCAGAGACCCTGCATATACCAGTAGACCTTCCCGTCCACGTCACCGGACAGATCCACGCCAAGGATACGCTTGTCGGTGTTGCGGTTACCGCTGGACTGACCCGCATCACCCGTGGCGTTGGCCTGCTCGCCCAGCAGGCCGAAGACGCCGATGTTGGCCGGACCGACGTCAGCGCCGATACGGCCGAAGACGCTCTTGTCGCTGTTGTTGTCGAACATCTTGTCGGGCCGGCGGTAGCCGGGGCTGTTGATATTGAAGTTCTCTTCGATACCGTTGCCGTTGACCACCCCCAGACCGATGTCGACCGGTCCGAAGCCGCGATCGAACAGGACCCCGCGGTCATAGGTGATGCCGGCCATGCGATAGACCATGAAGTCCTGGAAACTGAGGCGCGTTTCGCGGGCAAACATCAGGTCCGATATCTGGAACTGGCCCAGCTGCATGCCGATGCCGCTCCCGAACAGGTCGGAATGGCGGAACCAGGCGTCCTCGATGATGGTCTCGCCGTTACTGCCCTTCTCCGCGAAGATGCCGTAGAAGTAATAGGTAATGTATTCACTGAGCGGTGCGCTGGACAACAGCTTGATCAGATAGGGCGACTGGAAGTCCGAACTAGCCTGCTTCTTCTTCCCGGTCACGG
>DROT01000159.1 GCA_011321775.1 Gammaproteobacteria bacterium | reverse complement strand
CGCCGCTGCGACGGGCGCTGATCCGCTGGTATATCCGCAAATCCGACATCCGCTTCGGCCGCTTCGGCGGCCCGCCCGGCGGTTCGCCGCCCTCCGGCCCCCGGACCATCGAGGGCGAGTGCCGGCGCGTGGACGACCGTTGAGGTGTTGTTGGAGATCGGATGCATTAGCCACGGAAATACACGGAAAAGTTTTTTTGTATTTGCTTCCGTGTTCTTCCGTGTGTTTCCGTGGCTAACATATTCGAGGTTCAAGACGGGCACTGACGGGTTCGTGCCCTAAAAACCACGCCTCTATTGTGGTAATCCGGCTTTTCCTCTTCCCCGGCACTTGACTCCCCGACTTTCGTGACTATTATTAGCACTCACTTAGGGCGAGTGCTAACAGCGCTCGCGTGACTGTACACGAGCTAGACAGCTAAAGGAGAAATCTCTGATGAATCTTCGTCCACTTCATGATCGGGTGATCATCAAGCGCATGGAAGAGGAGCGTACCTCGCCGGGTGGCATCGTCATCCCGGACAGTGCCGCTGAGAAACCCATCCGCGGAGAAGTCATCGCCGCAGGCAACGGCAAGCGCAACGACGCCGGGGAGATCATCCCCATGGACGTCAAGGTCGGCGACAAGGTGCTGTTCGGAAAGTATTCCGGCACCGAGGTCAAGGTCGAAGGCGAGGAACTGCTGGTGATGCGCGAAGAAGACATCATGGCGGTGATCGAGGGCTGAGCCACCGCTCCCGACGAACATAGCAACGAATTCAAGAGTTAGAGGAAACACGAAATGACTGCAAAAGAAGTCAAATTCAGCGATGAAGCCCGCCAGCGCATGGTGCGCGGCGTCAACATCCTGGCCGATGCCGTGAAGGTTACGCTGGGTCCCAAGGGTCGTAACGTGGTGCTGGACAAGGCTTTCGGCGCCCCCACGGTCACCAAGGACGGCGTCTCGGTCGCCAAGGAGATCGAGCTGGAAGAGAAGTTCGAGAACATGGGCGCGCAGATGGTGAAGGAAGTCGCCTCCCAGACTTCCGACGTCGCCGGTGACGGTACTACCACCGCGACCGTGCTGGCCCAGGCCATCGTCCGCGAGGGCATGAAGGCCGTGGCCGCCGGCATGAACCCCATGGATCTCAAGCGTGGTATCGACAAGGCCGTGGTCGCCGCCGTCGAGCAGTTGAAGGGCCTGTCCAAGCCCTGTGCCGACGCCAAGGCCATCGCCCAGGTCGGCACCATCTCCGCCAACTCCGACGAGAACATCGGCAACATCATCGCCGAGGCCATGGAGAAGGTCGGCAAGGAAGGCGTCATCACCGTCGAGGAAGGTTCCTCGCTGGAGAACGAGCTGGACGTGGTCGAGGGCATGCAGTTCGACCGCGGCTACCTGTCGCCCTACTTCGTGACCAACCAGCAGAACATGCAGGCGGAACTGGAAGACCCCTACGTGCTGCTGCACGACAAGAAGATCTCCAACATCCGCGACCTGCTGCCGGTGCTCGAAGGCGTGGCCAAGGCCGGCCGTCCGCTGCTGATCATCGCCGAGGACGTCGAAGGCGAGGCGCTGGCCACCCTGGTGGTCAACAGCATCCGCGGTATCGTCAAGGTCTGTGCCGTCAAGGCACCGGGCTTCGGTGACCGCCGCAAGGCCATGCTGCAGGATATCGCCATCCTCACCGGCGGCCAGGTGATTTCCGAGGAAGTCGGCCTGTCGCTGGAGAAGACCACTCTGGACGATCTCGGCAGCGCCAAGCGCATCCTGGTCTCCAAGGAGAACACCACCATCATCGACGGTGCCGGCAACAGCAGCGACATCGAGGCGCGCGTGGAGCAGATCCGCGCCCAGATCGAGGAAGCCACCTCCGACTACGACAAGGAGAAGCTGCAGGAGCGTGTCGCCAAGCTGGCCGGCGGTGTCGCCGTCATCAAGGTGGGCGCCGCGACCGAAGTCGAGATGAAGGAAAAGAAGGCCCGCGTCGAGGACGCCCTGCACGCTACCCGTGCCGCGGTCGAGGAAGGCGTGGTTCCCGGCGGTGGTGTCGCCCTGCTGCGCGCCCGTGCCGCCATCAGCGATCTGAGCGGTGCCAACCATGACCAGAACATGGGCATCGACATCGCCCGCCGCGCCATGGAAGAGCCGCTGCGCCAGATCTGCGCCAACGCCGGTGACGAAGCCTCGGTCATCCTCAACAAGGTCGTCGAGGGTGAGGGCCAGTACGGCTACAACGCCGCCAGCGGCGAGTTCGGCGACATGCTGGACATGGGCATCCTGGATCCCACCAAGGTGACCCGCAGCGCGCTGCAGAACGCGGCCTCCGTTGCCGGCCTCATCATCACCACCGAGGCCATGGTTGCCGAGGTGCCCAAGGAAGAAGCCGCAATGCCCGCCGGCGGCGGCATGCCGGACATGGGCGGCATGATGTAAATCGAGTTCATCTCGAGGCAAAACGAAGCCCCGCCACTGGCGGGGCTTTTTTGTTGGCCACGGAAGCACACGGAAAAGTTTTTTGTATTTACTTCCGTGTTCTTCCGTGTGGTTCCGTGGCTATCATCCCGCAGGTCGCACGGTGGCACCTTGGTCCGTCTCTGCCACCAGCCGCGGATGGGGAGGCTCAGATATTGATATACACCCAGCCGTCGTTGAGGCGGTTGAGGATGTGTTCCAGGGCCGAAGGGGTGACGTCGACGCCGGGCAGCAGCTTGACGTCGGTCTTGAGGCCTTCCAGTTCGCGGATGTGGTCCATGGCATCCTTGCAGGCGAGGAAGGTGAGGTTGAAGTACTGCTCCTGCAGCCTGCGCACGCGGTCGGCGTAGGGCGAGGAGCCGGCGCGCAGCATCTTGATGGCGCTGGCATTGGCGACCACCTCGATCTCGGCGCCGTGGTTGTCGTCGGCATAGGTCTTCAGCAGCTGCTCGGCGGTGTCCAGCGCCTGGCCGAACTTGTCCGGGCTGGAGGTGTTGAGGTGCAGGATCACCCGCTTGAGTTCGTTGCGGTCGGCGACCGTGGCGAGATCGGCGTTTTCGAAGGCGCGGTCCTCGTCGCCCCAGACCATGGCCTGCAGGTTGGCGCTGTCTTCCGGCAGTTCCAGCGGCTTCTGGTGCCCGAACCAGCCCAGCAGGGTGCCGAGTGCCAGCAGTACGACCGCCGCCGCCGCGCGTCCCCAGGGGGTCGCCGGCCGCGGGCCCGGGCGGTAGCGCTCCGCCTGCGGCGGCTGGTCATAGGCGTGGCGCACCAGCTCGCTCAGCTGGCGCAGTTCACAGGTCTGCTGCAGCAGCGAGGGATCCTGGCTCATGGCCTCGAACACGGCTTCCTTCTCGGCGGCATCGAGTTCGTCGTCGACGAAGGCGTTGAGCCGTTCTTCGGAAATGTCCGGCCTGCTCATCGTGCGTTCCTCAAGCGGTACACCTTGGGATCGCTCTCCACCTCGGCGGCCAGCAGGCGTTCCTTGAGCGCCTTGCGGGCGCGTGACAGGCGGCTCATCACGGTACCGATCGGGATCTCCAGGATTTCCGCCACCTCGATGTAGGAGCATCCCTCCAGGTCCACCAGGGTGATGACCTGGCGCTGCCCCATGGGCAGCTGGCTGATGGCGTTGCGCACCCGCTCGACGATCTGCTGGCGGTCGTGGCAGCGGTCGGGCGTGTCCCGCTCGGTCAGCACCACATCGTCCACGTCCACGGTGTCGCGGCTGCGGCGGAAGTGGTCACGCCAGCAGTTGCACAGGATGCGGTACAGCCACGCCTTGAGCGTCTTGCTGTCGCGCAGCTGGCCACTGTTCTTCAGCGCCTTGGCCAGGGTGTCCTGTACCAGGTCGTCGGCCAGTGCTGGGTTGTGGCACCAGGAATAGGCGATGCGATACAGGTTGATGCGATATTCGGCCAGCGACTGGCGGAACTGCTGTTGCCTGCAGAGTCTGGAGATCACTTTCATGCGGATAGCGGTCCTTTGGAGTAGAGACGGATCTCGGGCCCGTTTATTCCCGGTCAGTATAGCCCGAATGCGGCGGACAGCGGCAATCGGGCTGCAGCCATCGGCGGAATGCGCCACGGAAAACACGGAAGAACACGGAAAAGGAAACTATTCACCCCGGCGAGGGCGGGCTGTGTTTGTCCGCGATTCGCGGTAACCTCGCAGCATGGCAGGGAAAAAGCGAAAAGCGGCGGCGCCGGAGCCCTGGGAGGGGCTGCCACAGGCCCTGCGTGAGCGTGGCGAACGGCGCTGGCGCGACTACCTGGAAGTGGTCCGGGGAGCCGGACAACGGCTGCCGCGCGATCCCGCCTTCCGCAGTTGCCTGTGCCGTATCTTTGCCATCAGCGAGTTCGTCGCCGACAGCTGCACCCGCAACCCGGAGCTGTTGCCGCAGCTGCTCGAGAGTGGCGAACTGCTGGCCGATTCCGGCCCGGGGGTGCTGGCTCGGCGGGTCGGGGCGCAGCTCGCCGCCTGCAGCGACGAGACGCAACTGCGACGGGTGCTGCGCCAGTTGCGCCGGCGCGAGATGGTGCGTATCGCCTGGCGCGACCTGGCGGGCTGGGCGCCGCTGGAGGAGACGCTCGCGGACCTGTCGGACCTGGCGGATAGCTGCATCCAGGGGGCGCTCGAACGCCTGCAGGGCTGGCAGGCGCAGCAGACGCCGCCGCCACTGGTGGCCCGCGGCCGGCCGGCGCCGCTGGTGGTCATCGCCATGGGCAAGCTGGGCGCGCGCGAGCTGAATTTCTCTTCCGACATCGATCTCATCTTCGCCTGGCCGGATGCGCGCCCGGCACGCCGGCGCGGTGCCCTCGAACCGGAGGAATATTTCGTCCGCCTCGGCCGTTCGCTGGTGCAGGTGTTGTCGGAGCAGGATCACGACGGCTTCGTGTTTCGCGTCGACATGCGCCTGCGGCCCTATGGCAGCGCCGGTGCGCTGGCGTGCAGCTTCGAGGCGCTGGAGGAGTACTACCAGTCACAGGGGCGCGAGTGGGAGCGCTACGCCATGATCAAGGCGCGTCCGGTCACCGGCGACGAGGCCAGCCGCGCGCAGCTCATGGAGCTGCTGCGACCCTTCGTATACCGTCGGTATCTCGATTTCCGCGCCTTCGACGCCCTGCGCGACCTCAAGCGCCAGATCCAGCGCGAGGTGGCGCGCAAGGGCCTGCAGGACAGCCTCAAGCTGGGGCCCGGCGGCATTCGCGAGGTCGAGTTCATCGCCCAGGCCTTCCAGCTGGTGCGCGGCGGCCGCGACGCCCGCCTGCGCCGCCGCGGCGTGGTCGAGACCCTGCGTGCGCTGGCGGACATGGAACTGCTGCCAGCGAAGACCGTCGACGGGCTGGTGGAGGCCTGGCGCTTCCTGCGCCGCGCCGAGAATCGCCTGCAGGAGCTGCATGACCGCCAGGTGCATCATCTGCCGCAGGACGAGGGCGAGCGCCTGAGCCTGGCGCTGGCCATGGGTTTCGACGACTGGAAGGAGTTCCTGACGGCGCTGAACCGCCGGCGTCGCCGTGTCGAGGCCTGTTTTGCCGAGGTATTCGCCGCTCCCGGCGGGGACGACGGGTCGGCGCCGGAGCCGCTGGAGGAACTGTGGCTCGGCCGGCTTCCGCAAGAGGAAATCCGGCCGGTGCTGGAGGAAGCCGGTTTCGACGACCCCGACGAGGCGCTGCGCTGGATTCGTCAGCTGCAGAACGGCACCGCGCCGCGTTACCTGGGCGAGCAGGGACGGGCGCTGTTCGACGCCCTGGTGCCGGCGGTGCTGGCGCAGGCGGGACGCCAGCCGCAAGCCGCCGAGGTGCTGGGCCGGCTGGTGCAGGTGCTGGAGCACATCGCCGGGCGCACCACCTACCTGGCCCTGCTGCAGGAGCGGCCGCAGGTACTGTCACAGCTGGTGCAGCTGTGCGCCGCCAGTCCCTGGATCGCGCAGCAGATCGCGCGTCTGCCGATGCTGCTCGACCAGCTGCTCGACCCGCGCAGCCTGTATGCGCCGCTGCGGCGCGAGGAACTGGAGCAGGAACTGGAGCGGCGCCTGCAGGAGGTCGACGCCACCGACCTGGAGCAGCAGATGGACCGCCTGCGCCAGTTCCGTCATGCCATGGTTTTACGGGTGGCGGCCGCCGACGTTGCCGGTGCCGTCGAGGTCACCCGCGTGAGCGACGAACTGACGGCCATCGCCGAGACGGTGCTGCGCAAGACCCTGTCCCTCGCCTGGGCGGAGATGGTGCGTCGCTATGGCGAGCCGCGCTGCCGCGAACGCGGCCGGCGCCGCCGTGTGGCCTTCGGCATCATCGGCTACGGCAAGCTCGGCGGCCTCGAGCTGGGCTACGGTTCCGACCTCGACCTGGTGTTCCTGCACGACAGCCGCGGCACGGCGCAGCACACCGCCGGCCGCAAGGCGGTCGACAACGGGCTGTTCTTCACCCGCCTCGGGCAGCGTGTCATCCACATGCTGGAGACCTTCACCTCCGCCGGGGCGCTCTACGAGGTCGACATGCGCCTGCGCCCCTCGGGCAATTCGGGCATGCTGGTGAGCAGCCTGGACGCCTTCGCCGACTACCAGCGGGGCGAGGCCTGGACCTGGGAGCACCAGGCGCTGGTGCGCGCCCGCCCGGTCGCCGGCGACGGCGCGCTGGCGAAGGCCTTCGGCGAGGTGCGCGCCGCGGTGCTGCGGCAGCCCCGCGACCCGGAGCAGTTGCGCAGCGAGGTACGGGAGATGCGCGAGCGCATGCGCGCCGAGCTGGGCCGTGGCAACGGCGGCCGTTTCCACCTCAAGCAGGGTCGCGGAGGTATCGTCGATATCGAATTTATGGTCCAATATCTCGTTCTGCGCTGGTGCCGGGAGCACGCCGAACTGCTGCGTCATACCGACACCATCCACCTGCTGAAGGCGTTGTCCAACAGCGGCTTGCTGCGTTCGGCGTGGGCCCAGACCCTGATCGAGGCCTACCGGCGCTATCGCGCCCTCAACCACCGCCTGACGCTGGCCGAGGCGCCGCCGCTGGTCGAGGCCGAAGAGGTCGAGCCGCAGCGCGACCGGGTCGCGGACATCTGGGCGCAGCTGATGGAGCGTTGAGAGACTCGCAACGAGAGAGAAGGAGAGATTCGATGTCGATGGCCGATCGTGACGGCGTCATCTGGTACGACGGAAAACTGGTTCCCTGGCGCGAGGCCACCACCCACGTGCTGACCCACACCCTGCACTACGGCATGGGGGTGTTCGAGGGGGTGCGCGCCTACGACGCCGAGCAGGGCACCGCCATCTTCCGGCTGCGCGAGCACACCGACCGGCTGTTCCGTTCCGCCCACATCCTGCAGATGCCGATGCCCTACGACAAGGACACGCTCAACCGGGCGCAGATCGAGGTGGTGCGCGAGAACGGCCTGCAGTCGGCCTACCTGCGGCCCATGTGCTTCTACGGTTCCGAGGGCATGGGGCTGCGCGCCGACAACCTGGCGGTGCACGTCATCGTCGCCGCCTGGGAATGGGGCGCCTATCTCGGCAAGGAGAACCTGGAGCGCGGCATCCGCATCCGCACCTCGTCCTATACCCGCCACCACGTCAACATCACCATGTGCAAGGCCAAGGCGAACGGCAACTACATGAACTCCATGCTGGCGCTCAACGAGGCGCTCAGCTGCGGCTACGACGAGGCCATGCTGCTGGACAACGAGGGCTACGTCGCCGAGGGCAGCGGCGAGAACATCTTCATCGTGCGCAACGGCGTGCTGTACACGCCCGACCTGACCTCGGCGCTGGAGGGCATCACCCGCGACACCATCATGGTGCTGGCGCAGGAGCAGGGCCTGGAGGTGCGCGAGAAGCGCATCACCCGCGACGAGGTCTACGTGGCGGACGAAGCCTTCTTCACCGGCACCGCGGCCGAGGTCACGCCCATCCGCGAGGTCGACAACCGCACCATCGGCAACGGTGGCCGCGGCCCGATCACCGAAAGACTGCAGACCCTCTACTTCGACCAGGTGCACGGCCGCCGGGAAGACCATCCCGACTGGCTGACGCTGGTGGACTAGAGTCTGCTGCTAACCCCCCAGACGGAGGACACTGCCGTGCCCACGACCGACACCGCCAGCGGCGACAGCAACCGCATCCAGGCCAACGCCCGGAAACACTATGACATCACCCGCGCCGACCTGCCCCTGTGCTGCCCGATGAAGAACATGAGCCTGTGGGACTCGCACCCGCGCGTCTACCTGGCCCTCGACGACAACGGCCGCGCCCTGTGCCCCTATTGCAGCGCCGAGTATGTGCTGAAGGATTGAACGTGGTTGGTGTTGGTTGGGACGGCCACGGAATCACACGGAAATACACGGAAGTAAACGATGGGGGGTAGCTGTTCAGCCCGGCGAGGGCGGGTGGTGCCTCTTCCCTCAGACGACCGCTTGTTTCCTTGAAATGGGCCGGATTTTCCGGGCCGGCCGAGTGCTCTATGAGCCTGATAAGTATGGATTCAGTTCGTTTGTCGACGTTCACGGCAAGGCGCGTCTCGCAGGCAATGGCCATTCCCTTGCCAAGAGACGCAACGCCGTCCGTGGACGTCGACAAGCGAACCCGAAGGGCGGCCCTGTGGTGTTCTGCAGCCGCGTTGCTGCGCTCGGCAAGGGTATGACCATTCCCTTCGCACAGCGCCTTGCTGCAGAACACCACAGGGCCGCTGAATCCATACTTATCAGGCTCATAGAGCACTGTACTCGCTGCGCTCAGACAACGGCCGGCTTTTTCCGGAAAATCCGGCCCATTTCAAGGCGCGGTCGATTCGGTCAGAGGCACTGTCCGTCCTCGCCGGGCTGAACAGCTACGATACTTCCGTGAGTTTCCGTGTATTTCCATGTGATTCCGTGGCCAAAGACATCGATCTACAGAGAGCCACCTCCCCGGAGAAGCGACTGACTTGGACACTGTCATCTGGCGATTCACCGACGGCAAGGCCGGTCACGAGGCGCAGACGCGCGGGCTGGTGGAGGCGCTGCGTGAACGCCGGCCGGTGACGCTGTTCAATGTTCCGGTCGGTCGCCGGGGGGGCGGTTTTCTCCACTGGCTGAGCGGCCGCTACCCGCCCGGGCGGCCACTGCCGGATCCGACGCTGCTGCTGGGCGCCGGCCACGCCACCCACTGGCCCATGCTGGCGGCCAGGCGCGCGCGCGGCGGGCGTGCGGTGGTGCTGATGAGGCCTTCACTGCCCCTGTCCTGGTTCGACCTCTGCGTGGTGCCGGAGCACGACCGGCCACCGGCGGGGGCGCGGGTGCTGGCCACCCGCGGTGTGCTCAACGCCATCCGGCCGTCGGCGCGGCGCGAGGCCGGTCGCGGGCTGGTGGTGCTGGGCGGTCCCTCGCGCCACTGTCGCTGGGACAATGAGCAGATACTGGCGCAGCTGCGGCGGCTGCTGGCGTCGAGGCCGCTGGACCAGTGGTGGCTGAGCGTCTCGCGGCGCACGCCCGCCTCGCTGCTGCCGGCGCTGCAGGCGCTGGGAGGGTACGAATACATCCCGCCGTCGGCGGATTCCGACCGGCTCGAAGAAAGGCTGGCCCGCGCCACCGAGGTGTGGGTCAGCGAGGACAGCGTCTCGCTGGTGAGTGAAGCGTTGTCTTCGGGTGCGCGCGTCGGGCTGTTGCAAGTACAATGCAGCGATTCCGGCCGCGTGGCCGGCTTCGTGAAGTCGCTGGTGGATGCCGGCATGGTCGCCGAGCCCGGCAGTCTGCGCCTTCCCGAGCAGGCGCCGCAGCCGCTCGCCGAGGCGGCGCGTTGCGCCCGATGGATAGAGGAACGATGGCTGACAGACCACTGACCGTGTTGCAACTGTTGCCGGCGCTGGAATCCGGCGGCGTGGAGCGCGGCACCCTGGAGATGGCCGCCGGGCTGGTGAAGGCCGGTCACCGTTCGCTGGTGGTGTCGGCGGGCGGCCAGCTGGTCAGTCGTCTCACCGGCCAGGGCAGCGAACACATCCAGTGGCCCATCGGCCGGAAATCGCTGTGGACCCTGCGCTGGGTGAAACGACTGCAGCAGCTGATCCTCGACCAGGACATCGACATCCTGCACGCGCGCTCGCGCCTGCCGGCGTGGATCGCCTGGCGCGCCTGGCGCGGCTTCCCGCAACCGACCCGGCCGCATTTCGTCACCACCGTCCACGGTCTCTATTCGAGCGGCTGGTACAGCGGCATCATGACCCGTGGCGAGGCCGTCATCGCGGTCTCGGAGACGGCGCGGGACTATGCGCTGGAACACTGGCCGAAGACCGACCCGGCCCGGATCCGGGTCATCGAACGCGGCATCGACCCGCTGCAGTGGCCCTGGGGGCATCGCCCCGCCGATTCCTGGATGGCGCGCTGGTACCAGGAGCATCCCTACCTGCTGGAACGGCAGGTGCTCACCCTGCCGGGGCGCATCACCCGCCTCAAGGGCCACCTGGATTTCCTGCGCCTGCTGAAACGGCTGGTCGACGGCGGCCTGCCGGTGTACGGCCTGATCGTGGGGGCCGAGGATCCGCGCCGTGCCGGTTACCTGCGCGAGGTGGAACAGGAGGTGCAGCGGCTGGGTCTCGACGGTGCCGTCACCTTCACCGGCCACCGCATGGACGTACGCGACATCTACGCCGTCTCCAACCTGGTGCTGTCGCTGTCGGCGCAGCCGGAGTCTTCCGGGCGCACGGTACGCGAGGCGCTCGCCCTGGGCGTGCCGGTGGTCGGTTACGATCACGGCGGGGTGGGGGAGACGCTGAGCAGGGTCTATCCGGAGGGCCGGGTGGCGCCGGGCGACCTCGACGAGCTGGAGGCAACGGTGCGCACCCTGCTGGAACAGCCGGTGGAAGTGGAGCCGTACGCCTTCCCGACCGTGCAGGACATGGTCGACCGGACGCTGGCCCTGTACCGGGAACTATGACGGCGGCGTTGCTGCTGGCGCTGGCGGTCGCCGCCTGGTTCTCGTGGCGCTACGCCTGGTGGCGGCCGGCGACCGACGAGCGCTGCCCGCGGATCCTCATGTACCACATGATCTCGCCACCGCGTCCGGGCGGACGTTTCAACGGCCTGCGCGTCTCACCGCGCCTGTTCGAGCGCCAGCTGCGCTGGCTGCAGCAGCAGGGCTGGCACAGCTTTACCGTCGGCGAGCTGCTGCAACAGGGCGAGCGGCTGCCACCCAGATCCTTCGCCATCACCTTCGACGACGGCTACGCCGACAACCTGCTGCAGGCCTTGCCGCTGCTGCAGAAGTACGACTGCAAGGCGACCCTCTACCTGGTGGTGGAGCGCTTCGGGCGCGACTGGTCGGTGCAGCGCAAGGCGCACCACGACAGCGGCGAACTGCGCGAAGAACCCAAGCTGAGCGACCAGCAGGTGCGCGAACTGCTGGCCTCCGGCCGCATCGAGCTGGGCTCGCACAGCCTGACGCACGCCAACTTCCTGCGCCTTGACGCCGAGGCCGCGAGCCGTGAACTGGGTGAATCGCGCGCGCGTCTGCAGCAGACCTTCGGCGTCGCGGTGGACAGTTTCGCCTGGCCCTTCGGCCTCTACCGGCCGGAGCAGGTGGCGCTGGCGGCGCAGGCCGGCTACCGGAGCGCGGTGACGGTGCAAGAGGGTATCGACGACCCGCGCAGCTGGAAACCGCTGGAACTGCGGCGTATCAAGATCAGCGGGCGCGACGGCTGGCTGGCGTTCCGCCTGCGCCTGCGCGGAGGGCGGCGTGGCTGGCGCTGAGGAACTGCGCGTGTGGGTGCTGTCGGACGGCCAGCCGGGGCACTTCAACCAGTCGCGCGGCATCCTCGCCGCCCTGCGTCGTATCCGCCCCTTGCAGGAGAGCTGGATTGCGCTCGACCTGCGCATCGGCCTGGGGCGCAACCTGCTGCGCTACCACCTCAATCGCAAGGTTCATCCCGGTCCGGCCCGACGCCTGCGGGCCTTCTATCGCATGGGCGAACTGCCCCACGGCGGCTGCGACCTGGTGGTGTCCGCGGGCGGCAAGACCTCCTTCGCCAACGCCTGGCTGGCGCGGCGGCTGGGGGTGCCGAACCTCTATGCCGGCTCGCTGCGGCGCTTGTCGGCGGAGCTGTTCTCCGTGGTGCTGACGCTGGAACCCGTGCCCGGAGCCGCCAGCAACCTGGTGCTGCCGCTGCCCGCCAGCGCCATTGACGCCGACGAGGTGCGCCATCGGGGTGAGCGCTTCCACAGCCGCCTCGGCGATCCGGCGCAGCGCTACTGGCTGCTGCTGGCGGGCGGGGACGGGGCCGGCTACCGCTACCTGAAACACGACTGGATCCGGCTGGCCAATCTCATGAACAGCCTCGCCCGCGGCCACGGCATCCGGTGGCTGGTGGTGAGTTCGCGCCGCACCGGCTCCACCGGGGAGCGACTGCTGCAGCGCCACCTGGAGGCGCCCCACCTGGCGGCCGGTTGCTGGGCGCGGCAGCGGGCGGAGTATCAGGCCGAGGACTGGCTGGGCGCCGCCGAGCGGGTATTCGTCACCGAGGACAGCATGACCATGCTCACCGAGGCCGTCTATGCGCGCCGCCCGCTGCACAGCCTGCAGCCGCAGCATTGCGCGCCGGACCAACGCTACCGTGCCTCCATGCAGCGCTTCGCCGACCAGGGCTTCATCTGCCGCCACCGCATCGCCGACCTGCTGCTGCACCCGCACCAGCTGGAGGAATGCCACTGCCGGCCCATGTCCGTCTCGCCGCTGGACCAGCTCGCCGAGGCGCTCCGCCAGCGCCTGTCCCTGGAGGGAGCGAATCGATAGTCCTGTACTCACACTTCAGATTCGTCATCCTGGCGCAGGCCGGAATGACGGAAAAAGACCAGCGGTACTCAGGTCTCCACTGCTGCGTGGTTCGCTGTCTTGCAGTTGTTTCAACGGCTGCGCCAAAACAGGATGCAGGTTACCGGGACAGCCATCTCCGGGAGCGCCAGGCTCCAGCCTGGCCCGGCGGAAACACACGCCGAGAACGGCGATCCCCCCTTGCCGGGCTGGAGCCCGGCGCTCCCGGTAGGGGACCCGGGCTACATCATTCGGGTATCCAGGCCGGTGGCAGTAGCCAGACGCTCAATAGGGCGCAGCCTCACCCGGCGGGCGGGTCTTGAAGCGGCGGTGGACCCACAGGTATTGCTCCGGCATTTCGCGGATCACGTCTTCCAGCAGGGCGTTGATGCGGGCGCTGTCGGCGCGCGGATCGGCGCCCGGGAAATCCTCCAGCGGCGGGCACAGCAGCAGCAGGTAGCCCTCGTCGCGCGGCAGGCGCATCTGGAAGAAGGGCACCACGGCGGCGCCGCTGAGGCGGGCCAGCCGCGAGGTGGTGGTCAGGGTCGAGGCCTGGACGCCGAAGAAGGGGACGAAGGCGGACTGCGGGCCGCCGTGGTTCTGGTCCGGTGCGTACCAGACCGCGCGGCCGTCTTTCAGGCTGCCCAGCAGGGCGCGGACGTCGTCGCGCGGGATGGCCTTTTCGAAGCGGCGCGTGCGTGCGTTGTGCATCACTCGTTCGAACAGCGGGTTCTTGTGGCGCCGGTAGAGCACGTGGAACGGCGTGTCGAGCGCCAGCAGCCGGCCGCCGAGTTCCAGGGTGGTGAAGTGGGCACTCAGCAGCAGCACACCGCGGCCGTCCTGCAGCGCCCGCTGCAGGTGCTCGCGGCCGACCACCAGGGTTCGTTTGCGCAGCGGGGCTTCACGTCCCCACCAGCACAGCGCCGTCTCCACCACTCCGCGGCCGAGCGCATCGAAGTGTCGGCGCAGCAGGCGTCGGCGCTGATCCGGTGTGAGTTCCGGGAAACACAGGCCGATATTGACCTCGGCGATGTGCCGGCGCCGGCGGGCAAAACGCCGGGCGAGGGCGCCGATGGCGCTGCCGATGCCCATCTGCCAGCCGAAGGGCAGGCGCGTCACCGGCCACAGCAATGCGAACAGTGCCCAGGTCGGCCAGAAGCGTGGCGCCAGGTAGGCGCGCCACCAGAGAGTGGATGGGCTGTGCACGGGCTCGATTGTAGCAAAGGGCCCCGGTACCATGATCGCCTCGGTCCGGGACATTCTGTCCGGCAATGCGGGGTTGGCTGCGCCGGCATGACGGGAAGCGTGGGTTTCTTGAGTAACTGCCATTCGGTCTGGTGAGGAAAAGCATTGCGCGCTTT
>DROT01000158.1 GCA_011321775.1 Gammaproteobacteria bacterium | reverse complement strand
TGCCGGCACCGCCGTGACCGTGTAGCTCAGCGCCTGACCGGCTTCGTCGGTGCCGCCGCCCGGGCCGTAGGCCAGTGTGCCCAGCCCCAGCGAGGTCGTGCTGGCATCCTCCAGCACCGTAAGGTCGTTCAGCGTGCCGGCGGTCCGCACAGGCTGATCGTTCACCGCTCCAATGGTTACCGTGATGGTGGCCGGCGTCGACGCACCGGTGCCGTCGTCGACGGTGAAGGCAAAGGAGTCACTGCCGGTCGCATCGGCGTTGGGCGTATAGATGTAGGTACCGGTGGCCCGATCGGTAATGCTCACCGAACCCTTGCCGGGCGCGGTGCTCACGGCATAGCGAAGCAGCGCGCCGTCGGCATCGCTGCCGTTCAGGGTGCCGTTGGCCGCGGTATCCTCGATCACCGACAGCACGTCGGCACTGGCCACCGGCGCGTTCGCCGTCGGCACGCTCAGCAGAACGTCCACGCTGTCCGTGTCACCGTTGGCCACCACCAGGTCCAGCTGGTTGATCCCGTCCAGGTCCAGACTGACGACAGAGTTCGGCGCGCCGCTCACGGGGTATTCCGCCACCGTCGCAAAGTTTCCGGCACCGTCGCCGAGAAGCGTGGTAACGGCGGGTACCGGCGCGGTACCCGTCTTGTCATTGGCGACCACGAGGTCCATGAGTCCGTCGCTGTCGAGGTCGACGATATCCACCGAATGAGGCCGGCCCGCCAGCTCGCCACTCTTGAACATGGCGGTGAAGGTGCCGTCGCCCGCACCTTTCAGCGTCCTCACGGTACTTGCCGTTCCATTGGAGTGGTTCACCAGCGCGATATCCGGAATGGCATCCGTGCCGTTGTCGATCGAAGCGACCCGCACTGCAAAAGGCTTGGCTCCGACCGACATCGGCGAACCCGAAGCGTTAGTGAACCCGCCGAGTCCGTCGCCCAGAAGCACGTTGATGGTCCCGTCGTTCAGGTTCGCCACCACCAGGTCGGTCAGCGAATCCGTGCCGCTGTTGAGGCTGCCCGCGTCGATGGCGATCGGCTTGGTCCCCACCGCGATCGTGTTGCCCTTGGTGAAGCCGCCGGTGCCGTCACCGAGGAGTATCTGCACGTTGTTGGTGACATCGTTACCGATCGCAATATCGGCATTGCTGTCGGTGGTGCTGTTGAGCTGGGCGATGACCGCAGCGGATGGCTCCGCGTCGGTCCCGGCCATTGCCTCGATGTCGATCGGGGAGCCGGCAGCCTCGGTAAAGGCCCCGCTGCCATTGTTGAGAAGTATGGTGACACTGCCGGTTCCGGGGGTATCGGTATTGGTGACGACCAGATCGTTATCGCCATCACCATCGAGATCCCCGATCGATACCGTGCGGGGCTGCACGCCGACCGGATAATTGACCTTGGTGAAGCCGCCGGTGCCGTCACTCAAGAGAACCGATACCGTTCCGCTGTTGTCGGCATTGACGCAAACAACGTCCTCGTTGGTATCGCCGTTGAGCTCCCCCTTGGCGACATACTCGGGGGCGACACCTGCCGCCGTGCTCACGGGTGGTGCATAGCTCACGCCCGCAGCATAGAGGCCACTGATGTGGGCCAGAGAAAAGAACATGCCCAGAACCGTTTTCACTGCAGTGTTTTTTGCAACCATCGTCTCTCTCACCCGGCCCCGATCAAGGGCGCTTGCTATAGAATCCCCAGGCGCGACAGGCGCGCCACCTGCGCGGGACCGCTCCCTGCGTCAATCCCGCAATTCCCTTTTACCCCGCCCGTCACGGAAAATCCGGCGAGCGCAGCGACACGCGTCGCCGGGAATCCCGGCCACGCGTCTCGCATTCCATTCTCGCAACAATGTATATTTTTTGCAACGCTGTGTACTTTTCGCAACAAGCGCGCTTCGCCGGGCGCAGTTTAATCCAATATTCAAACGATAGACAGCCCCCGACAGCCCGCTCGAGGGTCGATCCGGGGCGGCGGTCGTCTGTCAGCGCCCCGTCCGGGAAACGAAAATCCCGTCGATGCCGGCTGGACTATCGGCCGCAATGGAAAAAACTGATGGCCGGGCCGTCTTTGCGCCCCGAGTGCCTCCCGGCCTGCCGCACGTCCACCCGCGGCGGGCGGAAAGTCATCTGAGGCGGCCGGCCCGGCGTATCGCTGGTGGGGCAACAGCACGCCGGGTCGGGAGTTCCCTACTCGCTGCCGGTCCCGGCGCGCCACTTCCCCAGGACGCTTGCGGTAAGTCTTCTGTGACTCGTGCCGCCAATGACCGTATCATACCGCCGGACGTACGCCCCGCCGCCCGCATGAGGCAGGACAGCCGGGAACATGCATCGCTTCCGCGGAACCTGACAACCAGACGCATGCAACCCATTGGATCAAGGAAAACAGGCAGGCAATGAAAAGAAATCTCAGTGAACTGGAAGACACCGAATTCGACATCGTCGTCATCGGCGGCGGTATATTCGGAGCGTGCGCCGCATGGGACGCAACCTTGCGCGGACTGCGCGTGGCACTCATCGAACGAGGTGATTTCTGCGGGGGCACATCGGCCAACTCGTTCAAGATGGTCCACGGGGGCGTTCGTTACCTCCAGCACGCCGATCTCTACCGCCTGCGCTATTCCTGCAGGGAACGAAGTGCGCTGCTGCGCATTGCACCGCACCTGGTACAACCACTTCCGATCGTGATACCGACCTATGGACACGGCACCTCCGGAAAAGCCTTTCTCGGTATCGGCCTGTACCTCTACGACCTGCTTACGCTGGGCCGCAACCGCGGCATCAGCGACGACGAACGCAAGATTCCGCCCACGAAATTCCTCAGCCGCAAGCAGGTCCTCGAGTTGTTCCCCGATCTGAAGCAGGAGGGACTCACCGGTGGCGCCATGTTCAGCGACGGCCAGATGTACAATCCGACCCGCCTGGTCCTGGCCTTCATTCAATCCGCGGCTGCAGCGGGTGCCCGGGTGGCCAACTACGTGGAAGCCACGGGGCTGACCCGCTCCGGCGAGCGGGTTACCGGCGTGCAGGCGCGCGATACGCTCAGCGGCGACGAGCTGTCGATCCGGGCAAAGGTGGTCGTCAACACCGCCGGTCCCTGGGCGGAGCGCTTCCTCGGCGATGCAGCCGGCATCCCCCTGGAATCGAAGGGTACCTATTCACGCGATGCCTGTTTCGTCATCAACCGGCGATTCCCGGGCAAGGAGGCTGTCGCCGTCCTCGGTCGTACGCGCGACCCCGATGCCGTGCTGAGCCGGCCGGCACGCCACCTCTTTCTCGTGCCATGGCGGGACTATACCCTCGTCGGCGTATGGCATGTCGTCTACGAGCGTCACCCGGACGAGGTCACCGTAACCGCAGAGGACCTCGAGTCGTTCATCGATGAAATCAACTGGGCATACCCTTCGCTCAATCTCGGCCTGCAGGACGTCCGCATGTGGAATGCGGGCCTGGTCCCCTTCGGCGTCAATGAGCCGGGGGCAACCAACCTGAGCTACGGCAAGCGGTCGAATCTCATCGACCACCGGAAATCGCAGGGGGTGGATGGCCTGGTTACCCTGATCGGTATCCGTTACACCACCGCCCGCGCCGACTCTGCCCGAGCGATCGACATTGCTGTCGACAAGCTGGGGGCGCGGCTGCCCCGCCCCGACTCCGCCAACATACCGATCACCGGCGGCGACATCCCCGACTTCGAGAAGTTTGTCAGGGAAATAACGGGGAAACAGCAGCTTGGGATCGGCGCCGAGGTGATGCGCGCACTCGCCCACAACTACGGTACCTGCGTGGACCAGGTGCTTTCCCTTGCGGAAAAGACTCCCGAACTCGCGCGGACGCTGGGCGACAGCACCGTCATCAAGGCGGAAGTGCTCAACGCCATCGAGCAGGAAATGGCTGTCACGCTGTCCGATATCGTTTTCCGCCGCACCGATCTCGCCACCGGCGGCAACCCGGGCGACCATGTCCTGCGTGAGTGCGCCGACCTTGCCGCCCGGGAACTCGGCTGGACGGAGGAACAGAAGGAAGCCCAGCTGCAGGAGGTGTACCGGCGATTCCCCTCCCTCGGTGAAACCATTGACGAGGGCACACCGGCATGAGATTGCGACACCCCGAATCCACCCCGACCGGACGGAACGTTTTCAGCAGGTGAGGATTGAAACATGAATGTATTCATTACCGGTGGCACCGGTTTCATCGGTTCCAGGCTGGCGATCGAAAGCCGGGCCAGGGGTCACACGGTGCACCTGCTCGGCCAGACGAACACCCCGGCCGAGGAGGAGAATCGACGGCTGCTGGAAAGGCACGGCATCACCACGACCCTGGGCTCGGTACTCGAAAAGGACAAGCTCGTTGAGCTTGCCCGCGGCTGCGACGTCGTCTTCCACCTGGCCGCCGCCCAGCACGAGGCGAATGTACCGGATGAGCACTTCTACAAGGTGAACGTGGAAGGAACGCGCAACATGCTCGAAGCCAGCCTCGAGGGCGGCGTCAAGCGCTTTGTCCACGGAAGCACCATCGGCGTCTATGGCTCCGCCATGGAGGGGGAAATCGACGAGGAAACGGCGCTGCGCCCGAACAATATCTATGGCGTCACCAAGCGCGAAGGTGAACAGCTGGCGCTTTCCTTCGACGAAAAACTTCCTGTGTCCGTGGTCCGGATCTCCGAAACCTATGGCCCCGGGGACCGGCGGCTGCTGAAGCTCTTCAAGGCGATCCAGAAAAACGTGTTCTTCGTGATCGGCAAGGGGGAAAACAAGCACCAGCTGATCTACGTAGACGACCTGATCGAGGGGATGTATCTGGCCGCGACCACCCCGGCCGCCGTCGGGCAGGTATTCGTTCTGGCCGGCCCGGAAGTGCTCAGCACCCGGCAAATGGTCGACACGGTCGCGGAGTGCCTCGGAACTCGTATCCCGGGGTTGCACGCGCCCATGCTGCCTTTTCTGACCGCCGCAGTGGTCATGGAAAAGACCCTGGGTCCGCTCGGTATCCAGCCTCCCCTGCACCGGCGCCGACTGGACTTTTTCCGCAAGAGCTTCTTCTTCTCCCGGGACAAGGCCGAAAACGTCCTTGGTTTCACCCCGAAGACGGATTTCCGCAGCGGCGTGAAGAAAACCGCCGACTGGTACCGGGAACACGATCTCCTGTAGCTACGGCACTTGCCGCGCCGCTGGTGCCGGGGCGCGCCCGGGCACGACTCGATCAGCCCGTTGCCTTGCGGCACACCGCGCCGATTTTCTTGGTGAAAAGCTTGTTGCTCTTCCCGTACATGATGAAGCTCACGCGGAAGAACAGGGTATAGAGCGACGACAGCGCAATGAGCACATAGTTGAGTGGATTGGTCCAGAACACATAGAGATTCAGCGGAAACACCTGGATATCCCGAAAACCGGTGTATTCGAGCACCTGGCCGAAGGTATATTCGGTAAAGGTGTTGTAGTGATCGAAATTCTGGGCCAGCGCTTCTGAACCGGTGATCGGATTCGCACCATTCAGACCGTGCGCAACCAGCCTTCCACCTTCACTCAGCCGCTTCCAGCAAAGCTCCAGGAAGCTCAGGATCTCGGCCTTGGTGAGATGGTTGAGCTCCTGCTCGCAGAATATGGCGTCAAAGGGTTCGCCCTCCTGCTGGAGAAACTCGAATGCGCGCGCGACCTCGCAATTCAGACCGTGCCTTTTTGCGTGCCCGATCTTTTCCTCGAACGAATCGATCCCGAGCACATTGGAGTAGCCCTCCTTGTTCAGCATGTTCACGAAGTATCCCGGCCCGCAACTGATCACCAGGATGCGGGCATTCCTGTCGTCCGGCATGTGCTTCAGATAGTTGTACTTGTAGAAACGGTAGAAGCTACCGTACCCCTTTTCGATATCCCGGGGTCCTTCCCAGAATGAATCGAAAGGTTCCATTCTTGCGGTCAACTCTTCGGATGTGATCATGTAGTCTAGCTCCCGTGGCACCAGCGACCGGCGCCGGAATGCAGGCGACCCGAACGCGCCGGCGCTGTCATTATCGGCCGTGCAAGGAATCGCTCCCCTCCACCCGGTCGGCCGGTTCGGCCAATTCTTGATGATGGTTCAGCAAGGCGCTGCCCGGCCGAATTATATTGCATTCCCGTGCCGAATGTTCCCCGGGCTCCGCTTGCAGACACGCATCCCGGAAGAACAGCGATACAACGGGGAAACGCTGATTGTCATGGCATGGATAATGATAAATAATGCGGCTTGGCAACGACATGAATAAGACCGTTCATCCCAGATGAGAATATTGTTCTGTAACTACGAGTATCCTCCACTTGGTGGCGGCGGTGGCGTGATCAATGCCCTGCTCGCCGAGGAGCTCGCCACGCGTCACGAGGTGACTGTACTGTCGTCGCAAGGTCTGGGCCTGGAACCGGAATCCGTCGTCAACGGTGTGCGCGTGGTACGAGTGCCGGTCTTCTTCCGCAGCCAGCAGGCTGCGGCAAACGTCCCCTCGATGCTGACCTATCTCCCGATGGGCATCGCCGCCGGCAAGCGGCTGATCCGCGAAGAACGTTACGATGTCATCAACACCCACTTCGTGCTGCCGACCGGACCGGTGGGCGACCGGCTCGCCGGACTCGGCAAGCTTCCCCACGTGCTGTCGGTGCACGGCGGGGATCTCTACGACCCGAGCAAATGGATGTCGCCGCATCGCCACTGGGTACTGCGCACCTGGATCAAGCGGCTCCTGCACCGGGCTGACCGGGTGGTCGGGCAATCCCGCAACACCGTTGAAAACGTCCACACCTACTATGATCCCGCACTCTCCGTCGACCGCATCCCCCTGGGCATCAGGCGCCCCTCGGTCGAAGCGGCAACGCGCGGTGACTATGGCTTCAGCGACGAACAGGTACTGCTGGTAACCGTCGGTCGCCTGGTTGCACGCAAGGCTGTCGATCAGCTCATTTCGGTACTGAAGGACACCGGCAGGCCGGACGTCCATCTGCTGATCATCGGCAGTGGCCCGCAGGAACAGGCCCTGCGCCAGAAGACCGGTGAGCTGGGCCTGACGGAGCGGGTGCACTTCATGGGGCAGATCTCCGAGAGCGACAAGTTCCGTCTGCTCCAGATCAGCGACATCTTCGTCTCCACCAGCCAGCATGAGGGTTTCGGCCTGGTCTTCCTCGAAGCCATGGCATCGGGTCTGCCCGTCATATGCTACGACTATGGGGGTCAGACCGACTTCCTGACCGACGGGGTCACCGGCCACGTGGTGCCGCTCAATGATACCGGGCAGTTTGCCGATAGTTGTCGCAAGCTGATCTCGGATCCCGACAGGGTCCGCGAGATGAGCGCAGGCAACCGTGCACGTGTCGAGGAGCTCTATATCGACAATTGCGCCAGACAGTATGAGCAGCTCTTCGAGGAAGTCATACGCGAACGCACACGGCCGGATTCTGGCAGCCACCCGGGATAGATGAAATGGCAAACGAGATCGAGAAGGGAAATCTCTTCCGCGACAAGCTGGAAGAAGCGCAGTCCTCCCCCTTCCGGACCTACATGGACCTCACCGTCGGCGATCAGGGGCTTGCGCACTTTCTGCTGTATGAGTTCCTGACCTCCTTCCTTGGTCCCTTCCCCGGCGGCCTCGGCTTCCTGCTGCGCAAGAAAAGCTATCCACGGCTGTTGCGGCACTGCGGCGGCGGCCTCATCATCGGGCGCAACGTGGTAATCCGGCATGGCCGGCGCATCGATCTGAGAAAGGGGGTAACGATCGACGATAATTCGCTGGTCGACGCGCGCGGCGCCGGCGACGCCGGCATCGTGCTCGAGGACGGAGTGATCATCAACCGCAACTGCATGGTGCAGGCCAAGTCCGGCCCGATCCATTTCGGTCCACGCACCTCCATCGGCAGCAATTCGGTGATCGTGTCGACCTCCGGCGTGGAACTCGGCGAGGCCGTTCTCTGCGCGGGCGGATGTTACATCAGCGCAGGCGCCTACCACATGGAGGACAAGGACGCTGCGATCATGGATCAGGGCGCGTATACCAAGGGTCCGATCAGGATCGGCGACCGGGTCTGGATCGGGACCGGTGCAATCATCCTCGACGGCGTGACCATCGGCGCCGGGGCAGTCATCGGCGCCGGCGCCGTGGTCACAAAGGACATCCCCGAGAATGCCATCGCCGCCGGAGTCCCTGCGAAGGTCATCCGTCTTCGTGAGTAGGCAAGATATCCGGGCCATGGCCGGGATCCGCTATCACCACTCATAAACCCTGGCGCAATTCATTCGTCGCATACCCCTGGAGTTACCCGAACATGTGCGGAATCGCAGGCATCGTCAGTCCCAATCCGGTCGATCCACAGGGCATGGCCCGCATGCTGGACGCCCTGAGGTACCGCGGCCCCGACGACGAAGGCATCTATACGGGGCATGGCGCGACACTGGGCCAACGCAGGCTCTCGATCATCGATCTCGCCGGCGGCCACCAGCCCATCCCCAACGAGGACAAGAGTGCCTGGATCGTCTGCAACGGCGAGATCTACAACTACCGCGAAATACGCAAGGAATTGATCGAAAAGGGGCACCGCTTCTCGACAAACAGCGACAGCGAGGTCGTTCTTCACCTGTACGAGGAACTGGGCGACCGCTGCGTAGAGAGACTGCGCGGCATGTTTGCCTTTGCGATCTGGGATGAAGAGCGGCAGCGCCTGTTCGCTGCCCGCGACCGGCTCGGGCAGAAGCCGTTCTACTATGTCCAAGGCGGGAAGGAACTGTACTTCGCATCCGAGATCAAGGGCCTGCTGGCCTTCGATCCTTCGCTTGCCGAGATGGACACGGAGGCACTGGACCAGTATCTCAGCCTGCGCATCATCGCATCACCCCGCAGCATGTTCCGCCGCATCAGGAAACTCCCGCCCGCCCACACTCTCAGCTTCGACCCCGTGAACGGGCTGCAGATAGCACGCTACTGGACATTGCACTACGAGCCGAAGCTGAAGGGAAGCGACGAGGAACTGACCGACCAGCTCGAGGAAAGGATCATAGAATCGATCCGCCTCCACATGGTCAGTGATGTGCCGGTAGGCGCCTTCATGAGCGGTGGTCTCGATTCCACCCTGGTCGTGGCGATGCTGATGAAGCATGTCACCAGTGAACCGATCCAGACATTCACGATCGGTCTCCCCTACAGCCAGTTCGACGAAGCACCGTATGCGCGCATGGTCGCCGAACGATATGGCACGAGACACCATGAGCGGATCGTCACGCCCTCCCTGCTGGAGACCCTGCCGGACCTGCTGTGGCATCTCGACGAACCCTCCGATCCCCTGTCGATCTGCACCTACCTGATCGCCCGGATGGCGCGCGAACACGTAAAGGTCGTCCTGGGAGGAGATGGCGGAGACGAGCTGTTTGGCGGTTACGATCGCTACTACGGCAACCGTTACGCAAGCTACTACGCGATGCTGCCCGCCTTCGTTCGCGACTACCTGATCGGCCCGGCTCTAAGGCTGATACCCGATGGAGGCTGGTACAAGAGCAAGGCACACCAGCTCAAATGGCTCCACAAGCTCTCCTACATGAGCGGGAGCGCCCGCTACGCGCGCAGCCTGGCCTATTTCTACTTCGGTCCCGACCGCAAGGAATCCCTGTACGGACCGGCCATGAAGAGCAGCACCCGGGATTTCGATCCCGAATCGTCGATCCGCGAAATCTTCGATGCAGCGGATGCCCATGACATCGTCGACCGGATGCTCTGTGCCGACAGCTTCGTGCGCCTGCCCGATCACCCGGTGATGATCCTGGACCGGATGACCATGGCCAACTCGCTGGAAGCGCGCGCGCCTTTCATGGACCACGTGGTCGCGGAATTTTCCGCTCGTCTGCCCGCCCGGATGAAGGTGCGCGGACGCTCGCTCCGCTATATCCAGTACCGGCTGGCGGAACGCTACCTGCCGCGCGAGGTCATCGAACGCCCCAAGCAGGGCTTCTCCTCCGCCCTGCCCTACATGCTGCGGGACGAGTACCGACTGCTGTTCGGCCTGTTCCTGCACGATTCGCAACTGGCCCGCGATGGATACCTCCAGCAGCCAGCGATCGACAAGCTGCTGGCAGAACATGAAACCGGGCGTGTCGACAACGGGAACCGGCTATGGCTTCTCCTGAACAGCGAAACCTGGTACAGGATGTTCATACAGGGGGAAACCAAGAGTGATCTGCACGCCCGGATTGCCGCTCATGGCCGCAGCTCACCGGTCGTCGAGAAGTCGGCTACGGCATAGGGATCCCCCGGAACCGGAAGCCGTCCGGGGATGCGGCGACCCGCCGTCTTTCAGTCCTGAAGATACTGCTCGAATTCGGTGCCCTTGAGCGCAGCGGCCAGCTCGTCGTAGTTCTTCACCATCAGCTCGAGCTTGTTGGGGTTCACTTTCACGAAATCGCAGCACATCGGCGCCGACTCGACCTCCAGCAGATCACAGACCGCCTCCCTGGCCGCATCCGAAAGGCACTGGCCGTCGATCATGTCCTCGTAGACGAGTTCGATCTTCCTGTGATTCGACAGCAATTGCTCGAACAGGTCGAACTGGCGCTGGACATTCCGCATTTCCCGGATCGCAGCCTGCGGCGATATGTGGGTAGCCACCGTCCGGACCTTGCTCGTGGAATGGGGCTGCCAGCGCCCGTCCCGGCGCTTGCCCATCAGGGTCTTGGAAACATACTGCTTGACCAGATTGTTCCGACGCAGGTGTATGATCCGGATATCGGTATGTTCCCGCAGGTATTCGTGAACCTTCGGGCTGCGCAACTGGTTGTACATCGCCTTGAAAACGACCACCGGCGCATCAGTCCTGGCGCGAAACTCCTCCAGTATCCGCACAGGATTCCATGCACCGGCGCGTATCCAGCGATAGATCTTTGTCGGCATTCTCCAGTTTTCAATGAGCCTCGGCGGTGTAATCGGGCCGCCTATCATCAGTTCCCCGTCACAGCTGATCTTCGGGTGCGACTGCAGACAGTGGCGGAGAAAATTGGAACCGGAGCGCTGTGAAGTGATTATAATGGCTTTCATGGATGTATAGTGATATCCCGGTATCATGATTGGGCCACACCCGGTGGCCACCTTCTGTTTCCGCGATTAAAGCATATTCGCATTCAACGGGCGAGCCGCCCGCGCAGCCGCAGAAACAGCTGCCTGAACAACTGCCGCTCGTCCTCGGAGAAGGTTCTGAACAGCAGCAGAAAGAATACGTAGGCAAGCGAGGTCAGGCCCAGCAACACAGGCAATCCGTAATCCAGGAGAGCCACCGCCACCACCCCGGACAGCAGCGCCGAGACAAAAGGCTTCACCGTCGCCTGCGCAAGACCGGTCACGGCCACATGCCTCTCCACGAAGACGGCATCCAGCGTGAACAGGAAGGCACTGGAAAGAACGACCGCCACCGCAACGCCGTGCAGGCCGAAGGCGGTTCCAAGGGCAAATATCAAGGCCAGATTCGCAACCAGGCCCAGGGTGGACCGCCATACCATGGCGTGTTCCTGATCGCTGGCGATCATTTTCTGCTTCATCACGGAATCGGCTGCGAGGAACACCTGGGACCAGATGACGATCTGAAGAACGCTGACAGACGCCTCGTAGCCCGGGCCGTACAATAGCAGAATAATCTTGCCCGCGGCAACGGTGACCACAAAGGCCAGCGGAAAAATCAGCGTCAACAGGAATTTCAGGAGCTTGTCCGCCATGAGCGCGCCCTTTTCCTGGCTCCTGCTGAACGTCCGCGCGAATACCGGCAACAAGGTCAGCATCATGATGGGAATGATGGTCGACGTCGTCTGGGTAATCTGGTTTGCGGCATTGAACTGACCAACGGCTTCCAGCGCAAGCAACAGCGGCAGGACGATGATATTCAACCGCTGCAAGCCTTCACTCAGCAGCCTTTGCAGGGCAAATGGCCTTGCCTCGAGCAGCGAGGAGCGGCACACCGCCAGACTCGGTCGCCAGCGACGGGGCAACTGCATCTGGTCGGCATAGCGCAGGATCGCCCTTCCCAGGATCAGCAGGGAGACGATCTGGAAAACGGCGCGCGCCAGGAAAGCGGACCAGATGTCCGCCCCCGCTTCCAGCATGCCCCACAGAAGCAGGAGCCCGATCACACGGCCGACGAATGATGCCATGGTCTGGTACTGCATACGTTCCACGCCCTGCAGTACCGCCTGTGCAACCAGGTTGAGTCCCGCCACCGGCAGACCGGCTGCAGCGACGTAGACCGCAAGTTCCGCATCCTGCGGCGTATGAATCAGGTGTAGATAGACGACCAGGCCGATGCCGAACAGCATCGAGACAACAACCGTGGATGCGCTCGCATTGACCCAGTGGACGATCGTCTTCGAGTGGTCGCGCGCAATCGCGCGAATGATTACCTCCTGGTGCCCCAACGGCGTCAGCACTTCCAGCAAAAGGGCCACGGCCAGCACTACCGCATAGATACCCAGTGAGGCGGCGCCGAGATACCGCGCCACCAGGATGGTAACTACAAGGCCGCCACCCTTCGCGAGAAGGGAGGCGGCAAACATGGCAGCCGAGTTCCTGAGAATTCGGGCCGCACCGTCCACATTCTTGGTTTCATTCGGCAAACTGACTGAGCCCTTTCAGATGGCTACCGGATCCGCGCGCCGGAGCCGCGCAATCATATCATCCCCGCTGCCCCGTTGACGGCCCCCGGGCTGAATCCTTCAGTCACCCGGGGTAGCAGCCGATAGCACGGTAGATCGTGACCCCGGATGGAAGCGTGACTACGCAGAACAGTCCGCTCGCGGGGTAGCGCAAAACTGTCCAAATGATATGATGGTCGGGTTCAGGGGCATGCGCAATTGCTCGCCCGACCCACGATGGAGCACGGAAGTTCACGACCCATGGCCCACACCCGCTCAAGCTTTGACGCCCTCGATACCAGCGAGCCCTTTGACGTTTGTATCATAGGTTCAGGACCTACCGGCACCATCATCGGCAAGACACTGGTAGAGAACGGTCTCCGGACAGTCATTCTCGAAGCCGGCTCTTCGATGTTCAACTGGCTTACCGATTCCCGAATCAAGCAATATGCCGATTTCGAGTCCACCGGTAACGCCGACTATCCCGAAAAACACACCAAGGCATCCCTGCTCGGGGGAACGGCCAACTTCTGGACCGGCCGATGTGAGCGTTTCCATCCCGCCGACCTGGAGCCTCACCCCTATACACCGCCCGAGAATCCGTGGCCGATCACCTACGACGATCTGGACCCCTACTACGAACAGGCCGAACGTATCATGCGCGTGCGTGGCAGCAGCCAGAGGTCGAGCTATTCTCCGCCCCGGAAGACGCCGCTGCCGCTGCCCCAGACCAAGGACATTTCCTTCCTTACCTCGCTGCTGGCCGACGCCGGCGTCGAGGTGGATGATTCGCCCACGGCCATACCCAGGAAATCCATCCGTTTTTTCAAGGTCCAGAAGGAAATCCTGCCGGAGTTTGCCGACTCGCCCAACCTGGTCCTGTTGACCGGCGCCATCGTCCGGCGCCTGTTGTCCAACGCCGACAAGATGATCACGGGGGCGGAAGTCCAGTCCTTTGGCGGCGAGAAAAAGATCGTCCGGGCCCGCGTATACGTACTCGCATCCGGAGGCATCGGGGCACCCCGCCTGCTTCTGCTTTCCCGTTCCGAGCATCATCCCAACGGGATCGGCAATGCCTATGACCGCGTAGGGCGCGGTTTCAACGAGCACCCTGCAGTCAACTTCTATGCGCAGATCCCGCACCAGTGGAAGACCATCTACCCCCTGAGCAAGATCGCCCGCACCCACCAGTTCTACAACACCTACCGTTCGGAAGGACTGGGCAGCATCATGCCGGTCTTCCGCCAGTCCTGGATCCTGCCCCATCACAACATGCCACTGAAGATCTCCAGGATCCCGCACAATGCGCTGGCGATCGCACAGCGCCTGCTGCACGCGACCTTCTACATAGGCGTCGTGATCGAAATGAAGATATCGGACGACAATCGCGTCACCCTGTCCGAAAAGAAAGTCGACCCTTTCGGAGACCCTCTCGCGCGCGTGCACCTGGACTATGCCGAGGAAGACCTGGCGCTGCTCGAACGCAGCCGGGAACTGGTACGCGACCTGTATGCCAGGGTGGGCGCCAGCAACATCCAGGAAGCCCAGATCACCTTCTCACGCCACCTGCAGGGCACGTGCCGGATGGGAACCAATCCCAGGACCAGTGTCGTCGATCCGGACCTGCGCGTGCACGAATCCCCGAATCTCTATCTCAGCGGGTCGGAAGTATTCGTCACCGGCGGTGCAATGCAGCCGACGCTTACGATCGCTGCCTTCGCGTTCAGGCTGGGGGAGCATCTGGTGAAGCGCTTCAAGGAAGGTTCGATCCCCGCCCTCGCCGAAGGCTGAAACTTCCGTCCACGGTATTCCACGAATCGTTGGCGTCACGCCCGGTGAATACCAGGGTGAAACGCCGGCCATCGACGCTCGTCCACTTGTTGGAGAACACCCAGAAGAAGGTGTTGGCCTCGATATGCGGAGCACCGAATGCGTTCGCGAACAGGACGGTGGTCCAGGGTCCCCAGGGCGTCGGGGCATCGTATATCCCGATGTTGCCTCTCGCCCGCCGGCCGTGTTCCGTAACCAGGAGGTAGCGGTCCAGGCCAGGATTGTAGGTGGCACTTGCACGCATGACGCCATTGGCCGCGTCGGAAAAAACCGGCTTGCGCTCTGCCACCCGATGCGTCCACAGCGGCCTGCCATCCTTGCCTTCACCCGCAAAAAACTCGTAGGCCCCGCGCTCGAACAGCCGCTGCCGTGGAACCCGGATCAGCGCGATTTCGCCCGGCTTCTGGATCGTCCAGCGATCCGTCTTTCGCTCCGGCGCATAGATATACACATAGCCGTCACGGGAACCGGAATAGTCCCTGCCGAATTGCAGGAAAGTCGGGGCAAAGAACCCGTCTTCCCGCGTGAACTGCCAGTCTGCGCCCACCCACGTCCTGCCGTGATCCTTCGAACGGTACAGGCGCTGGAAATCGAAGGCGGTGGTATTCGAGCCGGCACCGCTTCGCCAGAGGTAGAGTATTCCGTCGATGCAAACGATCCCGTAGGACTTCCCGGTAAAGGTTGCCGGGCTTTCCGCATTCGCGCCACCCCACACATTGTGCCCGCGATACGAATCCGCCGGACCCTCGATGCGCGCAACGCCCAGGCTTACCCGGCCCCGGACGTTGTCTCCCCCGAAGCCACCACCGTCACCCCAGGAGGTGTACTGGTTGTCATCGTCAGCCCAGGTGATCGGCCAGTTGTCGCTGCCGGGGGCACGACGCTGGTGGCTTTCCCAGCGGAAGGAGATCCCGCCGATCGAAGCGCTCGGCGGATAGGGCGATTTCCCGAGCCCGGATGGCTGTTCGTCTACCATCTCGCTGAATGCCGGAAGCACCTGTGCCAGACAGAGCGCAGCCAGCAGCAAGGCGGCGGAGCACGGTCCGCGCGTCCCCGTCCCGGGCCGCGCCCCCGGCATCCACCTTCTGCCCGTCTTCGCGCCCCGCGCCGCGCGCTTCACCCGCCACCGGCGGCATGGGCGATCATGAACAGGGAGCGGGGCACAGGGACACTCAGTTCACCACGATGGTGAAGCTCTGGGTACTGCTGCCCGCCGGGTTCAACACCTGCACGGTGACGTCATAGCTGCCGGCGGCCGGCGGTGTCCAGTCGATACGCCCGGTATCCGGATGGATCGTCATTCCTGCCGGCGCCACCGTCAGGCTGAAATCGGGCATGGGCACCCCGGTTGCCTCGACCACGTAGACGTAGGGTACACCGCTTGTACCGCTGGTCGGCGCCTGCGAGATCACCTTCGGAGCCACACTGTTGCAGGCCGGCATGAAGCGGTTCAGACCCTCGAACCAGACCGGAACCATCTTCGCATATCCCGCGGCCGTCGGATGCAGATCGTCGCCGACCGCAAAGTCGGTGCTGGTGTCGCTGTAGTCGAGCACCGGTTCCTGGTCCACAACCAGTATCCTGTCACCGGCCGCTATTCGACCCTGCGCGAGCGTGTCGAGGTTCTGGTTGAACACGCTGAGTTGCGGATCATAGCTGGTGCGGGCCTTGTTGATGATACGGGCCAGCACCACCGGGACATCGGGATTGTAACTCTTGATCGCGTCCAGGATGGCGCCCACTTCCGTCACGTCCGGATACGGGAAGCTGGGATCGACGTTGGTGCCGATATGGAGCATGACGACATCGGCGGGATTCAGACTCAGCCAGTTTGACACGTTGCCGGCGATGTCCGTGGGTGTATAGCCGCTGTGCCCCTCGTTGTCCGGATCGTGGCTGCAGTTCGGTGTGCAGTTGTCGATCATGCTGCCGACCAGGTCGATATCCATACCGGCATCCACCAGGTCGAAATACAGCCCGGGCCGGAACCCGGGATTCCAGTGCCGGGTGTTGGAATCACCAAGCGGCATGATGCGCACGGGGGCACCGCATCCCCAGTAGCCACGCTGCAAGCCAAGGGCACCATCCGTATAGTGACGCCGGATCTCGCTTTCCGGCAACGCCCGGTCGTGGACGGCGACCTCGTCGATGGTGCCGGCGAAATGGTAGTCCGATCCGGCCACGTCCAGCCAGCCGATATCGAGCGCGGCGCTCCCCGAAAAATCACCCGCGTAGCTCACCGCCGCCGAGGCTTCCTGCACACCGTCGACATAGAGGAGATTGTTTCCGCTGAACGCATCCCGGATTGCGACCAGGTGATGCCATTTGCCATCCGCGATATCGCTCGTTCCGACCAGGTCCGAGCCTGATCCCGCGCCGGTGCTGTCGATCAGCGTGAAGGTGGCATTGCTGCCCGTGCAACCCAGCGACCATTGCAGGGAGCTGGCGGAATCCCTTCTTCCGACAATGCTCTCACCCGTCACACTGCACGGCGCGCCGCGCTTGATCCAGGCTTCGATGCTGAATCGCTGGCTGTTCAGCCAGTCGAAGGAGTCGTCGTCTGCGACCACCACTTCGTTGTTCACGCCATCGAACTGCTGCGCGCCTGCAATCCGTCCTCCTGCCGGAGCAGGACAGCTGGTGCAGCTGGCGGAGGCCGCAGCATCGACCACGTCGGCATAGGTACTTCCACCCGTTTCATCGAGCTTCCAGTAATGGACCAGCCCCGCCGGAAGCAGCTGGGCCTGGATCTGGAACGTGGCGGACGACACCGCGCTGTCGGTGTAGCCACTGAGGACGGCACGCGCCTTGACCGTGGTATCGACAACCACCTGGAACGGCGCGGTATAGAGTGTCGAACCGGTGGTCGGATTGCTGCCATCGACCGTATAGTAGATATCCGCGCCCGCCGTGCCCGTCGACAGAGTCACGGTCACGGGATTCGCGAACACGCCACCGTTCGGCGAGATCGTCGGGGCTTCCACGGTAGGCAGGGCGGCGCCACTCTCGTTCGGTCCCAGTCCGCCGTTGACCGTCGACGGGTCATAGGCCGCGTCCGTCGTCAGCACCACCTTGTCGACCACCGTCCCCGACTCCCGCATCCACACGTTCACCGTGTGCTGCCCCGTCGTCCCGATGTCCAGCGTCGCCCGCGCACCCGTACCCGTCTTCCCGATCCACAGGTACTGCCCCGTCCCGAACTTGATGTTCGCCCCGCTCGCCACCTCCTGGCCGTCCAGACCCACGTGCAGCGAGTTCGAACTCGACGACGGACCCAGCACACGCACCCACACGTAGTGC
>DROT01000157.1 GCA_011321775.1 Gammaproteobacteria bacterium | reverse complement strand
GTAGCCGCGTATCGGACACACCGCCGGGCGGCGTATCGCGGCGTATCTTAGTGTTCAGCGGCCAATCGCGGCTGGCTTTGAATACCTCGCGCAGGACAACCGGCTGCAATACCCCGATTCATGGGGATGCAGCCATGATGCGGGCACTCACCAGCGCCACCTCCATGGCCTCGCGGTCGAGAACCTCCGGTATCAGCGGATAGCTGCCGAGCAGGCTCCGTGGCCGCTTGCAGGCCGCCTTTTCCAGCCGCCTGCGCAGCGCCCTGTCCAGGTTCTGGTGGGCGAGCAGCGCGGCCGCGTGCCAGTCGTGGTAATCGATCACCAGGGCACGCTGCACTTCGTCGTCCCAGTCTTCGCTGATCAGCAATGGCGGAAAATCATCGCCGGGCAGGCTTCGGCCGATTTCTTCATCCGCGAGGCGGAGACCACCGCAGCCACGACCGCTACCGTCCTCGCGGCGCTCGAACCACTGCGCCGCGGGCATCGGGCGGGAGGCCATGTTGACCTGGCTCTCCAGCTGGTCGCGGTGTGGAACCGGCCAGCCGCGCGCGGGTTCTTCCTTTTCCTTGCGCTGCAGCGTCGGCGAGACGAAGGCGGTATCGGTCAGCAGGAAGGGCCGCCAGTGCGGGTCGGTCACGCGCTCCATGTCCTGCTCGCGGTACGCCGTGCGCAACAGCGCCAGCGGCTTGCGGCTCTCGTTGTGCAGCAACCACAGCTCATAGCGGTCGCGGAGCGGGAAGGGGACCGGAGGATGGTGCTCGAGGGCGTCGATCAGTTCGTCGGCATTGGCCAGGCGCAACTCGCTCAGGTCACCTTCGCGGAGCTGCACGATGCCCCAGCTCAGACGGCCGGCAGGGTTGCGCTGCCGGATGCGCCAGTTGACGCCATCGGTGGAATAGGCGCAGGCGCTGCCGACGTCGATGACCTGGATCACTCCCAGGTAGGGGCCCAGCCGCCGTACACCGTAGTAGGGATTCATGTCTCGCAGAGCCGCTCGCGTTGCGACCAATATAGCAGCCCCGGGCTGGAGCGCGAAACCGCCATCCGCTGACGCGGTTTGTCCCCGCGCGCACGGTCTACCAGTTGAACGGCATCATCCCCGCGGGCGACATCTTGTCACCCAGGCGATCCATCTCGCCGGTCATGGCGCCCATGCGCCGCTCCATGATCCAGTTCATGCGGTTCATGGTGTAGTTGATCTCCCGCACGCTGGGATCCAGCTTCTCGATGGTATCCATCGAAGCCTGCATCTTCACCATGGCCTTGCGCATCTCGTCCATCTCACCCAGCATCAGCGGTGCCATCTCGGCCACCGGCTTGGCGGTGCGGTCGAGGCGGATGATCGCCTTGGAGATGGCGCCGAAATTCCTGAAGCCCTCGGTCCAGAGAGGCTGCCACACGATCACCACCAGATAGAGAAACACCGAGATGGTCACCGTGGAAACGAAATAGAACATCCCCTTCCAGAATTCCGAGAATGCCTTCATGTCCATCACACTACCCTCATTCGATATCCGGACCGGTGATACCACCCTGGCCGGAACTGCCTATCGTGAGTGTGATGATACCGTTAAATGAGCCGCCCTGCGCCGGACCGCCGCGAGAACCCGGGG
>DROT01000156.1 GCA_011321775.1 Gammaproteobacteria bacterium | reverse complement strand
TGCTGTTGCTGCGGACTGAGATCGCCGCGGGTCTGCAGGATGGCGAGCAGGTTGTCGGCCACGCTCAGCTTGCGGAACACCGAGGCCTCCTGCGGCAGATAGCCGATACCCAGGCGCGCGCGTGCATGCAGGGGATAGGGGGTGATGTCCTGGCCGTCGAGCAGGATCTGGCCCTCGTCGGCCTTGACCAGTCCCACGATCATATAAAAGCTGGTGGTCTTGCCGGCGCCGTTGGGGCCCAGCAGGCCCACCACTTCGCCGCGTTCGACGTTCAGCGAGACCGATTTCACCACCTGCCGCGCGCCATAGCGTTTGGCCAGTTCCCTGACCACCAGTCCGCTGTCCGGGGCTGTTGACGGATGACTCATGGCGGCTCAGGGTCGGTCGTCTTCGGGCGACGACGCCTTGGGCTTGGGTTGGATCGTCACCCTGACCCGCTGGCTGCCATCCTCGCCCTGGGCCGCGCTGACGCGTTCCCGGGGCATGTCGTACTCGATGCGCTGGCCGCTGAAGCGGTTGCCGCCCTGGGTGAGCCAGGCCCGGTCTTGCAGCAGCAGATGCTCGGTGTCGGCGTGGTAGTCCAGCCGTCGCGCCTCGCCGAGGATCTCCTTTTCGCCCTCGCGCTGGCGGCGGAAGCGCACCGGCTCGCCGCGGGCGACGATGCGTTTCAGCTCATTCTCTTTGGTATAGACCGTGACCTCGTCGGCGCGGATCTGCATCCCGCCCTGGGTGATGACCACGTGGCCGGTATAGATGCTCTGGCCCTGGCGTTCGTCGAATACGGCGCTGTCGGCCTCGATGGTGACGGGCTCGCGTTGCCCCTCATCGGCGGACAGCACCGGTGCTATCAGCAGCCAGCAGGCCAGCAGCAGGCCGGTTTTGATGTCAGTGAGTCGTTGCATAGATTCCATGTACTTGGGACAGCAGTTGCAGGCGTTCCTGTTTGAACCAGGCCTTCATGCCCACGGCCTCGACGCGGCCATAGGCGTGCACGATGGTGGTGGGTTGGTCGGTTTCGGCATATTCCCGTTCGCCGAGAATACGCAGGTCGCGGGTGAAGACCTCCACCTCCGCGGCCCCCATCGGCCGGGCCGGATCCTGTGGACGGCGCATCAGCACCTCGCCACTGAGCAGGATGTCGCGATCACCGTCGCGGGCCATGCCCCGTTCCGCCGCCAGCGTCCACAGCTTGCCGTCGGGACGGAAGAAACTGAGGAAGGGGGCGTCGAAGTCGGTGCGGTCACCACTGGCGAAGTGCACCGCGCGTGCGGCGCGCATCTCATAGCGCGGCCGGCCCTGGCCGTCCATGACGCGCATCACCACGCCTTCCATGAAGGCATCGGGGGCCTCGATGCCGGCCAGCGGCGCCACGGCCGGCGTCTCGGCCTCCTGCTTCCACAGCCATTCGGCGCTGAGCCAGGCCACCGCCGCGACCAGCAGCGGGAAGGTGAGTTTACGCCACATGGGGGCCCGCTTTCATCCGTTGCCAGGCGCTATTGCAGGAACGGCTGCATCTGTGCGTCCAGCGTGCCACGGGCCTCCATGATCAGCTCGCAGACATCGCGCGCCGCGCCCCGACCACCGCCGTGCGGCGTGTGCCAGTGGGCGTGCTTCAGCACCAGCGGGTGGGCGTCGGCGACGGCCACGGCGAGGCCGACGCGCAGCATGATGGGCAGGTCCACCACGTCGTCACCCACGTAGGCCACCTGCGCCGGCGTCAGTTGCAGCTTGGCGATCAGCGCCTCGAAGGCCGGCAGTTTTTCCACCTTGCCCTGGTAGACGTGTTCGATACCCAGGTTGGTCATGCGGTGGGTGACCACCTGCGAGGTGCGGCCGGTGATGATGCCGACCTC
>DROT01000155.1 GCA_011321775.1 Gammaproteobacteria bacterium | reverse complement strand
GGTGGGATACCGGGGCCGAAAAACAGCGCAGCAGCGTGATCCCGGCGTGGGAGGTACGCGTCCTGCCGGCCGCCGGTGGCACCAGTGCCGCGCTGCCGCCCGCGGCTCCGGCCTCGAAGCCGACTGCAGCGGCGCCGGTGGCCGGTTCCGCCTCCGCCCCCGAATCCTCCGGCACATGGCGGCAACCGCTGTATCGCTACTGGCCCTGGGTGGCGGGCGGCGTGCTGCTGCTGGTCACCGGCCTTGCCCTGCTGCGGCTGCGCACCAGCGGGCGCGAGCAGGCCCGGAGCAACGCCGAACAGCCGGCTCCCGCGGCGCCGGCACGCCGCTCCGGCGATCTGCGCCGCAAGCTGCAGCAGGCTTGCGAGCACAACGATGCCGCTGCGGCCGAACAGCTGCTGCTGGAATGGGCCGCGCGCGAGTGGCCTGAAGACCCGCCGCGCAACCTGGCCGCACTGGCCGCACGTCTGGAGACGGGTGTCGATGAGATTGTGCGGCTGGAACGGGCGCGCTATGGCGCCGGCAGCGGTGACTGGGATGGTGGTCCCCTGTGGGAGGCGTTCCGAAAAGGCTTGAAAATCCGTAAGACAGGGGGCGCCAACTCCAGCGACACCCTCTCGCCCCTCTATCCCAAATGGGGCTGAAGCCGTCCTGAGCCGGATGCAGTAGCATAACGCTCCATGAACGTATGGACTGGCCACTTCTGGCGGTGCCGGCAGTGGCTCCCCGCAGGTCGCACTATGGTCGCGGCAGGTGAACCGCAACAGGTGAAGGAACCATGAACAGGCAGACCGATGACTACCGTGGCAGCAGCGTCGGCGACACCTGCCGCGAGCTGAAGACCGACCCCGACACCGGCCTGGCCACCGCCGAGGTGCGGGCACGGCTGCAGCGCTACGGCTACAACCAGATCGAGGAAAAGGAAGAGCCGCTGTGGCACCGCATCTTCCGCCGCTTCTGGGGGCCCATTCCATGGATGATCGAGGTCGCCGCCACCCTCTCGGCGGTGGTGCACAAATGGGAAGACTTCGCCATCATCACCGTGATGCTGCTGGTCAACGCGGCGCTCGACTTCTTCCAGGAACACCGCGCCCTCAACGCGCTGGCGGCGCTCAAACAGAAGATGGCGCTGGAAGTGACAGTGCTGCGCGACGGTCAGTGGCGCACCGTGCCGGCGCGCGAGCTGGTGCCCGGTGACATCGTCAAGCTGAAGATCGGCGACGTGGTGCCGGCGGATGTGCAGCTGCTGGATGGTGACTACCTGGCCATCGACCAGTCGGCGCTCACCGGCGAATCCCTCCCGGTGACCAAGCGCGCCGACGAGTTGGCGTACGCCAACACCATCGTCAAGCAGGGCGAGATGCGCGCCGTGGTGGTCAATACCGGCACCAATACCCGCTTCCACTCGGTGGTGGCGCTGGTGGCCAGGGCCTCGCTGGAGGAGCGCAGCCACTTCCAGCAGATGGTCATCAACATCGGCAACTTCCTCATCATCGTGACCATCGCCCTGGTGCTGCTGATCTTCATGGTCGCCCTGTTCCGGCACGAGAACTTCCTCGAGATCGCCCGTTTCGCCATGGTCCTGACCGTGGCCGCCATCCCGGTGGCGCTGCCAGCGGTGCTGTCGGTCACCATGGCGGTCGGTGCCCTCAACCTGGCAAGGCGCCAGGCGATCGTGTCGAAACTCACCGCCATCGAGGAACTGGCGGGCGTGGACATCTTCTGTTCCGACAAGACCGGCACCCTGACAAAGAACGAGATGCAGGTGGCCGAGCCGGTGCTGCTGGACGATCACAGCGAACAGGAACTGTTCCTGTATGCGGTGCTGGCCTCGCGGGCGGAGAACCACGATCCCATCGAACTGCCGCTGTTCCACTACCTGGACCAGAAATTCCCCGACCTCGACTGGAAGGCCTACAGGCAGACCGAATTCATTCCCTTCGACCCGGTCCGCAAGCGCACCGAGGCACGAATCGAGAAGGACGGGGAACAGTTCCGGGTACTCAAGGGGGCGGCGCAGGTACTGCTGGAGATGGCGGACGTGCCGGACAACGAGGCGGTAGCCATCGGTCGCAGCATCGACCTGCTCGCCAGCAAGGGCTACCGCACCCTCGCCGTCGCGCGCCAGGACGGCGAACGCCCCCCGGAGCTGATCGGTCTCATCCCGCTGATCGACCCGCCGCGCGAGGACTCGGCGGCGGTCATCCAGGCGATGCGCGAATACGGTGTGCGCGTGAAGATGGTCACCGGTGACAATATCGCCATCGCCCGCGAGATCGGCCGCATGCTGGGACTGGATCCGCGTGCCATGCGCGCGGGGCAGCTTAGCGGCAAGTCGGGCAGCGAACTGCTGGGGCTGGCGGAAGCACTGGCGACGGCCATCTACCACAAGCTCAACCCCGAGGTCTCCGTGAAGGAGGCGCGCCGTTTTGCCGGCGAGGTGATCGAGGAACTGGACACGCTGTTCGACACCAGCCTGCTGGAACGCGAGTTCGTGCACACCCACGAATCGGCGCTGACGGAACTCATCGAGTCCATCGACATCTTTGCCGAGGTGGTGCCCGAGGACAAGTATGCCCTGGTCGAGAGCCTGCAGCGTGCCGACCACATCGTCGGCATGACCGGCGACGGTGTCAACGACGCCCCGGCGCTGCGCAAGGCCGACTGCGGCTTCGCCGTCTCCAACGCCACCGACGCCGCGCGCGCGGCCGCCGACATCATTCTCACCGCCCCCGGACTGTCGGTCATCAACGACGCCATGGAGCAGGCGCGCATCACCTTCGAGCGCATGAAATCCTACGCCGTCTACCGCATCGCCGAGACCATCCGCGTGCTGCTGTTCATGACCCTGTCCATCGTACTGTTCAACTTCTACCCCATCACCGCCATCATGATCGTCATCCTGGCGCTGCTGAACGATATTCCCATCCTCGCGATCGCCTATGACAACACCAGGATCCAGAAGGAACCGGTGCGCTGGAACATGCAGGAACTCATGATCGTCTCCAGCGTACTCGGGGTGGCGGGCGTCATCAGTTCCTTCCTGCTGTTCTTCATCCTGCAGGAGATGCACTACCCGGAGCCCTTCATACAGTCGGTCATCTTCGTCAAGCTCATCGTCGCCGGTCATACCACCATCTTCGTCACCCGCACGGAGGACTGGATGTGGGCACGTCCGCGCCCTTCCGGCATCCTGTTCCACGCCAGCCTGTGGAGCGCCGTGTTCGGCACCCTCATCGGAATATACGGCTGGTGGGTGGAACCGATCGGCTGGGAAGTGGCCGGCTGGATCTGGCTCTATGCACTGGCCTGGGGCCTGTTCAATGACGCCGTCAAGAAGGGCACCTTCACCCTGCTGCGCCGCACCGGGCTCTATGCCTGAGACGACGCCCCTGGGCACCATGCCTCCCCTGCTGCCGATGCAGCGAGGCGGTGGCGGTGAATTCGAAAGATTGCTTCGCTACGCTTGCAATGACGGGGTTGAACGACCTCGCATCGAAAGCTTTGAAGGACCACGTACATGCCACACCTGACGGACGACTACGAGGGACAGCCAAGGAGTGCGACCCTGGAGGCCCTCGGAACCAGCATGGAAACCGGCCTCGACGATACCGAGGTCGAGGCGCGCCGGCAGCGCTATGGTTTCAACGAGATCCGCGAACACGAAGAGCCGCTGTGGCACCGCGTGTTCCGCCGTTTCTGGGGACCCATCCCGTGGATGATCGAGGTGGCTGCCGTCCTGTCGGCCGCGGTACAGAAGTGGGAAGACTTCATCATCATCCTCATCATGCTGCTGGTGAACGCCTTCCTCGACTTCATCCAGGAACACCGGGCGCTCAATGCCCTCAAGGCGCTCAAGAAGCGCCTGGCCAACGAGGTCATCGTGCTGCGCGGCGGACAGTTCCGCACCCTGCAGGCCCGCGAGCTTGTGCCGGGCGACATTATCAAGCTCAGGATCGGCGATATCGTGCCCGCCGACGTGCAACTGCTGCAGGGCGACTACCTGCTCGTCGACCAGGCGGCGCTGACCGGCGAGTCCTTGCCGGTCAGCAAGAAGCCGCAGGACGTCGCCTATGCCAACACCGTGGTCAAGCAGGGCGAGATGCTGGCGGTGGTGGTCAATACCGGCATGCACACCAACTTCCACACCGTGGTATCCCTGGTCGCCAAGGCCTCGCTGGAGGAGCGCAGCCACTTCCAGCAGATGGTCATCAAGATCGGCAACTTCCTCATCATCATCACGGTTGCGCTGGTGCTGCTGATCCTCATGGTGGCCCTGTTCCGGCACGAGGACTTCCTGGAGATCGTGCGCTTCTCGCTGGTGCTGACGGTGGCCGCCATCCCGGTGGCGCTGCCGGCGGTGCTGTCGGTCACCATGGCGGTCGGCGCCCTCAACCTGGCGCGCCGCCAGGCGATCGTCTCCAAACTCACCGCCATCGAGGAACTGGCCGGCGTGGACGTGTTCTGCTCCGACAAGACCGGCACCCTGACGAAGAACGAGATGCAGGTGGCCGAGCCGGTGGTATTCCCGGGGCACGACGAGGCCGAGCTGTTCCTCATCGCCGCACTCGCCTCACGCGAAGAGAATCGCGACCCGATCGAGCAGCCTGTCTTCGACTACCTGAGAAGGCATTGGCCGCAGGTCGACACCTCTGCCTACCGGCAGCTGAAGTTCATTCCCTTCGACCCCGTACGCAAGCGCACCGAGGCCGTCGTCGACTATCAGGGCAAAACGTTCACGGCCATCAAGGGCGCGGCCCAGGTGCTGCTGGAACTGGCGGCCATGCCCGAACCGGAGACGAAAGAGGTGATGCGGCAGGTCGACGCCCTCGCCTCGCGCGGCTACCGCACGCTGGCGGTCGCCAGAAAGGAAGACGGGCGGGTGGATCTCATCGGCCTGATTCCGCTGTTCGATCCGCCGCGCGAGGACTCGGCGCAGGTGATCGCCGACATGCGCGCCCACGGCCTCAAGGTGAAGATGGTCACCGGCGACAACGCCGCCATCGCCCGCGAGATCGGTCGCATGCTCGGCCTCACCGGGCGCACCATCCTGCCGGACGAACTGCGCGGCATCGGCAACGAGGAATTGCTGCTGCTGGCGCGGGTGGTCGCCGAGGGCATCTATCGCAAGCTGGCCCCCGAGGTGGACGAGGAGGAAGCCGGCCGCTTCGCCGCGGAGATCGTCGAGCAGGTGGAGAAAGCCTTCGAGACCAGCACCCTGTCGGCCGGCTATATCCGCACCCACGAGTCGGCCATCATCCGCACCATCGAGGCGGTGGACATCTTTGCGGAGGTGGTGCCGGAAGACAAGTACCTGATCGTCGACACCCTGCAGAAGGCCGACTACATCGTCGCCATGACCGGCGACGGTGTCAACGACGCGCCGGCGCTGAAGAAGGCCGACTGCGGCATCGCCGTATCCAACGCCACCGACGCAGCCCGTGCCGCCGCCGACATCATTCTCACCGCACCCGGGCTGTCGGTGATCAACGAGGCGGTGAAGCAGGCGCGTATCACCTTCGAGCGCATGAAGAGCTATTCCATCTTCCGCGTCGCCGAGACCATCCGCATCATCCTGTTCATGACGCTCAGCATCGTGGTGTTCAACTTCTACCCCATCACCGCGCTGATGATCATCATCCTGGCGCTGCTGAACGACATACCCATCCTCGCCATCGCCTACGACAACACCAAGATCGAGAAACACCCGGTGCGCTGGAACATGCCGGAGATGCTGACCGTCGCCAGCACCCTGGGAGTGGCCGGTGTGCTGTCCTCTTTCACGCTGTTCTTCATACTGGAAGAACTGCATTTCAGCACCGACATGATCCAGTCCATGATGTTCGCCAAGCTGGTGATCGCCGGCCATGGCACCATCTACAACACCCGTATCGACGACTGGTTCTGGAGACGCCCCTACCCCTCCTGGATCCTGTTCGGCGCCACCTTCTCGACCCGCGTGCTCGGCACCCTGATCGCCGTCTACGGTTTCCTGATCACGCCCATCGGCTGGACCTATGCCCTCTACATGTGGGCCTACGCGCTGGTGTGGTTCGTGTTCAATGACTGGATCAAGATGCTGACCTACCGCCTGCTGCGCAAGCGCGGTCTGTACGTGTAATCAGGTACAAGTCGGAATGGAGCGCGCGACTGCGCTCGCGGAATCAGCGGCGAAACAGCAGGCCGGGCAAGGCCGCCATGAGTACGCTCGCTAGATGTTCCGGTGCCTTGCGCGCCCCGCCCGCGACCAGGCCGGCCGTGAGGGCGACGAAGGTCGACTGGTAGGGATGGCGGGCGACGACATGGCGCAGGCTCACGCGAGCGGCCGCATCGCGGAAGCGTTCCTTGGCCTCGGCCGTGCTCATCGGCCCAGACGCAGGGCGACCCATGCCACCACTCCCGTTACCGCCAGGATCGCCGCTCCGGTGAGCGCCGCGGCCTGGGGCTGGGCCCAGGACAGCGCCAGCCAGCCATAGAGGGCCCAGATCAACAGGCCGCAGGCGGTCAGCGCCAGCAGCCCGGCGATCGCCACCAGCGCCAGCGCCACGCCGGTACGCAAGGCACCGCGCTGCAAGGCCCTGCCCTCCGCCTCCAGCAGATCGAAGAAGGCGATGATCAGTTCGGACAGACTGTTCAGCGTCGGCCTCCGATATCCAGCAGGCGGGCTACCAGGATGCCGACACCGAAGGCCGCCAGCAGGCTGCTGAAGGGATACTGTTCGACGGTCTTCTCGAAGCCTTCGGTCGCCCGGCGCGCCTGCTCGCGTGCCGCTTCGGCACGCCGCTGCAGTTCCTCGCTGGCGGCGCCCACCTTCTCGCCGACCGAGGCCTTGACACCCTCGACCCGCTCCTCGCCCAGCGCGCGTATCACCTTGGTGATTTCCGCCATATCCTCGCCGAGCCGTGCAATGTCCGCGCGCAGTGCGTCGATTTCCTTCTGTAAGCGTTCGTCTGCCATGTTGCACCTCCTGACAAGGCATTGGAGAACCCGGCCGTTCGCCGTGGCGAACCGGTCCTTGTACTAAAACTACCACTCCGGGGGCAAAGGTGAAAGGGGAGATACGACCGTGGCTGACACCGATCAAGTCGCGAACGGGTCGCTGCCACACGACTATCCGCCGGGTGCGTCCCTCTGCTACCATCGGAACCCGATCAGGAGGAGAAGCCGGTGCGCCGTACACATGTCGTAATCCACATGGATGAGCAGTTCCGCAAGGGCGCGATGGTATCCGGCGGACTGCTCATGGTCCTGGGGCTGGTGGCCATCCTGCTGCCACAGGCGGTCTCCATCGTCCTGTCGCTGTTCATCGGCGGACTGCTGGTGCTCTCCGGTATCGCCGTCGCCTGGGGCGTCTGGTCCGGCTACCGTGAAAGCTGGCTCGGCTGGCTGAAACCCTTCGTGCTGATCCTGCTGGGGCTGATCATCGCCCTGAACCCGACCATCGCCGCCGCGGTACTGGGCCTGCTGCTGGTCATCTATTTCCTGCTGGACGGTTTCGCCAGCGTCACCTTCGCGCTCGACCTGCGTCCGCTGCGCGGCTGGGGCTGGGTACTGTTCAACGGCATCGTCTCCCTGGCGCTGGGCGTGATCTTTCTCGTCGGCTGGCCGTTCAGCTCGGTATGGCTGGTCGGCGTGCTGGTCGGCATCAGCCTGCTGTTCGACGGTATCGCCCTGCTGGCGCTGGGAATGGCGGCCAGGGACTGAACAGGGACCTGCCGCTGTCTGAACGGAACAAAAAGATGGGCCTCCTGCAGGCCACCTCCATTGCCGTCGGCACCATGATCGGGGCCAGCATCTTCTCCATCTTCGGTCTCGGCGCCCGTATCGCCGGCCACAACCTGCCGCTGGTATTCGTGATCTCCGGCCTGGTGGCGCTGCTGGTGGCCTGGTCCTACGCGCGCCTCGGCTCACGGATCATTTCCAATGCCGGCCCCATCGAGTTCATCCTCCAGGGTTCCGGCGACGGCATTCTCACCGGCGCACTGAGCATCCTGTTCTGGCTCAGCTACGTGGTCTCGCTGGCGCTGTTCGCCAAGGGCTTTGCCGGCTATTTCCTGCCGCTGGTGCACATCGACACGACGGCGTTCAGCACGGCGGCCACCGAGTTGGGCGTCATGATCGCCTTCGTCGCCCTCAACCTGCGCGGAGCACGTCGCGTCGGTAGTGCCGAATTTGCCATCGTGCTGGTCAAGCTCGCCATCCTCGCGCTGTTCGTGGCCGGCGGCCTGTGGTCGGTGCACCTCGGCTGGATCGAGCCCACACTGCAGCCACCCTACGGGCGCGGGACGATCTACGCCATAGCGATCTTCTTCCTCTCCTACATGGGCTTCGGGCTGGTCACCAATGCCTCGGAAGACATACGGGACGCCGGCCGCAACGTACCGCGCGCGATCTACCTCAGTATCGCCGTCGTCTCGCTGGTCTACATCCTGGTCTCGGTCGTCGCCGTCGGCAACCTGCCGCTGGCCGAACTCGTACGCGCGGAGGATTTTGCCCTCGCGGAAGCGGCCAGGCCCTTCCTCGGCGAGACCGGCTATCTGCTGGTCTCCCTGGGCGCGCTGTTCTCCATCGCCTCGGCGATCAATGCCACCCTCTATGGCGGCGCCAACGTCGCCTGGGCGCTGGCACGCGACGGTGAGCTGCCGGAACTGTTCGAGCGCAAGGTGTGGTTCCGCGCCCCGGAAGGGCTGTATATCACCGCCGGCCTCAGCATCGCCTTCGCCCTGCTGTTCAATCTCAACGGCATCGCCTCCATCACCGCCGCGGTCCTCATCGTGATCTACCTGTTCGTGCTGCGCGCCCACCTGAAGCTGCTGGGGCGCGTCGGCGGCAACCGGCTGCTGATCCGGTTCGCCCTGCTGGTGGTCGGGCTGGTCTTCCTGACCCTGCTGTTCTACCAGTGGCACAGCAACCGCGTGGCCTTCTGGAGCACCTGGGGGGTATTCGCGGCCAGCCTGCTGATCGAGACCGTCTACCGGCTGCTGTCGCAGCGTGAATTCGTGATCCGCGACCTCGATTCACTGCTGCCGCACCTGTTCCACCGGCGGGAACGGCGCCCTTGAGCAGCGAGCCGGAGAAACTCGGCCTCAAGGAGCTGATCGCCATGGGCATCGGCGGCATGGTCGGCGGCGGCATCTTTTCCGTACTCGGCCTGTCGGTATCCGAAGCCGGCCACGCGGCCCCGCTGGCCTTTGCCCTCGGCGGTGTGATCGCCCTGCTGACCGGCTTTTCCTATGCCCGGCTGGGGCTGTGCTTCCGTTCCGATGGCGGCAGCTTCACCTACCTGGAGAAGGCCTTCCGCCACCCCAATATCGCCGGTGTCGGCGGCTGGTTGCTGCTGATGGGCTACATCGGCACCCTGGCGCTCTATGCCTATACCTTCGGCGTCTACGGCTCGGCGATGCTCGGGGGTGGCGAAGGCGACGCCTGGCTGCATCATCTGCTGAGCTCAGCCGTATTGCTGGTCTTCCTCGGCATCAACCTGCGCGGAGTGCGCGCCGCCGGCAGCACGGAGGACGTGATCGTGCTGGTCAAGATCCTCATCCTCATGCTGTTCTCGATCGCGGGGCTGTTCTTTATCCGTCCCGATCATCTGCTGCCGGTATTCAATACCGGGGCCGGGGGCCTGCTGATGGGAGCGGCACTCATTTTCGTCGCCTACGAGGGCTTCGAGCTGATCCCCAATGCCGTGAACGAGACGCGGGATCCGGATCGCAATCTTGGACGTGGCATCATCATCTCCGTGGTGGTAACGGCGGGCATCTACGTCCTCGTGTCGCTGGTCGCCGTCGGCAACCTGCTGCCGGACGAGATCGCCCGCTACAAGGAGTATGCGCTGGCGGTGGCGGCGAAACCCTTCCTGGGGCACGCCGGTTTTCTGCTCATCGGCGTGGGTGCGCTGCTGTCGACCGCCTCGGCCATCAATGCCACCCTGTTCGGCACCGCCCGGCTGGGGCGGGTCATGGCCCAGGAGCGCGCCCTGCCACGGGTGTTCGCCATGCAGGAACGCACGCGCGCGATTCCCTGGGTCAGCCTCAGCGTGATCACGGCGGTGACCCTGGTGTTCGTCAACCTCGCCGACCTCACCGTGATCTCCTCCTTCGCCAGCTCCACCTTCCTGCTGATCTTCGCCAGCATCAACCTGGCCGCGCTGCGCCTGCGGCGTCGGATCGGGATCGTAACGGCGGTCCCGCTGACCGGCCTGCTGCTGAACCTGGCCGCCTGGCTGGTGCTGTGCGCCTACCTGTGGAACAACGACCGGCGCGGGCTGGCCTGGATGGGAATCTTCTACCTGGCGACCTTTGCCGCCGAATTCCTGTTCAGCCGGCGCTCGCTGCTGCAACGCCAGGACGGCGACTCATGAGTGTTCGTCATCCTCGAGCCTGAAGGCGGCATTCTTCTGCTCGATCAGATCGATGAGCGAATCCAGCCCGCCATCACGAATCTGCTCGGCAAAACTGTTGCGGTAGTTGATGACGATGCTCACGCCCGAGACGATGACGTCGTAGACCTTCCATTCACCGTCCCGAACGTGCATCCGGTAGTTGATGGCGACCGGTGCCTCGCCGCCGCCGGTGAGACGGCTGCGGACCATGACCCGCTTGCCATTCTGCTGCTCGGGTGAGACCGGGTAGACGGTGAGCGTTTCATTGGAGTATTGCAGCAGCGCCTTGGCATAATTGTTGATGACGAAGGTGCGAAACGCCGTGGTAAAACGCTCACGCTGCTGCGGCGTCGCCTTGCGCCAGGCACCGCCGAGCACCAGCCGGACGATGTAGGGGATATCGAAGTGCGGGACGGCGATATGCTCGATGAGCTCATAGATCTTCTGTGGCTCCTTGCGCAACTGCTCGCGATTCTTCTTCAGCGCATCGATGAGCTGTTGCGCCGTGTCGCGAACCACCTGGTCGGCGGTCGGCATCGCCCGTGCGCCGTTCGGCAGCAGCAGGGGCAGTATGCACAGCATCACATACAGGTAGCCAAGGGGCGCAGCAAAGAACGTTTTCCTGAACATACTGGTCATACGCCAATGGTAGCACGGCCGCGGCCCGATAAAAGACGAGCGGCCGTTCAGTTTTCCCCTGCCCGTTCAGACACCCCGTCTCCTCCTCAGTTCATCCGGTGGCGGAACAACCAGCCGGCGAGCGCCAGGGTGACCACGGCGATGATGACCATCGGCCAGTACTGGTCGAACAACAGCCCGTAGGAATCCCCTTCCAGGAACACGCCGCGGATGATGATCAGGAAGTAGCGCAGCGGGTTCAGGTAGGTCAGCTGCTGCACCAGTTCCGGCATGTTGGCGATGGGCGTGGCGAAACCCGAGAGGATGACCGCCGGCACCAGGAACAGGAAGGCGCCCAGGATGCCCTGCTGCTGGGTCACCGCCAGCGAGGAGATCATCAGGCCGATACCGATGGCCGACAGCAGGAACAGGAACATGCCCAGGTACAGGGCACCGATGCTCCCGCGCAACGGCACCTCGAACCACAACACGGCCATCAGCAGGATGAAGGTGCCCTCGACCAGTCCGATCAGGATGCCGGGCACCGACTTGCCGATGAGGATCTCCACCGGTCGCAACGGCGTCACCAGCAGCTGGTCGAAGGTGCCGGCCTCGCGCTCGCGCGCCACCGACAGGCCGGTGACGATGGTGGTCACCACCAGGGTCAGCAGGCCGACGATACCGGGCACGATGAACCAGCGCGACAGCAGGTTCTCGTTGTACCAGGGGCGGATCTTGAGCATGGCCGGCGGCGGTGGCAGCCCGCTGCGACGCGTCCACTCGAGGTTGAAATCGGTGAAGATGGTGCGCAGATAACCCAGCGTCAGCAAGGCGGTATTGGAATTGCGTCCATCGATGATCACCTGTGCCGGCGCGCTCTGGCCGCGCTTGAGCAATTCGCTGAAGCGTGGCCCCAGGTGCAGCACCATCAATACCTCCTTGTTGTCGATCAGGGGCGCAATCTGCTCGTCGTGGTCGATACGGCTGACCAGGTGAAAGTGCGGCGAGCCGGTGATGCGCGCCACCAGTTCGCGCGAGGGGGCGCCGCGGTCCTCGTTGTAGACGGCCACCGGGATGTCGTTGAGGTCGAAGGTCGCCGCATAGCCGAAGATGATCAGCTGGGCAATTGGCGGCCCGATGAGCACGAAGCGACTCTTCTTGTCGCGCAGGATGGCCAGCAGTTCCTTGATGGCCAGGGCGATGATGCGTTGCAGGTTGTTCATGCGTCGAGGCGCTTGTGGGTCTTGCGGCGCGCCAGTCCGAGAAAGATCAGCGCCATGATCGCCAGTGCGCCGCAGTTGGCCAGCACGATGGGCCAGATGTCACCGGCGAGGAACAGCGTCTGCAGGATGGCGACGAAATAGCGCGCCGGTACCAGGTGGGTGATCACCCGGATGGGCTCGGGCATGGAACTGATTTCGAAAATGAAGCCGGACAGGATGAAGGCCGGCAGGAAGGTGATGACGATGGATACCTGCCCGGCGACGAACTGGTTCTTCGCCACCACCGAGATCAGCAGGCCCATGCCCAGCGCCACCAGCATGAACAGCGCCGAGGCGGCGCTCAGCGCCCAGAAGGAGCCGCGCAAGGGCACGTCGAACTGCCACAGCGCCATGGCCACGCTGAGCAGCATGCCCCCCATGCCCAGCACGAAGTAGGGAACCAGCTTGCCGATCACCAGCTCACCGATGCGGATCGGCGTTACCATCAGCGCCTCCATGGTGCCGCGTTCCCATTCACGAGCCACCACCATGGAGGTCAGCATGGCGCCGATCAGGGTCATGATCACCGCGATCAGGCCGGGGACCAGGAAATCGCGGCTGCGCACCGCGGCGTTGAACCAGATGCGCGGCTCCAGCCGCACCGGGATCTTCAGTTCGACCCCCTGCTCGCGGGCATAGCTGGCGAGCCAGGCCTGCCACACACCCTGGATATAGCCCTCGGTGATGCGCGCCTGGTTGGCATCCACCCCGTTGACGATGACCCCGATGGGCGCTTCGCCCGAGGACAGGAGGCGGCGCGAAAAATCGTTGCGCAGCCAGACGATCCCGAAGACCTCGCGCAGGTCGAAGGCCTGCTGCGCCGCCTGGATGCTCGCGTACGGTCGTGGATCGAAGAATTCGGATCGCTGAAAGGCGCCGATCAGGCTGGCGCTGGTGGCATCCGGTTGCTCCACCACCATAGCCAGCGGAACGTGCCTGGCATCCAGGGACACACCGTAGCCGAACAGCAGCAACAGCACTACCGGCATGACGAAGGCGATGGCGATGCTGGAAGGATCGCGCAGGATCTGCAGGCTCTCCTTGCGGATCATCCCGCGCAGGCGCATGCGTTTGGCCGCCATCGCATTCATGCCGCCGCCTCGCCCTGTCGCTCGTGGGCCTCGATCAGGCCGATGAAGGCATCCTCCATGGTGGGATCGGGGTGTTCCTCGCTGCGGAAACGCGCCTTCATGCCCGCCGGCGTGTCTTCCGCCAGAATCTCGCCCTGGGCCATGATCACCAGGCGGTCACAGTAGTTGGCCTCGTCCATGAAATGCGTGGTGACCAGCACCGTGACCCCCGCGGCGGCGAGCGCATTGATGCGTTGCCAGAATTCGCGCCGCGCCAGCGGGTCGACGCCCGAGGTCGGTTCGTCGAGAAACAGGATATCCGGCTCGTGCATCAGCGCGGCCGCCATCGCCAGGCGCTGCTTGAAGCCCAGCGGCAGATCCGCGGCATTGGTATCCACGTAGTCCGCGAGTTCGAAGGCCTCCAGCGCCCAGCCGATACGCTGGCGGGCACGTTTGCGGTCGAGGCCATAGGCACTGGCGAAGAAACGCAGGTTCTGCATCACCGTCAGGTCGACATAGAGAGAAAAACGCTGCGCCATATAGCCCAGCCGACCGCGCGCACGCGCGGCCGCGCGGCGCAGGTCCAGGCCGGCGACGCGCACCTCGCCGGCCGAGACCGGCAACAGCCCGCACAGCATGCGGAAGGTCGTGGTCTTGCCGGCGCCGTTGGCGCCCAGGAGACCGAAGATCTCGCCGCGCCGAACCTGGAAGCTCACGCCCTTGACGGCGACGAAGTCGCCAAAACGCCGCTCCAGCTCGTGCACCTCGATAACCGCCTCGCCCGCTGCCGATTCGGCCACCTGGTGCGACACCAGGGTCGTCGCGGTCCCTGCGACGCCCTCCTCGCGGGTCTTCAGGCGGGCGATGAAGGCGTCCTCGAACACCGGTTCCGCGGCCTCGGCTGTCAGGTCGGGAACGTCCGGCAAGGCCGCCGCCAGGTCCGGCAAGCCGGTTTCGGCCGTCACCACGCGCACCTGTTCGCCTTCGATGATGGAGTCGATGATGCCCGGCACACGGCCGAGACGCGTCGACAGCTTTCGCTTCCCGAGCGACGGTGCATTGACATGAAAGCTGCGGCCGCGCATGGGTTCGCTGAAGCTCGCCGGTGTACCCTGCCCGAGGCTGTGCCCCGCGTGCATCAGCACCACCTCGTCACAGCGTTCGGCCTCGTCCAGGTAGGCGGTACTGAGCAGCACGCTCATGCCCTGGTCACGCACCTGGCGGTAGACGATGGCCCACAGCTCGCGGCGCGACACCGGATCGACGCCGACCGTGGGCTCGTCCAGCAACAGCAGCCTCGGCGGCCGCACCAGGGTGCAGGCCAGACCCAGCTTCTGTTTCATGCCCCCCGAGAGTCTTCCGGCCAGGCGACGGGTGAAGGGCGCCAGACCGGTCATGTGCATCAGTTCGCGATAGCGCGCCGGCCGGTCAGCCGGTGGAACCCCCTGCAGGTCGGCGTACAGGTCGAGGTTCTCCTGTACGCTCAGGTCCTCGTAGAGGCCGAAACGCTGCGGCATGTAGCCGACCGAGGACTGCACCCGCAGCGGCTCGCGCACCACGTCGATGTCGAGTACCCGGATGGCGCCGCGATCCGGCATCAGCAGGCCGGCCGCCAGCCGCATGAGGGTGGTCTTGCCGGCCCCGTCGGGACCGATCAGACCGGTGACCTTGCCGGGCTGGATACGGACATCGACGCCGTCCAGCGCCTCGACCACCCGGCCACCGGCCGCAAACCGCTTGCTGACGCCCTCGAAGACGAGGGCCGGCGCAGCCTCCATCTCAGGCCCCTTCCGGCTCCGGGCACTGCTCGACCTGGTCGCCGGGCTTGGGTCTGGGTTGATCGAGCGGGATGGTGACGGTGGCCGGCATGCCGAGACGCAGTTCGTCCTGCGGATTGCACACGTACACCCGCACCTGGTAGACCAGGCGGGTGCGCAGTTCCGGCGTCTCCACGTTCTTGGGGGTGAACTCGGCGGTGGGGGAAATATAACCGATCCAGCCACGGTAGGTCTTGCCGGGATAACTGTCGGTGCTGACCTCGGCCTTCATGCCCAGCGCCAGCTTGCCGAGCGCGCTCTCCGGGGCGTAGGCCCGCACCCACAGGGGGTTGGTGAGCGCCATGGTCAGCACCGGCTTCGCCGGTGTCGCCATGTCGCCGGGTTCGAGTATGCGGTTGCGAATGATACCGTCGGCCGGCGCATACAGCTGGGTGTCCTTGTAAATCTCCTGCGCCAGCGCCAGCTGCGCCTCCTCGGCCCTGAGCTTTGCCTTCGCCTCCTCGATGTCCTCGATACGCGGTCCCTCCACGGCCAGCGCCAGCGCCTCCTCGGCCACCTTGAGGTCGGCGCGAGCGGTATGAAGCGCCGCCTCGGCGTCGTCCACCGCCTGTTTCGAGGCCGCCTTGTTCTTGTAGAGTCGCAGGGTGCGCTGGTAGGTGCGCTCGGCGT
>DROT01000154.1 GCA_011321775.1 Gammaproteobacteria bacterium | reverse complement strand
TGCCGGTGGGATCCTTGCCGAAGGGATTCATGTCGGCCAGGTAACCGGCGCTGCCGGAGGTGTTCCACTCCTTGCAGCTGGTCACGCAGGCGTGACAGCCGACGCAGACATTGAGATCGATGACGAGCGCGAGTTGTTTCATGTGATCTGTTCCCGTACAGGACGGTGGTGAATCTTACGTTGGAGCATGCCGGTGAAAAACGATGTAATTAGCCACGGAAAACACGGAAGAACACGGAAAATGCAAGTCGAGTTTCTGAGCGATTGTTCATCTCTGTTTTTTCCGTCCGTGTTTTCCGTGTCTTCCGTGGCTAATTACCTTGTTGTCGGCTCCTCCTCCTGTTCGCGACAAGCCCGCTCCTGAGGTGTCGGTCAGGACTTCTTCCGGCCGGCGAAGTAGGTCAGCCAGCGGCCGCGTTTCCTTTCCATCGCCTGGCCCGGCACCGGGTGCAGGGGCGGGAACTGCGGTTCGCTGCGTTTCGGGTCTTCCGGCCCGGCCGGGTAGATGCGCACGTGCACGTCGTACCAGCCGGCCTGGCCGGTGACCGGGTCCGAGTTGGACAGGTGCTCCCCGCCCTCCGAGGGCGGCAGTTCCTCGCTGATGAGATGGTTGAGCAGGAAGCCCTGCTGCGACTCGTTGGCGTCGGCGTCCAGGCCCCAGGCGCCGGCGGCCTTGCCGATGGCGTTCCAGGTCCACACGGTGCCGGGTTCCACGGTCTCGGAGTAGCGGCACTGGCAGCGCACCCGGCCGTGCATGGACTCGACCCACATCCAGCCGCCGTCCTCGATACCGGCCGCGGCGGCGGTCTTCGAATTCACGTACAGGAAGTTCCAGGTGTGGATCTGGCGCAGCCAGGCGTTCTGCGAGTCCCAGGAATGGTACATCGCCATGGGACGCTGGGTGATGGCGGCCAGCGGGTAGCGGTGCAGGTCGGTGGCCTCGGTCTCCAGCGGCTGGGCGTAGAAGGGCAGCGGGTCGAACCAGGTCTCGACGCGCCTGCGCAGGTGGTCCGGCGGCTGCTTGCCGTCGGATTTTCCCTGGGCGGCGAGGCGGAACTTCTGCAGCACCTCCGAATAGATATGGATGTTGATGGGCTCGGCGTAACGGGTCAGGCTGTGCCGTTTGGCCCACTCCAGGTAGCCCTGGTTCCAGTTGCGCATGTACTGATAGGACCTGGGCAGCTCGTAGTGGAACACGCAGTTGTTCTTTTCGTACATCTCCCACTGCCGGGGGTTGGGCTCGCCGCGCATGAATTTCTCGCCCCCCTTGCCGCGCCAGCCGGCCAGGAAGCCGATGCCGGAGCCGGGCGTGGTCTCGTAGTTGACCACGAAGTCGGGATAGTCGCGGAACCGGCGGCTGCCGTCCTCGCGGGTGAAGGCCGGCAGGCCGAGGCGCGAACCCAGCTCGATGAGGACCTCCTGGAAGGGCTTGCATTCGCCCTTCGGCGGCAGCACCGGGATGCGCACCGAGTCCACCGGGCCGTCGTACTCCGAGATCGGCCGGTCCAGCATGGACATGCAGTCGTGACGCTCCAGGTAGGTGGTGTCGGGCAGCACCAGGTCGGCGTAGGCGACCATCTCCGACTGGAAGGCGTCGGCGACCACCAGGAAGGGGATCCGGTACTCGCCGTTCTCGTCCTTGTCATTGAGCATGCGCCGCACCTCGCTGGTGTTCATGGACGAATTCCAGGCCATGTTGGCCATGAAGATCAGCAGGGTGTCGATGCGGTAGGGGTCGCCGCGCCAGGCGTTGGTGATGGCGTTGTGCATCAGGCCGTGTACCGACAGCGGGTACTCCCAGGAGAAGGCCTTGTCGATACGCACGGGCCGGCCGTCGTCGTCGACGAACAGGTCGTCGGGGTCGGCCGGCCAGCCCAGCGGCATGCCGTTGAGCGGCGTGTCGGGCTGCACGTCCTCCGCCGAGGTGGGCGTCTTGGCGCACGGCGGG
>DROT01000153.1 GCA_011321775.1 Gammaproteobacteria bacterium | reverse complement strand
CGCGCGCTACTACCAGAGACTGGCCGGCACCGGCCTCGAACAAATTTCCTGAATTTGAGCGGGGAAAACAAAAACGGCGCCCGAAGGCGCCGTTTTTGTTTCGTAATTGATTGATTTCAATCAGGAATTGGTAGCGGGGGCCGGGTTTGGTCGATACCTACGGCGAATCCCGTTGGAGAAAAGGCAAGGAAAATGAGTAACTTGGAAGACTGGAAGTGAAAGCGTTCCCCGGGAAACCCATCCTGTGATTACATGGGGACTGGTTTCGCCAACGAGGTGCTCATCGTGAGGTTTTCGACCGTTCTTGCCTGCCTGGTGCTGCTGTCCACGACCATGCCTTCATTCGCCGCCCTGGAGGCGGCCTATCGGGACGCCTGGTGCAAGGCGCGCCAGGATTACGTTCGCACCGAACAGCCGGTCACGGGCGGGCAGGTGGACTGTCTGACCGAGCGGTATGCTATCGAGTTCGGATTCGCGAGCAAATGGAAGGAGGACATCGCCCAGGCGCGCTGGTATGGCATGCAGACCGGGAAGATCCCCGGCATCGTGATGATTCTGAAGAAACCGTCCGACGCGAAGTATTTCCGCTACCTCGAGGACTACCTGCACTTCCACGACATCTATATCCGCGTGTGGACGATCGACGCGGATTACGTGCAGCCTAGCCCCTGACGCCGGCGAGCTTGGCGGTCTTCTCCTTGGAGCCGGAGCTGGAACCGAACCAGAAGTTCATGATCTGCAGCAGACCGGCCGACAGGATCCCGAGCAGGTACATCATGATCCGCTCCTGCATCTGGCTCATCGCCAGCTGGTTGGCGAACACGACGAACAGGACGACCGAGAAGGCCACCACGTAGATTCCGCTGATCACGATATGCGGAATCATGTTGACCTTGGCCAGGTCGCGGGCATTGGCCCGGTCTCCCGCCTCGAGCTGCTTCTCCTCGAGGCCGATCCGCTTCATTTCGAGCCGGAACTCGTTGTCGAGCTCGCGCAACCGGGTGAACGTTTCCGGGCTCGCGCTGGTGATGGCCTCCTCGAGGGCCGCCGCGTCGGCATTCTCGTCGCCGAGCAGTTTCCCGGCCAGCCATTTCGTGGCCATGCCGGCGAAGGGCCCACCGAGCGCAGTGCCGATCATCGGGGCGACGGATTTCACGAGTTCTTGCCAGTTCATGTTTCCTCCTCAGCTTGTCAGGAATAGGCGCGGCGCAACCAGCCGGTCTGCCACTTCCGGCGCACCGGATCCCTGGCGATCAGGACCCGGTAGAATCCGGCCGCCTCGCTGCGCAGCGCGGCGAGGACAGCCGTGGCCGGCAGGTCGTTGACAGCTCCCAAGGTAACCGGGCCGAGCAGACCGTCCACCGTCACCGGTTTCCCGGCGGCGCGGCAGGCGCGCTGCAGAAGTCTGTGAGCCTGGCGTGCGCCCATGTTCACGGCCAGGTCGAAGACCTTGGTGGCCAGCGCCTGGTCCACGATGTCCCCGTAGCCGAACCGGTCCCACCACAGGGTGCGGTAGATGTGTTCGGCGTCGTCGACGGACATGGCCCGGATGTCATCGACGTCCACATCACCATCACCGTCGAAGTCGCCGACGTCCGCGCCCTGCTTCTTCAGGTAGCGCAGGCTGATCCCGTAGTTCGTGGCGCCGCCGTGATCGTCCGGATCGTCGACGTAGCCGCCCTCGTGCTCGAGCACGGTCGGAATGGCCAGTTCGAACCAGCTCATCAGCTCACCACCTTCTCGTAGACGTAGACGGCACCCTGGTTGGCGTTGGTCTCGTCGAAATCGGGTGCGCCGCATACCGCGACATGCGCATTGGGCGAAAGCGCCAGACTGCCACCGAATCCGGAATCGTTGCTGCCGGTGTCCTGGGCATATATCTGGTTCGTCTCCCGCCAGGCAGCGTGCTCGTATTCGAAGACATACACCTTCCCCGCGCTCGCGATGGCGTTCACGGTCGCATTCGGTGACGTCGACAGAATGGTCTTGCCATCGGCTGAAATCTTCAACTCCGTCCCGAAATACAGATCACCAGGATTCGAAAACAGCTTGTCGAATTCCGCCCACGCGGTTCCGGACTTCCGATAGATATATGCCGCTCCCCTGAGCGCCTCGCCGGAAATAGTCGCCTGTGGCGCGCCGGCCACCACGACATCCCCGCTTGCCGAAACCGAGACACTCTTCCCGAGATTGTTGTTGGCGGCACCATCACTTGCCGTCAACGAAACATCCTGTGTCCATATTCCACCCGAGCGCCGAAAGACGTATACCCGCCCCTGATCCTGGTTCGTCGAGACATCTGCACCGTAGGCACCGATCCCGAGAACATCGCCGCTGGCCGAGAGCGACACGGCATAACCAAAATACTCGAACGCCTCCGGTAACGCATTCTGGATTTTCTGCTGCTCACTCCATTGGGAGCCACTTCGCACATACACATAGACCGCGCCGGCATCGGTCTGTCCGCCAACATCGGACATATATGCACCACACGCCACCGTATTGCCATCGGCGGAGATAGCGACGGAAAGCCCGAAATAAGTCGCCGCACCATCGGACGCCGACAGTTTCGCCTGCTGTGTCCAGCTGGATCCACTTCGCGTGAAGACGTAGGCCACCCCCTGATTGGTACCATCAGTCGCCGTGTAATAGCCGATCACCGCGGTATTGCCGTCGGCGCTGAGCGCAACGCTCGAGATATAGCCGATCGATGCGTCCGTCGCGCGAAACTGCCCCTGCAGCACCCATTGACCCGCGCTCTTGGCGTAGCAGAAGACCCATTGGTTCTTCGCGGCGATGAACGTCGCGGCATCCGCGCTGATCGCAACGACTTTACCCAATCGCTCGCTGGCCAATCCTGCGCTGTCGACGATCTTCGTTTCCCGGTTGTAGGCCATCGATGTCAGCAGCACCTGCATGGACGCCGCCCCGGCCAGCGCTTCGGGCGTGACGGCCCGGGCGGCGTCCGTTCCCGCTGCGGCCTCGTTGACGGTGGCCAGCTCCACGAGGCCCTGCGCCGTGGTCGAGGCCGGGATGAGCTGAGCGCCGATCTCGGCCAGGATCTCCTCGACGTCCGCGCCGGTGTAGTAGCCCATGGCGTCCTCGATTCCGACCATGGACGCACCATCGCCCGTGGTCGCGGCGGCCAGGCGGTCGAGGATCTCGGCCAGGGCCGCCTCCACGTTGCCGGCCGCGAACAGATTCCCGGCGTCCTCGATGCCCACCATGGATGCACCGTCGCCCGTCGTGATGGCAGACAGGCGGCTCAGGATCTCGGCCAGGGCCGCCTCCACGTCGGTCGCGGAGAACAGTCCTCCGGTGTCCTCGATCCCGACCAGCGAGGCGCCCTCGCCAGGACTGACCGACGCCAGGGCGCGATGCGACACGCCGCTGAGCCGAACCCAGCGGCCAGCCGCCTCGTCCGTGGCGAAGCTGGCGGCGGACGTGTGGTCCACGGCGCAGACCCAGGAATCGTCCGATTCGGTGATCAGATCGCCGATCCGGTAGTCGGTGGCCGTGGTCCACGCGCCGCGAATGTTCCATTTCCCGGTCATCAGCGCCCGGGTGTTCGGATCCAGGGAATCCGGGTGGATGATCTCGTTGGCGACCTTCGTGTCGTCCCGCTGCAGGAGGGCGAGATTGACGAGGATCTGGCCGATGGTCAGCGCGATGGCGGACAGCTCGGCATCCACGGCCGAGGTACGCACCGTGCTGCGGCCGGCGACGTTGTTGGCCTCCTCCTGGCTGAAATCGGTCGTTGGATTGTAGGGTGTGGGTTGCGCCATGATGTGCTCCCTTGGGTCGTGTCAGTCTCCGAAGCGGATCCGACCGCGCAGATGCCGGTTCCGCGGGCTTAGATAGACACCGTTCCGGCTCTCGAATGAACGGTGTCGACGGTTCCGCATCGAACGGATCAGGGTGTCCACGTCGATGAGGTACCTGCGGTTCTTGCGGTTGAACTTGCGGATCGCCGTGAGCGCCTCGCGCACCGCGTCATGGTCACCTACCCGCTTGGCCAGGGCCCAGCGGTTGATCAGCAACTGCCGACGCCGCTCGATCCGGTCCTTGTACTTGTAGAGCGCGCTGTTCGCGTCGTAACGGCGCGTCACCCGGGACGGTGTGAAGCCCAGGGCCTGCATGCCCACTTCCAGGCCAGTCAGATCCGCGACGATCTCGTCCCCGCGCAGGTTCTGCACTCCCTCGCCAGCGTAGCGGAACGCCTTCATGTTGTCCTTGACGACCTTCGGCATCATCGCCTCGATGCCGCGGTAGGTATGCCCTTTACGGATCAGGTCGTACCCCCTGGCCGTGTTGATGAACATCGCGGCGAGCGGCCCGGCCGTCTGCTCCAGCCAGTATCCGGCCCATCCCTTGCCTTCCAGATCCCGATCCGGGCTGCGGAACCACAGCTCGTTCAGGCTCACCCGGTTGCTGATCCCGACGCCGGTCAGCCCCTCCACGGGACCGTTGTAGACCATGTTCGCGCCGGTCTGTCCCAGGTGGTCGGCCAGGAAGTTCCGGAACTCGGTCTCGAACTCCCAGGGATCGTCCTCGTCGTCGAACAGCGCCTCGAGGACCTTTTTCACGAGCCACAGCAACGGCAGCCCGTTGACGCCGGCGAAGAGCGCAGTCATCCCGAGGATCCCGGCGAGTTTTCGCCGCGCCAGGCGTCTGGTCTCGGCATCGACTTTCACCGTCCTGCGCAGGGCATCGATACGCAAAAGCCAGGCAGCTCCGTTACGCAGCGCCGCCCGAGGCCGATCCGTCGCCAGCTGCAGATTCCTGGCCAGCAGCCAAGTCATGTTCAGACTGTACTGCTTGAACAGGAACAGCATCTTCGGCACATCGCCCTGCATGAACGGCGCCCGGTTGGCGTTGCTGTAGTCGAAGTGCGACTCCAGCGTCAACTCCCGCGCCATGTCGATGGCCTCGGCCATCCCCATGCCCTTCGCGCGCGCCAGGCGGTACGTAGCCATGGCCGTGACCTGCCGGTTGAAGACCTCGGCCTGGTGGAACAGGAAACTGACGATGGCCATCGCCTTGGCGCTGTTGGTGGAATAGATGGCGCTAGGCGTCTCGGACAGGCCGGCCAGGTCGTGGGCCAGCGTCTTCTCGATCACGCCCATGTCCACCAGCTGCTGGTAGGCCTGCCGCTCCTCGCCGCTCAGACTGTTCTCGATGTCGAAGCCGCCGGCGAAGTAGTCCCGGCCCGCCCGCGCGAGCGCGTCAGCGGTCTTCGCATATCCGAACTTCGCACCGATCACCGGCAGGGCCACCATCGGCGTTTGCAGGGTGTTGACCAGCGCGGCGGCCGGCGTGAGGCCCAGATAGAACACGAAACCGATGCTGGTGGCCGTGTTTGCCAGCCAGCCGCCCTTCGGATTCATCATCCACTCGTGCCGTTTCTGCAGCTCGTTGAGAACGTCCGCCGCCTTGTTCGGATCGGCGGATTCGGGAATCGACTCGCGCATGTTCTCGAGCAGTGCCTCGAGCCGATCCGAGTAGCGCAGGCGTGCGAGCTGGTGCGCACCGTGGAACATGTCCCGCGCGTAGGCGCGCAGGGCGTCGTGGCTGTAGCCCTTCGTCTTCTTGCGATGCAGGAAGTGCTTGCGCACCGACAGATCCGGCAGGGTGGTCAGATAGAGCTGATAGATCTCGTCCTTCACCTGGTTGGCGATGGTGCCGCTGCCGCCGGTCTTCTCGACGATGTCGATCACGTCGGCGACGAACCCGGCGCTCGCACCCTGCAACGCCTTGATGTTCTCGAGCTTCTTGCCGGTGCTCACGCGGTAGCCATCCCGGCGCAGGGAGGCCGCCACCCGCTTCTGCTGGCGCGGGCTCTCCACCATGTAGAACACCGTCTCGGCGCCGTCACCCTCGCCCTTCTTGCCGCTTACCCAGAAGTCGCCGAAACGGGCCAGCGGAAAGTATGGGCCCTGGACGCGGACCGCCTCGAAGTGCTTGCGCAGCTTCTCCTTTAGGGCGCGTTTCTCGCTGGCGGAGAGCTCCGCCCGCTCGATGCGCGCCTGCAGGGCCTCGTGGGTGGCCTCGAAGCGCGCGGTGTACAGATCCCGCACCGCCTGGTAGAGCGCCCTGGCCTCGTCCGGCAGGGCCTCGTACTTGCGCCGCAGCTCCGGCCAGGCCCGCTTGCGGTTGACCTCCTGCGCCATCAGGGTCTCCGTCTCCTTGATCTGCGCGATGAAGCGATCGGCCTCGGCGCTGCGGGTGCGGGCCTGCTGGCGCAGCACCTTGATCCTCTCCCGTGCTTCCCGTTTCTCAATGAGTGGCACGTATTCCTCGCTCGGATCCACGCCGGCGATGGTGGACTCGTGCATCAGGCTGGCCAGGCGATCCGCCGCCTGTCGATCGGCCTTCATGAACTTCGTCCAGCGGTTCGCCAGCTCGCCCGCCTCGTTCATCAGGGCGTTGCGATCGGCATCCATCCGGTTCGCGAACTTCACGTAGGTCGTGATCTGCGGCAGTACCCCCTTGCCGACGTCCGCCAGCATCTGGCGCGTCATCAGCTTGTATGAGCCCACCCGCGTCCTGGAGATCACCCCGGACACCCGATCGAGCGCGGTCTCCTGGATCGCCTCGTCGATGGTCGAAAGGACCTCCTGCGGATCGCGCGACATCAACGGCTCGTCGCTCCCGCTGTCATCGCGTTGGCGCGCATCCGATCCCGGCGACGTTTCCCGGGAAACGTCGCCCGTATCCTTGCGCGTTCCCGTCCCGTCGCCTATATTTCCGGACGGGGCCTGGTGAGCTTCACCGGAGGGTGAAGCAGGAGCCCAAGACCCATTACCCTGCACCTCATCGAGGTACTCGGCGATGGTGAGGTATCCGGGTTTCTTGCTGCTCACGATACGCTCTGAGATGCGTCCGTCCCGGCCCAGGCCCCTGCCCTTCTCCTTCATCTTTCCCGCAATCGAGCGGCGCGTCATCGGATACACGGACACGATCCGATAGCCGCCCCGTCCTTGTTGCTCGACCCGAAAATCGATTCTGAGCGACGGGATCCCCTCTCTTCCCTGACGGAAGATCGTGACCCGACCATCCGCATGCGGGTACCAGTCGTCCGGCTTCGCAAGCACGTATTCCACGTCCTTTCTGACCTCGTCGGCCGAGCGATAGTATTCGGCATGGCGCCGTTGCAACGCGGCAAAATCGGCGAACAGCCGAACCGGTCGTTCGAAGCCCATCCATCGTGAGGTACGCTCCGGAACCTGGACATCGGTATGCCGCCCATCCCGGGAAAACATCGACGCCGGCGACTCTGGCGGTTCGGTTGGCCGATCCTTATCCAGGTGCCTGGCGGCGCGGGCGATCATGGCCCGCAGCTCCGTGGTGCTGAACTTCATCGTGAATCCCAGCCGGCGCAGGAAGTTCTTCAGCGCCGCGACCAGGCGCACCATCAGCGGATGCTTCACCCCTTCCTCGGCCATGCGCGCGATGATCTCGCGCGAGCGCGTCTGCTCGTCCACGTTGCCATAGAGCCGGTCGACCACGTTCGCGATGCGCACCACGGTCCTGTCGCCATTGGCGCGCAGCCACTGGACGCGCCGCAGCACGTCATGAAACTGATCCCCGAGAATGGCCTCGATGCCGTAGTGGCCCACCGCCTCGTGCGCCAGGGTGCGCAGGGCCTGCTCGCGCGAGGCGAGCCGGCTGGACAGCAGGTAGATGGTGCGCGAGCCCGGATCGTAGGCGCCGTTGATCGGTGCGGCGTTCGGATCCCGCGTGGCCTCTGCGCGAATGCGCTCCGGCAGGGCCGCCTCGTCCGCCACCACCTCGATGCGTGGCGCGTTGCTGCCCCAGCGCAGCACCACCGGCGCGATGGCTTCCCGGGCTTCCGAAACGGAAAGCCCCGCGGATGCGGGGCTTCGTGGGGTGGTGCGCGGCGCCGCGCCGGTGGTGTCGGCCTGCCCGGGTGGACCGACCGTGGATCCGCGGGAATGGAAGATGTTGTCCTGCCCGGAACTGAAGGTTCCGCGGTTGTCCACGCTCTTGATCTGGTTCGGATCGAAGGCGATCACGTACGTCTGCGGCTGCTCGCCCTGCACCTTCGGCGTCTCGACGTAGATCCCGTCGTAACCCCTGGCGCGCAGCTCGGCGGCGCGGGCCTTGGCCTGGTCAACCGTCTCGAAGCTGGCGAACTCGCCGAGGCTCATCCGATAGGGATTGCGGATGTTGGTGACCAGCTTCATGATCTGGCCACCGTCGCGATAGTGTTCGGCCTGGTCGCGGTTGCTGGTGAAGAAGAAGCCGAGCCCGGAGGCGGCATGGCCGCTGGCGCCGATCCGGTTGCGGTCGAAGGACTCGAAGACGTTCGGGGTGCCGTGGTACATGATCATCGGCGATCCATCCGGCTCCCGGAAGGCGCCGTCGCCGAACCACTTGCGGAAGAAGGGGGAATTCCAGCGCCGTATCTGCCACTCCTGCCTGGCGAGGGCGACGATGTTGGGATTGTCGAGCTCCTGCGGCGAGAGGCCGGCCACGAAGGCAGTGGAGTCTAGATCATCGACCTGAATTTCGCCTGCAGATCCAGGAACTCCTCGTCCGTAATCTTCTGCGGCTGCGGCCGCGTCAGGGCCTCTTCCTCCGTCACCGGATTTGGGATCACCTCCTGGTAGCCCCGCGTCCGGCGGGATTCCTCGTTCATCCGGGCGATGATCTCCCGCCATTCCTCCGGTGTCGGCTGGATGCTGACGACCTTGGTCGTTGGGGTTTTCTTGCTGTCCATGTTCCGGAGTATAGCCGTTTTCCGGCAGCTTGCGAGAGAACGCCGGTGCGGCCACCGGCGCCGGTGCGACCGTTTCCCGGGAAACGTCCCCCGGCAGCGAGCGGATCCGCTCCGCCACGTCCGCTGCAGATGCGTCCCGTCCCCGCTCCGCCGGCGCGGACGGGACGTTGCCGGCAAGGCCGGCGCCGACGATCGATCCCACCGCCGCGCTCTCGCCCATGCCCTCTGTCAGCGGACGGCCCGTTGCCAGGTTCGAGATCCCCTGCTGGGGCGCCTCCTGGAGCACACCCTCGTTCACCGCGCCCAGGGCGCGGCGCATGAGTTGGCCGCCCTGCTCGCCGAACAGGCCGTAGCGATCGGTCAGCGTCACCAGCGCCGTATTGGCCCAGAACACCCGATCGGCGATCCGAGCCGCCTCGTCGGGACTTCTGCCTTCGCGCAGCAACTGTTCGTAGACGCTGCCCGCCTCCGCCGCGGCCTCCATGCCGGCGGCGGCCCCGGACCCCAGCCACAGCGCCATGCGCTGCGCGGTTCTCGCCAGGGCCTCGGCACCCCTGGCGATCCCGGCACCGGGCACGAAGAAGGCCGCCGTCGAGCCGAAGCCGGCGGCCAAGCTATCGAGGAAGTTGGGATCGGCCGGCAGCAGATCGGCCGCCTTCCCGCCGATGTCGGCCGCCGCACCGCGGATGCGCGGATCCCCGTCGGCCAGGCGCGCCAAGTAGCCGACCATCCCCTCGCCGGTGGACAGCGCGCCGGAGGCCACGTCCTTGCCCAACCGTTCCAGTGGCCCGGTGCGCGGTCCGGTGCGCTCGCGGTAGGCCTTGAGGCTCTCGCCACGCTCGCGAGCCGTGGACGCATCGATGGCGTACACGTCGGCCCTGGCCATCGCCTCCGGTGTCTTCTCGCCGTTTCCGCGGAAGGTGACGGCATCGAGGATCGGCGTCAGAGGCGTCGGCTCGGGCGCCGGCTTCATGATCGGACCCGGGACACCGGCGGTCTCGTCCATCTGGCGCTGCCTCAGAACCGCGCGCAATTCATCCGGCGACAGGCCGTCGGTCGAATAGTCCTTGAGCATCACCGTCGGACCGACACCCATCGGCAGCCGGCCGCCCGGCGTGAGACCTTCCTTCGGGTTGCCGAATTCGGCCCGGTTCGCGATCTCGCCCGGTGCGACCATCACCGGTGGCAGATTCAATGCCTGCGGTGCGGATGGCGCGGCGTCCACCGGCGCCCGCAGCCCCGACGGCAGCACCGAGCGCATGGCCTCGGCGACCGAACGCCCGGCATCCGGCGTGCTGACCTCGGCGACGCCATCGGTGGGCGCCGCCTGGATGCCGACGGCCTGCCGGAAGGCTTCGTAGGGCATGTCGGCGTAGAAGCGCTGGTGCAGGCGGCTTGCGAGCTGCTCGTCGCTCATGTCGTCGTACTGCGGATAACGCTGACGGAACTCGGCGAGGTTCATCGGCGAAGCCCCAGCGGATCGTCGTTGCCGGACGGCGCCTTCGATGTTTCATTGTTTCCTTCGTACCGCAGCAGGAAGTCACGCAGCCGGAGCGCGCTCTCCTGCGCCATCTTGTCGAGCATGGCGTAGAACTCCGCATCGCTCATGTCGCCCTGGTCGATCGACAGCATCAGCGACTTCATGGATTCCTGATAGGCCTGGGCCATCAGATCGCGCACCGAAGTGTTCTTGCGGGAGAAGGCCAGTTCGATCGCCCGCTGTTCCGGGATCTTCATCTCGTCGACCAGGAACCGGATCAGTCCCGCCTGCGCGCCGAGACGGCGACCACCGCCGGCGCCGCTGCCGCCACCTCCGCCTTTCACGCTCGCCGCGATTCTGGCCATGAACGGTTGCGTGTTCAGATCGTTCTTGTCGCCATAGGGGTTGAAGGCGATGCCGCTCGCAGTCACGTCCACCGTCGGCTTGCCGGCCGTGGCCGCCATGGCGCGCGCGATGGCCGCGGGATCGGCCTCGCCGGCGATGATCCGATCCTGCCGACCGAGGTTCGTGGCGGTTTGGAGCGCGGCCATCAGCTTCTCGGCGTTGGTCTGGCCGGTGCCGAGTTGCGCGGCACCGAGCGCCATGTTCGCCTGCCGGAAGCGCCGCTCGACGTCCGGCGTGTACCAGGCCGGTTTCCCGGCGCGCATGGCTGGATATTCGAGCATCGGATCGCCGGTCTTCGTGTCGATGGTCGGCGCGGGCGGACCCGCCGCCTGCTTCATCCAGCCGTTGCGGAGATTGCGAGTCAGTTCCGCGATCTGCGGCTGGCTCAGGCCCGTGGCGCCCTGCAGAAAACGATCACGACCCTCGTCCATGGACGCGAGCTGCCGCTCGCCCAGCGCCGCATCGACGAGGTACTTGCGGGTCCGTGCCTGGCCGAGCGCGTTACGCATCGCGTCGGCCATGGCCCGGCGTTCGTACGCCTTCTCGATTCCGGGCGCCGACGCGAGGGCCTTGCCCAGCGCGTAGGCGCCCTGCGACAGGGTTGCGTAGTTGCGCATCACTCACCCCTTGAACAGTGAACGTGGAATCACCGGCCCGCGGCGTGATCCGTAGACCGGCCCGTAAGTGCTCATGGCCACCGGTTCGGCGCTCGTACCAGGTGTCGTCGTGCCACCGTACATGGCCTTGCCGGCCCCGTAACCGGCCAGCGCGCCGCCGGCGGTCATCAGCAGCGGATCCGGCTGACCGGCACGGCCAACGTCGTACATGCCGGCACGCCCCATGGCGATCTGCTCCTGGCCGAGCAGGCCGATCCGGCTGGCCGCATCGGCATTGGTGAACGCCTCTTCCGTACGCAAATCGACCGGGCCACGGACCCGCCCCATGAGCTGGGCCAGTTTCTGCGCCACATCGGCCTGCGCTGCGACCCGTCGGGCGCGTTCGGTGTCGAAGGCCTCGCTCGTGCGACCCTGGGTCGCAGCGCTGACCTCGCCCATGCCGGCATCCCGGGCGCGGGCGAGGTAGCCGGTCAAGGACGCGATGGCGTCCTGTCGCGCCGTATCCATCGCCGCCTGACGGCGGGAAGGATCGTACTGCTCGGCATTCTGGTTCACGACGTCGATGATCTGGCGGTTGTATTCGTCGTTGCGGTCCTGCACGCGACCCATCTCGCCGTTCGCCCGTGAGATGGCCTGCTGCTGTGACAGATACTGCATGGCGGTCCCGGCCGCCATCATCGCCAGTGCCGGATTGCACATGATTCATCCCCTCCCGTAGTAGCTGGCCGGATTGGCGTAGAACATGCTGCCCTGGCCACGTCGATATCCCCGCTCCTTCGCGCGTTCGGCTAGGTAGTAGCCATAGTCGGAGAAGACCTGACCCAGCGACTGGGCCATGGCGTTGGCCTTGGCGTCCTCGAGATTGTTCTGCAGGGCGTTCGTGGCGCTGGCCAGAGCGTTGCCGGCCTGCATCCCGGACCGGATCCGGCTGATCAGATCCAGTCTCGCCCTTTCGTCCGCGACACGCGCCCGTACCGCCGCCTGATCCGCACGGTTGCCGATGTCGAGCACGCCGCGGTTGTATTCCTCGAGGATCCGATCCGCCACGTCCAGCTCGGACGATCCGCCGATGACACCTCGTCGGGCGAGACCGAAACGGGCCGTGCGTTCGGTGTCCGTGCGCTGCCGGTTCAAATCGTTCAGGTAGTAGTCACGAACATCGCCCTTGAGCCGGTCGTAGAGCGCGGTGCGCGCTTCGGCATTGCTCCCGGCCGCCTCGCGCGCACTCGCGTTTCGCGCCTCCCATTCCTGCATCGCCCGCTGGTAGGCCGCCTCGTCGAATCGCCGGCCGCGGCCACCGGGGCCCTGGGTCGTCACGAAATCCTCGCGTCTCGGCTTTGGTGCCTCGGTGTAGATCCCGAACAGCTTGTTGACCCGAGCGATGGCCTCGTTCTGTTTTCGAAGCCGCGCCGCTTCCCGTTCGGCGGCACCGCCGTCGCCGCCTCCTCCACCACCACACATGTTCAGTCCTCCCGTGTGATCACGTACATGACGAAGTCCTCCCCGCGCTTGCCAAAAGCCTTCAGTGTCGCTTCCGGGCGCATGCCGATCCGCCTCATCCAGCGATGGGCGTCGGTGTGGAAAGCCGCCGAGAAGGCATGGATCCGGTTCAGGTGCCCATCGAGGAGCCGCGCCACGACCCGGCGCACGTGGCGCGTGACCGACAGGGCCACGCGGGGAAAATCGTCGGTCGCCACTAGCCAGGCCGTGCCGACGCCTGGCGTGTGCATGGCCACGCCGCCGATGGCCACCGGCAGGCCCTCGCCGTCCGTCGCGGCCCAGGCTATGCCCGGCAGCTGAAACGAATCGATGGCGAACCGGTCGTGATCGTCGTCCCACCGCGTCGCCATCACCTCGCGGAAGTCGGCGTCGCGCATGCGACGTGCCACGTAGATCGCCTGATCGATGCGAAGCGTCTCGATCATATCGACGTCTGCGCCCGGATCTGCTTGATCAGGTTGTCGATGTTGGCCTTGGCCGAGACGCTGCTGACCGCCGTGTCCAGGCGCACCAGGTTGTCCAGGTAACCGGCTCGGGCCTGCGTCAGCCGGCCGAGCAGCGTGTCCAGATCGGTCTTCAGATCCTGTAGCCTGCCGTACCGGACCTTGACCGTGATGCTGCCCGAGGTCAGCGCCGTCACGTTGCCGCGCAGTAGTGCATAGACACCATCGCGCTCGAGCAGGCCACCGCCGTCGGTGAACGAGCCCAGCGCATGCCAGGTGCTTCCGTCGACCGAGCCCTCCACGACCACCGTGCCCACGAACGTCCCGCTCACCACGAAACTGTGCGCGCCGCCTTGGTAGCGCGGATCGACGCTCAGATCCAGCGAGGCCCCCGGCCCCGTGGCCGTCACCGCGTCAAGGAGCGTCGTCAGCTGCGTGCTCATGCACTTCCCCCTCGATCACGAACAGGCTCAGCCCGAATGGCAGGTTCACCCACCAGTTGTAGAGCACGGCCTGCCAGCGACGACGGAACCACTTCACGTCCACCAGCTCGCGCACCGGCTCCGGGTCGAGCAGGCAGATCTGATAGAGATGCACGGCCCACATCAGGTCACCCCCAGCGTCTCGTAATAGAAGGTCAGCGAATCGATCTGCACCGCCTGGTTCGATGTTGACGTGATGACCGGCGCGACCGACGTCGCCATCACCTCCACCGGCGTCATGCTGCCCGGCCGGGTGTCGCCGGAGAGCGGGATCTTGTCGGTGATGAGATTCGGATCCCGCGGGTCCCAGCGCAGCTGCAGATCGGCATCGCCCTGGATGACCGCATCCACGCCAACGATCTGCTTCATCACCCCCGGCAGCTTGAAGTCCAGATACGGCATCTCCATCACCATCTCGTAGGTCGAGCCGTCGTCGGTGAAGACCGCATCGTCCACCTGGTAGACGTCGTCGCCGGAGCGGATGTAGAGCTTGCCGCCCAGCGTGGCGAAGTCGTCGACGGTCACCCCCAGGGTGTATTCCGACCAGGCGCTGATCTTCATCGTGCGCGAGAAGGTGTAGGCGAAGATCGAGCTGCCGATGGCGCACCAGTACTGGCCGCCGCCGGCGTAGTAGGTCGAAACCGGATCGATGCCCGTCGTCAGCAGGGGTTTCACGCGCACGTCGATGGGACTGCCCACGTCCACGTCGGTCAGGTTGTCGGTCGCTCCGCGCATACTGATCGAGCGGAAACCGAAGTCAGAGAGGAAGTAGCTGTCCCCGGAGACGTTGTTCACCGAACGCGGATAGCGCGTGCCGACCCCGTTGATCGGCTTCTTGAACACGTGCAGCGCCGGATCGGGATCCGGCACCCAGATCTGCGCGCTGTCCTGGAAATAGACAACCAGATCCCGATCCTGCTGGCCCAGGGCCAGCGCCTCGAGGGCGCCGGTCTGCTGCAGACCGGTGGGCAGGAAGCCGGCATCGTTCGAAGTACTCCAGTCCCTGGGCAGGCTGGTGGCGCTGAAACGCACCACGTCGCCGTCCGGCGCCCAGATCTTCGAACTCATCTTGATCCAGGCGGCCGACTGCGGGCAGTTCGCGTCGGTGATGTGCGATGGCAGAGCGCCATCGAGATAGTGGTGCCAGATGCTGCCGTCGGCGTATTCCACCGACACGTACAGGTAACCTTCGAACACGTCGCCCTTGTGGATCCGCGCCACCGGCTGCGAATCGGTCGGATGGGCCACCTGGTGCGCCTGGAACAGGGTATTGGTGTGGGTGACGCTGCCGGATTCGTAGAACGTGTTGAGCTTCCCGAGCCCGGCCACCAGGCCCTTGGTGCCCGGCTCGAGCGTGGCGATCCGGGTCAGGCCCGGCCGCTTGCGCACCACCTTGCCGGTGGTCACGTAGGCGTTCCTGAGCTCGCGCAACCGGTTGGCGTCCGAGACGCTCGGGCCCTTGCGCAGATCCAGGCCCACCTCGAACCGATCGAAAGTGATCGCGCGCGCCATCAGGTGTAGTCCACGACCTTCGGCTTCGGCAGCGGCGCGCCCGGGATCTCGCCGACCACGTAGCGTTTGTTGCCGTGTTCGCCGCTCTTGAGCCGGCGCAGCAGATCGGCCACCTCGTCGAAGTAGTCCTGCGCATCCGGCTGGTTGTAGTGGCGCTTGGACTTGCCCAGCGCGTAGTTGAACAACAGCGCGTCGTCGATGGTGCAGCGGTCGCCGTCCTGCTCGAAGCGCGCCAGGCGCTGGAAGTATTCCACCCGCAGCGTATAGTTGCTGTCCGGCTCCGGCCAGATCTCCAGCTGGTCGCGCCGATCGTAGCGCTGCGGATGATAGCGGCTGTCCACGTAGGTGTCGTGCTGCCACTCGATGCCCTCCGTGAGCGGCTCCCACACACCGTTGAACAGCACCTGCACCGAGATCAGCCGGCGGGGCTCCATGTCGTCCTGCCAGTCGTAGAGGATCTGCCCGGGATTGACCGTGTAGTCGTGGATCCGGCGCAGCTCGTTGAAATCGTACTTCCAGTAGAGATACTCCTGCCCCCGTTTCAGGTAGGAGTCCACCGTCGTGATCAACGTGCCGGCGGCCGCACCCTGGGCCGCGAAGCCGAGCCGCGACAGCAGCTCGGCCCGCAGCTCACCCAACGTTGGTTTCCCGGGCAACGCCATCAGGCCTCACCCTTGGGCAGCAGGTGATAGAGCACCTCCACGGAGGCATCCTCGTCGTAGGGCACCTCCGCCTCGTCGAGCAGTTGGGCGAGACCGTCACGCAGCGTCTCGAGCAGCACGCCCTTGTTGGCGTTCTTCTGGAACGGAATGTCCAGCTCGGCCAGCCGCGCCTGGATCTCGGCCTTCGACAGGTTGCCGTCGCCGTCGGCGTCGATGGCGTCCGATTCCTCGGCCTGCGGCCCGGCCTCGTCGCAGGCCTTGCGCAGATTGTCCTTCCGGCCATGGAACACGTACTCGCAGACGGAGACGTTGAGTTCCGGATGGCGCCCGTACTTGGCGATCAGGCGCGACCATTCCTCGTCCAGATCCAGACTGGCGAGTTCGCCGATCTCGTCGTAATCCATGCCCTCGGGCAGATCCGTGAGTTCCTGCACGGAGCCTTCGCCGTGCTGGATCTCCAGGCACGGGATCTCGTGGGCATAGACAGTCGTCGGGATCTTCTCCATTGGGCCGCGGTCCACCAGCACGTGGACGCGGCGAGCGTTGATGTCGGTCATGACGTTCTCCTGTATTTGGGGAAAGGTGGCCCGTTGCACGTCCACGCCGGGCGCACGGGCCAACACGCCCGGCGTGGTCCCCATCGGACGATGGATCAGGCGATGGCCAGCACCGCGTGCGCGTTGCGGCGGTTGCAGGTCATCGCGCCGCGCCAGGTCAGGCCCCAGTAGTACTCGTACTTGTCATAGGCACGAGGCGGCTTGCGGGTCACCATGTCCTGGCCGTCGATCGGCCGCAGGCGCAGGTGCCGGGAGTTGATGAAGTAGCAGCGCTTCTCCCAGGGTGTGGTCGGCGCATACAGGGTGTCCAGCTCGCTGAACACCGGATCCCACACCAGCTCGACGCCGTTGAAGTAGATCCCGGTGCTCACGCCCTGCTTGTGACCGGAACCCCCGTCGATGTTCTTCGGACCGGTGGGCGTGTAGTTCACGCGGCCGAAGGTGTTCATCATGAAGTTCCGGTAGCCGTCCAAGAAGTCGGACCCGACCAGGATGAAGTCGGGCACGCCGCCGTTGCGGATGCAGGCCCGCCAGGCCAGCTCCATCTGGTTGAGAATATTGCCGGTGCTGGTGGCCGTGGTCAGGCCGGTGGCGGCGTGGTTGCGCCAGAAGGGATTGGCCGAGGCGTCGATGCCGCCGACGGTGCCGGTGGCCGGCGTCAGCGAGACGATGGCATCGAGACCGATGACCGCGTCGGCGTCCTGGGTTCCGTCCAGGTGCAGCGCCTGGTCGAACTTCTCCTCGAAACCGAGATCGAGCGCCTCGATCTCCTCCTCGAGCAGGTTGGTCAGCTGAACCCGCTCGGCCTGGGTGTGGTTCTTGCCCTTGCCGGACTCGTCGATGGTGATCCCGTTCTGGATCAGCCGATCCTCGTCCAGGGCGAAACCGTCGTGGGCCGAACGCCAGGCGTACTGCGACTGCTCGATGTTGCGTCGCTTGTTGTAGGTGACGACCTCGGAGCCGTTGAACCACTGGAAGTTGGAACCGTTGCTCTTGCGCAGCTGTTCCACGATGAACTGCTTGTTGCCGGGTGCGCTCTTCTGCTTCGACTTCAGGGTCTTGAGCAGCGGCCGCTCCGTATTGACCTGGTCGACCGGCTTGTTCTTCTGGTAGTAGTCCAGACTGATCTTGCCGGCGGCCGCGATCTCTTCTGCGGTGAAAGGCATGGTGATACTCCTCGAGTAGTGGGTTGAACACGTGTTGCGATGTCATTCCCAGCACTTGAGGGAGACGAGGCCTCGATACTGTCCTGCCGGGCGCGACTCCGGCGATACGGCTGTCGTGCTGTTGCCGGGCGACTACTCGCCCAGCGCCTGTTCCACGGCCTGCAGCATGCTCCGTGGAACCGGTTTTCCGCCGCCGCCCGACTGGGGCCGAAGCGGCTGCGGCGAAGGGGGTGTTTCGGACGCAGGCGCTTGGACCACCTGCATCGCGTCGTAGACGTCCTGCAGCGCCTGCTGCCACAGATCCGGCGGATAGCGCTCGGCGATCTCCTGCGCCTTGGCCATCAGCCGTTCCTGCTTGCGGGGAAAGTCGATGTCGTTGGCTTGCCACTGGTTGACCATCTGCACGATCGCCTGTGACGCCCGGTCGACCTCCTGCTGCAGCGTGGTCGCCTGTTCCTGTTGCTGGACGGCCGCCTGCTGCTGTTCACGGATGGCCGCCTCGCGCCGCCGCAGCGCCGCGATCTCGAGCGCGTCCTGCTGCGACAGTTCCATCTGCTCGACACGCTGCTTCAGATCCGGAAAATCGGCCAGCTGGTCGACGCCGGCCACCGGCTCGTCGAGCAGCCTGGCGATCTGGGCTCGCTGCTCGTCGAGCATGTTCAGCGCCGCCTTCAGATCGCCGGTCTTGACCAGGCGCGAATACTCGATGAGCTGGTTGAACTCCTCCGGCGTGGCCTGCGAATAGTTGATGACCTCCCGGAAGCCCTCGTTCTCGCTCCGATAGGTCTCGAGCTCGGTGGACAGCGCCTTGTGGGACTCGACAAGCTTGTTGAAGCGCTCGCGGGTCTTCTCCTTCACGTCATCCGGCAAGGGCGCGTAGAGATCGTCCTCTTCGCCGCCCTCGTCCGCCTTATCATTCCCTTCAGCCTCGGCCTCGCTGTTATCGCTATCGGTACCTTCCGCACCAGCATTGGCATTCCCTTCGTCGCCGTGATCATGACCGGCATCGTCTGACGCCTCGGCGCCCTCTCCGGCTCCCTCGTCGTCACCTCCAAGCTCCTCGGTCACCGCCTCGAGCAGCGACGACGGCTCCGATTCCGTCTCCGTCGCCTGTTCAGTGTCCACCTGCTCCGGACCATCGGACTGCGTCTCCGTTTCGCCGTTCGGGTTATCGGGAATATTCCGCCCGTTTTCGTTCTCGTCTTCGATTGTCATGGGGACCTCCGTAGGTTGGGGAATCGTTCATCTGCGAACGAGGTATGTCAGTATCGTGCGCCGTGCATACCGCACCACGGCGGCGATGCCAGATACCGAGACTGCTTGATCGATCAGCCGATAGCTCGCGCTGGCCACGCTCGTCACCGTTGCCTTCACGACCGTGTGGCCGTGCGCCATCCATCCCAGCGATGCCGCGGCCTCCTGCACGATCGTTCCGTTGGTCAGGCTCATTGCAGCATCCCGTCGATTGGCGGCATGACGCCGCCGAGGCCTTGCGCCGTGACGGCGGCGTCCACCTCGGTCTTGGCGGCTTCCGCATTGGTCTTGCGGATCTGGGCATCGAGCAGCGCCATCTGCTTCTGCATCTCGGCCATCTGCTGCTGGATCTGCATCAGCTGGCCGTTCGGCTGATCTTTGCCCGCGTTCTGCGGCAGGAACTCCTCCACGTCGAAGCGCTCGTCGAAGCGGCGAATGGTTTCCCGGGCAACGCGCACCAGCGCGTCGGCCGTCTCCGTGTCGCCGTTGCGGCGCAGCTCGCTGACCTGGGCGATCAGATCACGCAGTTGAGGCATGAACTTCACCCAGCTTTCCTGTTCACGCTGCTTGTCGGGCTTGCCCGTGGTCCCGGCCCGGATCTCGATCTTGACCAGGTCGAACACGTCCTCCTTGCGCAGCTGCGGCCAGACGGCGGTATCGCCGGCCAGGCGCCGCACCTGGGCCGGTGTCAGCTCCTGCAGCAGGATTTCGGCCACGTACTGGGCCATGTCGCGGATCCAGTCCTCGATGGCGTCCTGCATCTCCGTGGTCCGGCTGGCCAGGCCGGCCTGCATGATCTGCGCTTCGGTGGCCGTCTTCGCGCGCATGATGGAGCCGCGGGCGGCGTCTCCGAGACCGGACATCCACTCCATGTCCGCCCGGATCTGGCTGGTGTCGTACTGCGCCGGATCGATGGGCAGTTGCTGCGCCACGTCGAACACCTCGCGCAACGGCCGCCCGTTGGCGTCCACGATGACCACCTCGCCGATCCCGGCCACCACCTTGCGCTGGATGTCCCGCTCCGGGGTCTCCGAGCTTGTCACGTAGTGCGGCTTGTTCTTGCGGCGCAGCTCCGCGTAGTCCGAGCGGATCTGCTCGTACTCGTCCTGCAGGCCCTTGAGCAGCTCGACGGTGGACATGGGCTGGAACTGCCCGTCCACCGGATGCAGACCCAGCGGAAAGAACGGATACCACTGCTCGCCGAGCCTTTGCGGCTGGTAGGGATCCCGGGCCCACTCCATCTCGCCCTCGCAGAGCGTGTAGACCGTGTTGCTGCCCTTGTGCCAGATCTCCCACACCGCCAGGTAGGCATCGGTATCCGAGCGTTTCGCGCTGCTGCTCTCGCGTCCTGCGGCGGTATACATCTTCGCCTTGCTGTCGACCTCCTTGCCGAATACCTCCTCGTAGCGCTCCGGCCGGTACCAGATCCGATGCGCGATCCACTCCGCATCGACGTAGCTGTCGAAGTCCTTCACGGCCGAATCGATGATCACGTCCTCCGTGAGCAGCCGGTCGATGACGATCCCCTCGGCCACGCTCACCTCGACCTGCGCCTCCAGCGCCTTCACCTGATGTTCGAGCTCGGCCTTCTTCGCCTCGTTGTGCTCGCGCTCGGCCGCGTCGTCGCATTCCTCGATCAGGTACTGGATCCGCCTGATATTCTCCTGCACGTCGTTGATGCGGCTCTGGATGATGGGATCGGTCTTCATGTCCCGCTGGTAGAGCACCTTCACCCAGCCGATCCGTGCCGTCATCGCCGCGCGCACGGCCGCCTTGGCGCGCTTCTTGAGATTCGCGTCCTCGAGCTGCCGGTTGACGGCGATCTCCAGGCTCTTCGCGAAGCCCTTCACCGCCGGATACTGGCTCGGATCCACAGCCTCGCTGGGCGTGACCGCGATCTCCGGATTCTTCGCATAGACGTGCGGCAGCATCGAGGCCAGTGTCGCGTAGATCAGGTTCGTCCGAACCTGCTCCTCGGTGGCATCGTCTTCGCTGCGCACCCCGCGCACGTAGCGCCGATGCTCCTCGATCTGGCGATTGAGCTTTTCGTTGTCCTTCTTGCCCTGATCGATGCGATCGTTCCACTGGCGGACCAGGTCGTGCTCCGGACGCATGGCCTCCTCGTCCATCGCGCGCCCGGTTTCAGCCGTGGATTCCATCATTGTCGTCGCTGCCGTCTCAGGCCATCAACAGGGCGTCGACCGTGCCGGTCGTGCCGCCGGAGACGGTCAGGCGCATCTGCTCGCCCATCTGCACCTCGGCGATCTTGAGCGCCGCGCCGGAGCCGGTGATCACGTTCGACCAGGTGGTGCCGCCGTCGTCGCTCTTCTCCAGCGCCCAGCTCCGATCGGCCCCGGAGGACGGCTGGATGACGGCGACCGCGGAATCCTTGGTCACGTGCGGCGTGGCATCCATGCGGACGGCGGCGGAGCTGCCCACGCCCTGGGCGTTGGCGATGGTCTTCACTTTGAGGCTCATGGTCTTTCTCCTGTTGGTTCACCGGTGAAACGAAAAGGCCCGGCATTTGCCGGGCCCGTCATCGAAATCGTCCTGTCGTGTCGTCAGACGCGGATCGTCCGCTTCTTCTCCGAGGTCACCTTGATCAGCCAGTCGTAGGTTCCCGGCTTCGGCTCGTTGGCAGCGTCGTCCAGCTGCAGGGCCTTGTGCCGGGAGCGCAGCGAATACATCGCCTCGTCCCAGCAGTGGTCCTCCATCTCCGTGTCCACGTCCTCCCAGTTGTGGGGATCGGGCATCAGCACCGGCACCGTGCGGATGAAATGCCGGCAGGTGTCGAACACCTTGAACTTCTCCTGCTGCAGCGCCTGGATGATGGCCTGCGCCCCGTTCACGCGCGAGCCCGGCCCCTTCGACGCCTTCACCCAGCGCACCCCCTCCTTGCGGAAGTACTCCTCGATGGTTTTCTCGCGGCCATCGTTGGCGAAGATCTGGCTGTCGGCCGGATTGCGCCGGAACACCACCCCGGCCGCCAGCTCGCGCGCCTCCAGCTGGCGCACCTTGCGCGCCACCTCGGTGGCCGACTCCCGCGTACCGACGCCGGCCTTGCCGCCGTAGCCGTACAGCTCGCGATAGCGGTACACAACCCCGTCCGGGCTGATCGTGTACCAGCCGATGGAATACGGCGCCGCGAATCCCCAGTCCATCGCACGCCAGCGCGGCCAGTCCAGGGGCACCTCGAAGGGCTTCACCACGTGCACCTTCGGATTCCAGATCCCCTGCAGGAAGCCGCCCACGACGATGTCCCAGTCCCCGTCGCGCCAGGCGCGGCGCAGCTCCGGATTCTTGATTCCGTCGAGCTGCTTCACGTACTCCGGGTCGTTCTCCATCATCGCCCGGTTGTCCTCCAGGTCCACATGGATGCGCACCCGGGCGTTGCCCTGATCGTCGGTGACCACGGTGCCTTCCGGACCGATGTCGATGAAGTGCTCCTTCACCCAGCCGTGGCCGGCCCCGTACGGGTTCCCCGTGGAACAGTAGAACCGCGGCACCTCAGGCACCGAACAGCGATTGGTCGACTTCATCACCTCGTAGCAATCGTTGCTCGGCCAGTTGGTCAGCTCTTCCCAGCCCACGAACGGATATTCGTGGCCGTGATAGTTCCAGTAGTCGTCCGGATCCTTGATGGCGCGCAGGAACAGCTCCTCGCCATCCGGAAAGACCCACTTGTAGTCGCTCTTGGCCGACAGCCACCGCGCCTGCGGGAAGATCTGCGGGATCCACCGTTTGCACTTCTTCACCACGTCGTCCAGGTGCTTGTACTCGCGCCGGAAGACGATGCCGGTCCAGGCTGAGCCGAACCCCACGCCAACGTAGCGCAGGTACTTCATGATCAGCGTCTCCGTATTGTGCGTGACGATGAAGTCCTTCACCACGAAGAGATGCGACGGATGCTCCACCTCGAAGCAGACACCGTCACGCTCGCCGACAGGCTCGATGGCCAATATCCGGTTCCGGCTACCTTTCTGTGGCCGAACCTTTCTGGCCTTGCGCGGCAGGCGGAACGGATTGAACTTGCCGGCATGGGTGATGGACACATGCCAGTATCCGTGTCTTCCGCCCTTGTCACTGTGCTTGTTCTTCCAGTGGATTCGCGCCTTGCCGCCGAGCGAACGAACCAGATACTGCACGCCTTCAGCCAGATGGCGTGACACGCTCACGAACGCGCATTGCCCGCCCGGGTTTTTCGATGTGCCGTTTCCGCGTTCGACGGAACCATCACTGTCCATCAGCCCCTGAAGCAGGGCGAGCCGGCTGTCCGGATCTGCCGCAAGCAGAACATAGGGAATGCGCTTGTCCCCGCCTGAATGACGACCTACCAATGCCTGCAGCGCCTTCCCGGCATCGCCGAGCAGCGTCACCATCGTCGTGCTCTGTGATGGATAGTCGTAGACCCGCCATCCCGCACGTTCCAGGTAATCGATCACTTCCGGTTCGACCGTGTAGATGCTCGGATGCGCGGCATTGGTCGTACCGTTGCCCAGCAGATAGCCGACGATCCACGGATCGAAACCGCGCCATTTCCTCCCTGGTGCAGGCGCCGACATCAATGGCAGATAGTGAGGCCCCTTCCGGTCACGGATCTGTTCCGTCGTCAGCACCCGCCAGCCGTCGCGAGATCCGTTCTTGCCGTGATAGACCAGCCAGTTGTGCTCGCCACAGACCACCACCGATGCCCCGCCCTCGGTCACCACGCGATAGTACGGTTCCCGTCGACCAGGGTAGATGCCAAGGATGCGCGTGTACTGGCCATCGGGTGCGACCAGCCTGTCCTGCATGGTCACGTCACCCGCCGGCACCCATCCTCTGTCCGTCAGAACCGGCTGGTCGTTCGCCAGGCGCTTCCCCCCACCACGATTTCCTTCCGCGAAGATCTCCCGCACCGGGCAGGTCAGGAACCGCGTCTGCCCGCCCGGGAACGGTTGCCAGACGACCTCTACTTCCGGCTGCCGTAGTGCTGGCGCTGCCATTCTTCCAAGCTCGTCTCGGCCGGCACCAACAGGACACCGCCGGTCTTGATCTCGCCACCGTGCTCGACCTTGTCGGTGAGCATCTTCTTGAACTTCATCAGCAGCTCGAGCGCGCCCTTCTTGTCGCCATGCCGGATGCGCGTCACGAAGGCCTGGGCCTCCTCGCTGCCGACCGCCTTCACCTCGATCTGCGCCAGGGCGCGCCGGGCCTGTTCCGGCATGTCCTTCACGTGGCGCAGGTTGCCGTCCTCGTCGAAGTAGTCCGCCGGATCCAGGAAGGCGATGGCGGCCACCTCGCGCAGGATGCGCTCCTCGCTCACGTCCGCCTTCGCCTCGGCTTCCTGCCGCTTATGCTCGAGGTACATGGCCACGTGTTTGTCCTTGAGCAGGCGAGGCCCGTTGGCCTCGGCCGACCTGGCCGTGGCCCCGTAGGCCAGCATGTAGCAGGCCTTCGCGTTACCGCGCACCTCCGGATCTTCCGACGCGCGGAACAGATCGCAGAAGACCTGCTGCTTCGGCGTCAGCCCGTTGATGTTTCGCGACATGATTGCCTGCCATCGGTTGGAGATTCACTTCGGCGCAGCGGGAACCGAACGCATCCAGTCGCGTTCCAGTGGCGACACACGCGGTCGGTACAAGTCCTGGAAGATCTGTTCCTGCCGGCGCTCGAGCTTGGCGAGGTTCTCGTCCAGGTTCTCGAGCTTGGCCACCACCATCTGCTGCGCCCCGTACATGGTCACCCCACCGGTCACGAGAGCGATGATGATCGCCTCGATGATTCGCTGCACGTTCAGCCGCTCCGACGATGCGCCTGCGGACATCACGAACGGCACCCAGTTGCTCGGATCACGCCAGGGCATTTCACGCTCCCAATAAAAAACCCCGCCGGAGCGGGGTTCGTTGAAATTGCATACCCGGTGGGGAAGAAATGCCGTGGTTTTCGTCTGGGGGCATTTATCCGAGTATGGAAAAATCGTAGCTTCTCATTCCGGGTTTTGCAAGCCCGATTCATCACCACCTGTCGATGCGCCCTGCTGGCGCTCGCGAACGTGGCGCCAGGCAAGGTTGCTCCACTCGTCCAGCGTGCGGTATAGCGCCTCGTAGCGTGCCTGCCAGATGTCGAACCATTGCGAACGCCCTACCCCGATCCAGGCCGCCTTCAGTTGCCAGCTCTCCGGCTGACGGTAGCGCGACGGATCGGCCAGCTCCGCGATGGCCAGGCCGGCCATGCGCCGCAGGCGCTCCTGGCCGGTCGGCACCCGCCAGCCGTTCGCGTTGGCCATGTCCACCGCCTCGAGCCACAGCGCGTATTCCAGCGCATTGGCCCCGGACCAGTCATGGGCCCACTTCATGCGCATCGCGTGGTACCAGGCCGCCGGCATCCCGGCACAGTGCCAGCCCGGCACGTCGGGATGTGCATCGTCGGCCACCACCCTGACCGGGTTCGGCTGGCGCTGCAGATCCTCAGCGCTCATCACCGCCGCCATCGACGCCTCCCTTGCGCTCGAAGCGATACGCGTTGTGTCCCTCCACCCGGTCCACGCTGGTCATGCGATAGCCCCGGCGCACGATGGCATCCACGATCGACTCGTCCGCCTTGCCCTGGCACAGCACCACCAGCCACGGGCTCGGGTTCCCCGGGAAACGCACCACCTTCTCCGCCTTCCGCTCGGTCGCTGGAGGCGGCGTCTCCGGGCGCCTGCCGGCCAGCAGCTGCAGCTTCGCCTTCTCGGCCAACATGTACTGCGCGGGCACCCTGGGCCGTTCCTTGCGCGTCTCCACCACGATTCCGCGCCGGGCCATGGCCCGCAGCGCCACCCCGATCTGCTCCGCGGTGTAGCGCAGGCCGCGGGCCCGGCGATGGATCTCGGCCGCCGTGACCGGCTCGGCGATGATCGACATCGCCTCGTACACGTGCCGCTGGATGCTCATGCCTGCGCCTCCGCCGGCACGAAGGCCTCGTCGTCGTCGATTTCCACCAGCAGCATCACGTAGCGCCTGCCGCCGCGAAGAGCCGGCTGTGGCGATGCGAACTCGAAGTACGCGCTCATCTCGTCGACGCCCTTGCCCGTCACCAGTGTCTCCTCGGCAACGGCCAGGTACGGCCGGATCTTCTCGATGAGCAGGTGCAGAGCCTGCGTCTGGGCCTCGTGGTTCATGCTCTTCCCCCTTTCGTCCTGGTCCCGATCAAACCCGATCACGTTTCGCCGTTTCCGGCTCGTCCGCCGCTGGCGACGATGCCGGCGGCGAAACGTGCGCCTCCATCTCGCTGAGCTTCGCGCGGATCTCCGCGATCCAGTACTGCGCCACCTCCGGACTGGCCGGCTCGTCCTGCGTCGGCTGAACCGGCTTGTACTTGCGCAGGTGCGCCAGCTTCGCCAGCTCGACGAACTGTGGCAACGACGGCGCCGTCGTGTAGCGCTGCTTGCACAGCTTGAATGCCTCCTCGATCTCGCCGTCCGAGTAGGGCGTCAGATCCGCCCCCCACTCCTCCACGGCCAGGTCGAACATCTTCGGCGTCGGATAGCGCCCGGACCACGTCCCGCCGTAGACCGCGTTCAGCCGGGCGAAGAGCTTGTGGATTCGCCGCTTGTTCACGTCACTCGTCCTCTGGCGAGAACTCCTCGAGAGCGTCTTCGCACCCTCGAGCAATGATTTCTGCGCCACTTTGGCGGCGTAGCTGATGTGGGGCATGTGAACCTCCTGGCCGATTGGCCGTCGATGGGGATGTATCTGTGCTGCTCGTGCCGGCTTGAGCATGACGTGTTCTTCCCTGGCGATAGACCCGCTCATTCGCGAGCCACTTGCGAAACTCGGCATCCCAGTTTTCCCGCAGCGTGCCGCGTGCCTGGTGATGTGCGACGAATGCCAGCAAGCATTCGTGTGGATCGGGCAGACGATGGGCGCGAGCGTATTCCACGTGCTGCTCGGTGACGGCGAAATCGTCCGGCACCGGCACCAGCGCCGTTTTGCATTTGAGCGAATCAACGCGCGAGCGCGCGTCTGTGTGTGTTTTTTTCCGGAGATCCGGGGGTATGCCCTTCCTCCTTTGCCCTTCCTCTGCCCTTCCTCGATGTGGATAAGTTCCGGAAACCGGCATGGGCACGACGTTTTCGCTTTGCCCTTCCTCTGCCTCTCCTCCTTTGCCCTTCCTCTGCCCTTCCTCTGCGGGACGGATCTCTGCTGTACTGCCTGAATCATCGAAAAAACCAGCACCCAGCGACGCCAACAGCAGCCTGAAGACCATCGGATCGGTCCGCTTCGACTTCGGTCGCCTGCGGATCAACCCGGCCGCTTCCAACTGCGACAGCGCCACCCGGATCTGCTTGATCGACACCACCTCGTCGTCGCGGAGCGTACTGCCGAATCGCCTGTCCACAGACAGCAGCTCCTTGAACATCTGGTATGACACCTTTCGCGTCACGCCGACAAGGCCGGTACCATAGTCCATGTGCCGGCGCAGGCCGCGCAGGTAAAGCACCTGCGCCATCAGCGGCAGGCCCTGTAGCTTCTCGTCCTCGTCTTCGTTCCACTTGGTATCCATCACCCCTCCTCGTCCAGCGCGAAGCCGCCACGCTCGCCGCGGCAGGACGGAAACCAACGCCCGCTGCCGCAACGCAACTCGCCGGAGGACATCTCCACCCGCCGCCGGCAACATCGGCAACCCCGCTCCCGGATCTCCATCCGCAGCACCTGGTCGAACACCGGATCCCGGTACGCCGGCGTCACGGCATCGCCTCCGGCTCGTCCGGGAACACCACATCCAGCCAGGCCTCGACGCTTGCCTTCTGGCGCCGGAACTGCAGGGCCGGATCGGGCCCCGGTACGCCGAACTCCGGTCCGCACGGCGCCTCGATGCGCGCCAGCGCCTCGGTTGCCGCTTCCAGCGTGCGCGAAGCCTGCTCGATGGAACCGCGCAGGCGCTCCACCTGCTCCGGCACCGAGAGCGGGAACGGCCGGGACAGCCCCAGCGCGTCGCACAGGAAGAACACCGCGTCGTATTGCTTCGTGAAGCGCGTGATCGCGATGATTTCCGAGAAGTGGAAGAACTCCCCCTTGGCCCGCGACAGGCAGGCCCGGATGCGGTTCGCGGCGCGCTCCAGGTCCTTCCCCTTCCAGATCCCGTCCACCTCGATCAGGTGGAAGGCGATCTGGTAGCTGTCGAACCCGCGCACCATCCGCTTCAGCGCGTCGTAGCCGTCCGCGTAGCTCATGCCGGCCGCTCCTGTGACCGTGGCTGGATGTGGCCGGCGCCGCGCAGGCATCCTGAGCGCCGGTCGGGAAGAAGAAATGCCGCCGCATGGGGACACGGCGGCCAGACCACCAGGGAGGTGGAATCCATCGGGAGATGGAACAGTGAGGAAATCATGCGGCCTCGCCCCTTTCGCGACGACAGGCCGGGCATTGGCACCAGTCCTCTCGGGGATAGAGATCGGGGCGGAGGTCGTGGCGACTTACTTTGAAGTTTGTTGCTTTTTCAATGGCAAAAACGCGTGATGCTGGCACTTGTCCACGCCTTTTCCACGCGCTAACGGCCATTGGGGTAACACCAATAACCTGTGCCAACTTTGCTTGGCTACCGATTAACGAAACGACATTCTCAAGCGGTTCCATACAAGGAAATATATCCGTGATATATGCCTCCGTCAATACATATAACGCTGATATACTCAATGAAAACTATCATCCGCGCATGACACGGCGTGATGCGCTAATTGATTTGATAAATAAGAAATTTGGTGGGAGCCAAGCCGAGTTTGCTAGAGCTATAAATAGAGCACCGGCGCAGGTTCATCATTGGGTTTCTGGGCACAGAAACATTGGTGATGCTGGTGCTAGGCACATTGAACTTTCACTTGGTTTACCTCAAGGTTATTTAGATAACCCTGATAAATACCAAGAGATAATCGAAGAAAGTTCTCAGATTCCGAGCATTGATATAGATTGCCTAACTCAGGCACTAGAAGGCCTAGACATTCTGGAAACGGAATTCGGAAAACTCAAAAACCCCAAGGAAAGGGCTGAATTTCTCTGGGAATTGTATAAAATCAACAAGGAACTCACGGATTCCGGGGCGCCGCCCATGGATTCCGACAAGATCATCCGCCTGTTCGAACACGGCAGACGCTTCGCCTCGAGGTAGCCGGCCCCGCGGCGATGCGAAGGAAGGAGGACCGCGATGGAGCCGAAAGACAAGCTGCAGGACCTGGTGCGCCGCTTCGCCCGCGCCGAGAAACACCGCCCCCTGTCAACCCCCCAACCCACAAAGACGTTTCCCGGGAAACCTCACCGCCGTCCTGGCTTGCTCGCCTGGCTAGACCGGCCGACCATCGTCCCCCGTGGCCGCACCGTGGCTGCCGTCATTCTCGCCGCCACCTTGATCGCCACAGAACTCCTCGATGCCGCCATCCACGACGACATGGAAACCCGCTACCAGGCCCTCTACCAGGAAACCGTAACCCTGCGCCGTGAACTTGCCACCCTCCGAAAAACCCGCGCCGACGTCCCCGAACTCCCCCCACCCTACGAAGACGTCCGCTCCGGCTTCGCCAACTGGCACATCTGCACCACCGGCGACTGTGTGGATCACGGATCGACGCGCCTATGAAACCCTGTCCTGTCAGATTTTATCTTGGCGTTTTATTTGTATTCACGGTTTCTTTGCTGACAGCCTGTTCGCAATCAACAGATTTGGATTCGTCCTACATTTCTGACACTGGTGAACTCTTTAGCCAGAATGATATTCGATTCTTCTTGCAAGCGGCTCAATGTCTTTCCATAAAGGCCCCAACAAACGAGAAGCGTAAAATGGTCGAATCGCTCATTGCGATTGCTCGTCATCCCAGGGCAGACGTCGATGACCCGTCCAAGTTTTTGGATTTTCTGGACAGCCTGGATGGCATGGCAGATAAAGAAAACGAACGAATCATAACTGCCCTGCACAAATATTGCCCTAGAACCAGCGACGCAATCGGCGGCATGTTTGAACTGGCCGGCTCGAAAAAGCGTGGACCAATGGCGTCTGTTTTGGAAACAATTATCAAAACTGTTCTTGCCGAACAGCTACTCGACAACAAGACCCGGAAAAAAGTCTTTATCAATCTTTACTCTGCTGTTGGCATTGAAGAATTACCATTTTGAAAAATCTGACGAACGCACAACTATTAACAGGTAGGAATTCATTGTACCGGCGAATACGATACACCAGATTCATCGGTTTTCTAGAAGAATAAAAACCATTTCCTTACATGGACGCCACATGCTTGGTTTCTTCAAAACATATGAAGATGAATACAATGAACTTTTTGAATATCTCGTGTATGAATGGTGCTTCAAGCCAGAATATGCAACGGCTTTCCTAGATATACAAAAGAAAAAGGTTGGGAAAACCTTATATAAACTCAAAAAAATACATCCTCAGTTACAAAATTCAAATAATCCTGAAACAGCGTTAATCTCTTTAATGCATTGTGGAGAAGAATGCAAACAAGCGCTCGCTGCTGCAGGATATTACACCTACATGCTGAAACTGCGCAGGGGAAAATACCTTGGCACGCCCGTTGAATATGCAACTTGGGCAATCATCATGGAAGGCGTTGACATTATAGAAAGTTTTGATCGTGCTTTTGCTCTGTATATTGAAGATAAATCTAATGACAAATTCGAACTCATATTTGATGAAGTATATGATACTGCCGCATACCTAGAAAGATTCCCGCATTTTGTTTTCAATGGTGACATGGATATATAACATGGAACACAAATTTGGTGGCTCATGGACGGAACTAAAACTGGATACACTCAGACAGTATCTCAAGTTTTATACGACCGCGTTGAACCAGAAATTTCGACTTCACTATATCGATGGTTTCGCCGGAATTGGTCATGTCACCATCAAGGAAGGCAGTAAGGAAAAACTCATCGATGGTTCTGCCAGGATTGCTATCGAAACGGATCCGCCCTTCGATCAAATCCATTTAATCGATACCTCACTCGAACACGTTGGTGAATTGCAACAACTCTGCGCCAATTACCCGGATCGCGAATGCCATATATTACATGGTGATGCGAACCTCGAAATCCGTAATCTGTTGGAAAAGATCAATTGGGGTCGTAATGAGAGAGCCGTTTTGTTTCTCGATCCGTATGGCATGGAAGTAGAATGGTCTACGCTTGAGGTCATTGCCAATACTCGCGCAATTGACCTTTGGTTTCTGTTTCCGCTCAGTGGCTTGTATCGCAATACACCCAGACAATATACGGCTATGGACGAGCACAAGAAGAACGCCATTACCCGTTGCCTGGGAACTGAATCATGGATGGATGCGTTTTACGAAGAATCGCCTCAACAAGAGCTTTTTGGCCCATCGGCAGTCACACGAATCGCGGAATGGAACGACCTGCTGATGTTCGTTCAGAAACGCCTTGGCAAAGTGTTTCCGAAAGTTGCTGATCCGCTAATTCTGCCACCGGAAGGAGCGCCGTTGTTTGCCCTTTTTTTTGCTATTAGTAATCCGTCGAAAGCAGCTATAAAACTTTCGATGAAGGTCGCGCAACATATTCTCAAATCGAAACAGCCAACGGATACTCGTTCCAGAGGCGGCCATTGAGTTCTCGACCATTGTTTTGCTTGGCCCGTTTCACACCATCGGCCCCCCATGTTCCCCACTGCTTGAAGAAGAAGGCTACGCCGGCCTCGACAGCCTGCCGACGCACATTATCTACCCATTCGGGTGCCATAGGCCGCGCCTTGGGGCCTGACTCACCGCCAACAATGACCCAGTGAATCGCCTCGAGATTGAGCTTGCCTAGGTTCTCGAGCAATGGTTCGATTGAGAGGAATCGCACTTTGGCATCGACCTTTCGCAAGTGATCGATACGCGGCAAACCATATTGCCGATCTTCGACGGACACACCAAGCCAGACATTGTCCGGGCAGCGTTTCCCGGAAAAATAATCTGGCAATCGCTCGGAACGCTTGGTGAGAATCTGAAATGTATGTTGTGGTGTCTGCGAGATGATATCGAAGACCGCATCCAAAAAAGTGTCTGGGACCGCCTCATGAAAGAGGTCTGACATGGAATTCACAAAATAGACGGTAGGTTTGCGTCTTCTAAGGGGTTGCTGCAGGCGGGTAGGTTGCAGGTTCAGCTCAAATCCGTTCTCATAGCCCGGTGCTCCCATGGCCTGTAATCGCTTCGCCATAGTCTCCGCATAACAATACTTGCATCCAGGAGAGATTTTTGTACATCCAGTGGTCGGATTCCATGTCTGCTCCGTCCACTCTATCTTGCTTTGTGTCGTCATGTTGCACCTTAGTGGATTCAAATATCCACGACCCGTGCGAGATGATAACAATATCTACCTCGTTATCTCATAAATTATTTTTATAAATCTCTATCCAACGAATCGATCTTGTTCAGAATTTTGATTGCGGTATAAATTACCGTTTCTGCATCACGCCTTCCGATCTCTTCTTGAAGATGATAATCGGCACGAATCCGATCGCTGTGGCTCTGCCTGAGCATATAGCCAACTGACTTGTAGCTTAATTCTCGTTCCTTGATAAAGGTCTCGTAGAGTTTCTTGTGCAGCCCACCATTGACATCAACAGGCGCAAGGCGTTCTGCTACGGGTAGAGCCGCATGGTAACAAGCATAATAAGCTCGGCTCACAGCCGCGCGTTGGAATGTTTCGCCGTTTTCTTTAATTAGCGCAGTTGCGCATTCAAGCAGGTCACGCGGCAGAATTGGCATAGAGTTCCGGATCGCAGGTAAAGCGGACAACGGCGAACATCATGGCATCTGCATCCGCTTTTCGTGCAATGCGGTCTGCCGCCTCTGCATTGAGTTCTGCAGCCTTCTCAGGAGAACGGTCTGTATGATAAATCACATCCAGCCAAGCTTCATCATCATAAGTAGCAACAGCCATCTTGCACTTGCTGATACGGATCCCTCCTTCTCGAAAAATAGGCTCAATGGCTTTGTAGACGGCAAACAACTTGTCATCATCCAACCCCATCCTTCTTGCATGCTCAGCCGCCAATTCAATAATCTTGTATATATCTGGCGATTGTATTTTCGGAATACTCATTTGTTCCATTGCGATGTCATCTTCCATTGATGAAAAATTGTATGATGCCTGTATCTCTTTGACACTATTGGCCTCAGATAACGCTTTTGGCACACGTCTGGCCCTTTCATCTACCAGTGACTTTGCCAGTTCGAGACGCAATGAACGGAATGCGGATTCTATATAGAGATCGAGGAAATCGAGGTTATCTGGAGCGATTTCAAAAAGACTCTTGGCATATTCCAGCGCTTCCGCATACAGTCCCGTATTCAGCAGTGTTACGATATAATTGGCATCGGCAACGACAATGTCGCTACCAATGCCTAATGCCCTCGCCCGCTGATGGTATTTTCGCATGTCCTGCACATTCGCTTTGATTGAAGCGATGATGGACAATGCCAGATTCGCTCCAAACGGGTCTATTGGCATTAACGACCGAACTTCGCGCTCGACCATGGCCATCTCGAATTCGCTGACATGCGGGAGTCGCATCATGACCCCAAGACGCTTGAGTAGCTGATCCGATTTTTTCTCTGGCTGATTCATCGACATTTTCGCGACGCCTTACGGGCTCCTGTCGATTGTCTTGTGCGTTCCCACCCTTCGCAGTGTGGCAACATTATCTTCGATTTCCAACGTCAGCTTGTGACTGTGATTTCGGGTCACATGGATACTGTAGATGTTGGGATTTCGGTAACCATTCAATTTCTCGAATCTTAGTCGCCCAGGCATCGGATCATCCAGTAACAGGCGCAAGCAAATGTCGACTTGGTCCTTGATAACGTCGGGCAGCTTTTTGTAATCCTTTTCGAAACGCTTTGTCGTTCTTACTCGCGTTATCCGGATACCACCTGCCACAGGCCTGTCCATTCATGCACGGCGCAGATGGGCAATGAGATCCTCTGCATTGTCGAATTCACCGGTCACCTCGTCGACATCGGCATCGTGCTCCATGATTGCCCAGCGTAATTTCGTCGTCATGGCGTGCATGCGCTCGAGGAGATCGAGGGTTTCCCGATATTCGTTCACCACGGCTTCCTCGTGATCACCATTAAGGCGATCGTCATCCAGGGCAGCCTGCATCCGGCGCTCGAAATCAGCATGCATTGCCGCGATATCGCCCTCAGCACCCTCGAGTAGCTTCACGGCAGTATCGTCATCGTCGTCCAATGCCATGTCGGCATCACAGGAATGCACGAAATCGAGCGCGTCTTCCGCCAAGCGGAGATAGCCGCGCAGCATCCTCTGTTCGCGGACCAGATTGTCCACGGTCATATCGACGGCACGGAGAATATCCAGGTGGGTGACGGCTTCCACCGCCTCGGAATATGTGCGGATTCTATCGCCGAGAACAGCGGGATTGCAGTTCATGGCTCCTCCTCTAACGGATACCCGTTGACATCCTCTGTCTTTACGGACCATGGGTATTATCGGCCCGCCTCCCTTCGCCCTTTAATTAGATTGTTGTTTTGGCGAAGTTATCCAGCAAAAAACCGGAATATGAGTATCACTTTATAAGTGCAGCGAGTATAGCCCAATCACGTCGTGATGGCTCTATCCCTCTTTGCATATCCCCCTCCCCCACCACCAACGACCTCCGAAAAAATATATCACCGGTATTGACTGTCGTATATCTGTGATATATTTTTGCAGTACTGATTCAGCGCAAGGAGGTCCCCATCATGTCCATCAACCCACTCACCGGCCTGGTCATCCGCCAGCACCGCGAGCGCGTAAACGACTACCGCAACGCCGCCCGCTACGGCCGCTACCTGTACCGCCGCGAGCAGTACCTGCGCGGCCTGGCCGACGGCGTCAAGCGCACCTTCCCGCTCGAGCTCGTCCGGGCCTGAGCCGTGGACGCCCTGTCCATCGCCCTGTGGCTGCTGGCCGGCCTCGCCGGCCTGCTCGGCCTCGTCGTCGCCCTGGTGGTCATGAGCGGCATCAACCGCCTGGACGACGAGCCCTGGCCGCAGGGCCCGGAAACCGACCCGCACAAGGAGGAATCCCCATGATCGAACCCGCCACCGGACCCGCCCGACTGTTTCCCGGGAAACCGTTGGACCCGGCCGCCAGCGAGGCCCTGCGCCGCGAACGGAACGCCCGCGAGCACCTCTACTCCTGCTGGCGCGAGGTCTGCCGGCGCTGCGACGGCTACGCACGCGAAGGCCTGACGAACAGGCTGTACATCGCCGCCGACACCTTCGACGGCTGGCTGGGCGGCTTCATCGACGCCCTGGAACTGGCCGCGCCGCCCTGGCGCGGGAGCGTCATACAGGAAGCCGACTTCCTGCGTTCCGTCTGGATCTACCGCCAGAACGTTCGCCTGCTCCAGCGGGCCGACGAGGAGGTGCGCCATGCTCGTGCTCGGACGTAAGGCCGGCCAGGCCGTGATGATCGGCCACGGGATCACCGTCACCGTGCTGGCCGTGCGCGAGGACGGCACCGTCCGCCTCGGCATCGAGGCCCCGCGCGACATCCCCGTCCACCGCGACGAGATCTACCGCCGGATCCGCCAGCAGGAGGCCGAAGCATGAGCCCCCTTCTCCTCGCCGGCATCTTCTACGTGGACATCGGCATCGGCCTCCACCTGCCCACCGACGACGTGCGCCTCCAGCGCCCCGACGGCGTCGAGCAGTGGAACAACCCCATCGGCCAGGTCGAGGCCGGCTATCGCGTCCGCGACGTCACCTTCTTTCTTTCCCACCAGTCCTCCACCGAACAGCGTGACCAGGGACTGAACACGATCGGCGTGAAATACCGCCTCATCGAATGGTGAACCAACCCAAGGAGAACCCCATGACCACCCGACCCGATCTATGGAACGCCACCGTCGCCACGTTGCGACAAGGCCTGACCCAGGAAGAACTGAGCGAAAAACTGTCAGAAGCCGTCTGCATGGCACGTGAAACGGGCAAGCAGGCCAAGGTGGCACTGGAAATCACGGTCAAGCCGATCGGCGATGGCCAGTACGAGCTGCGCGACAAGATTACCGCCAAGATTCCGGAGCACCAGCGCGGGATCACCCTGATGTTCGGCACGCCGGACGGAAACCTGATGCGTGACGATCCGCGCCAGCGCAACCTGGATCTGCGCGCCGTGGACGACACGCCGGAAGAATTCAAGACCGTGGAGGAAAACTGATGGAGAACAACAACCCCGTATCCGACACCCAGGCCGCCATCGAGGCCGGCAAACAGCTTGGCGCGGCAAAGGTACAGGAGGTCAACGGCGTGCCCGTCGTGCTGGCCACGGAATCCGTCGAGGTCGTGCCGTTACGGCAATTCATGGATCGTCCCCAACGCATCGAACAACGTGTCGAGGTGAAGGACGCCGACTCGTTCATCGATTATTACAACGTGTTCTGTCCGCAGGACGGCGGCGGAGTCGTGTTCTGCGATACCGAGAATGCGGAATTCGTCGGCGTGCTCGATTACCACAACCCGGGCACACCCGACTGGTGCGAGCACGTCGTGCGCTTCGAATGCACGAAAACGCGCGAATGGATCGACTGGACCGAGAACGACGGCCAGGCCATGGACCAGATCAGGTTCGCCTATTTCATCGAGCAGCACATGGATGAAATCGTGAAACCGAAAGCCGCGGAGATGCTGGAGATCGTGACCACGCTGAAGGCCAACAACAAGGTCACGTTCGAAAGCGGTGTTCGCCTGGCCGATGGGCAGGTCCAGCTCCAGTATCGCGAAGAGCTCGACGGCCAGGCGGGAATCAAGGGCGAGCTGAAAATCCCCGAGGAACTCACGCTCGGCATCCGCGTCTTCGAAGGCGAAGCGGCATACAAGGTCGTCGCGCGATTCCGCCACCGCATCCGCGAAGGCAAGGTGATGATGTGGTACGACCTGGTGCGCCCGCACAACATCGTCCGCGACGCCGTCGACAGCATCGCCGAACGCATCCGCGAAAAGGTCATGGCCGATCTATTCCTGAACGGTCGGATCTGAATTGGCACGAGCCCAGGAACCGGAGTGCAGGCATGAGCAATGAAAAATCTATCGTTAAATTGCTGGCCGATCTGGCCAGTGTTTTTCAGGACGTCGAACCCAGCGAACGAATGGTTGGAATGTATACGAAAGCCCTTGCCGATATCGAACCGGAGAAATTGGCATGGGCCTGCCACCAATGGATGAAGACCGGAAAGCGCTTTCCGTACCCGGCCGATCTGCTCGAGCTCTGTTGATTGTCTACTACGTAGACACACAGAACAACCAGCACACTCGAATCATTTACCAGAACGAGGAGATAAAAATGAACGCTTCTGATTGCCTAACCAACAACGACCCATGGCGGCATCGTTCGAAAAAGATGTCATGCGCGACCTGCATGTGGTTCGTGCTCAAAGAAAAGGATGAACATTCGGTCAACACAGCGCCTATTGGTCGATGCCGTCGCCATGCGCCAAGCATGAACGGTTATCCAGTCGTTTTTGAAACCGACTGGTGCGGAGATCACAAGCTCGATGAAAACGCTATCTGATAAGGACACTGCCATGACCGCCACCGCCAAAGCCAGCAAGACGCCACCAGGCATCGACATGCACCCCGGCGTCGTCACCGAGCTGCCGCTCGACATCGTCGACCTCGACCCGGACCAGCCGCGCAAGGACTTCGACGAGGCCTTCATCCAGGAGCTGGCCGCGGATATCGGCGCGCGCGGCGTGCTACAACCCATCACGGTACGCCCCAACCCCGGTGCGCCAGGGCGTTACATCATCCTCTTCGGCGAGAACCGCTACCGCGCCTCCCTCGCCGCGGGCAAGGCAACCATCCCCGCCCTGCTCGACGACGACGCCAACGACGATCCGCTCGCCCGCATGATGGCCCAGGTCAAGGAGAACCACCTGCGCCGCGACCTCAATCCCATCGAATGGGCCAACGTCCTGCGCCGCCTGCGCAGCGAACACGGCCAGAAGAGCGTGACCGACGTGGTCGAGACCCTCAAGCGCCACGGCATCGAGATGTCGCGACCGCACGTCTCCAACATCATGCGCCTGGCCGAGCTGCCGGAATGGGCCCAGGACCTGCTGCGCCGCGGGGAAATCTCGACGGGCCACGGCAAGCACCTGCTCACGGCCATGGCCTCGGAGGCCGTCATGGCGGATCTCGAGAATGATTACGCCGACGACGATTTCAGACCCGGCGTTCGAAGCCTGCAGGCGGAAATCGTAAAGCTCTATCACGTACATCACGCCAAGCTGAACGTGCCATGGACCCCGCCATTCGACTACCGGGCCGAATGCATCGAAACGGGCTGCCGAAAGATGCGGCGCATCTCGGCAGGCGACGCTTCTCGCCACGAACTGTTCTGCCTCGACCAGGCCTGCTACGACCGCAAGTGCCAGGAACAGGAAGACCGTGACCGTGAAACCCGCAAGGCCAATCAGGCGGCCGACGATCGTTCTGGCTCGATCCCGGACGGGAACACACCCTGCCAACCGCATCCCAGCCAGCGATACACCTACGAATACGAAATTGCCAACTGGCTTCGCGCCGAGCTGAAGGGATACGTCGAACTTCATCCCTGTGTGCAGATCATGCTGCTGGTTCTCGCCGCTATCGACCTGGATTTTCGCTGGCGGTTGGGGGAAACCGTGACCGAGGAACTCGAACGGGCCGGCTTGCGCATCCTGGACGAAGAAGACGTCTTCGACTTTCCGTCGCTGATCGCGACGCAGTTCGATGGCAAGCTGCAGGCAGCCGCGGCATTCGGCGTGCTGCGGGCGCTCGACAAGGAGCACCTCGCCAACCTCGCCCTTCGCGCCGAGCTCGACATCGAGGACTGGCGCCCGGATTCGGAATACCTCGAGCGCTACACCAAGGCCGAGCTGGTGGACCTGCTCATCGAGATGGGCGTGTACGACGAGGATGACCGTCCCCGCCTCGGCAAGCTGAGCGCCGACGAACTCGTCGAACGCATCGTGGAGGACGGCGACCGCATGGAGACGCCGGACGAGCTGCGCGAGGCCTGGAAAACCTTCATCGCGCCGGAAACGGAAGACGCCTGACCGTGTCGCTTACCCCCGATCACATGCGCCTCATCGAACTCCTCGCCCGTCGCGCGGTGGACGAGCTGGTCGCCGTCCGCGAGCGTGAAGCCTCGAAGTTGACAGCCCCCGAAGCGCGGCAACAGAATCGACCATCGCCACGGACCGCCGCCACCCGATGATCGCCGCCACCTACGCCCGCTACAGCTCCGACGCCCAGCGCGCGGCCTCCATCGACGACCAGGAGCGCAATTGCGACGCCGTCGCCGAGCGCCACGGCTGGACCGTCGAACACCGCTACCGCGACCACGCCGTCTCCGGCGCCGTATCCGACCGACCGGAATACCGGCGCATGCTCGAGGACGCCGAGGCCGGCCACTTCCAGGCGCTGCTCATCGACGATCTCTCCCGCCTTGGCCGCGATCAGGTCGAATGCGAACAGGCCATCCGCCGCCTCGAATACTGGGGGATCCGGATCCTTGCCGTCTCCGACGGCTACGACTCCGCCGATCCGGCCGGCACGCGCAAGATCCACCGCGCGTTCAAGAACATGATGAACGAGCTGTACCTGGACGACCTGCGCGAAAAGACCCACCGCGGGCTCACCGGCCAGGCGCTCAAGGGCCACAACGCCGGTGGCCGCACATACGGCTACCGCCACGTCCCCATCGAGGATCCGACACGCACCGATCGCCTCGGCCGGCCACTGGTTATCGCCGTACGCCGCGAAATCGACCCCGAACAGGCCGCCGTCATCCGCCGGATCTACACCTGGTACGCCGACGGCCACAGCCCCATGTGGATCGCCGCCGAGCTCAACCGCCTCGGCATCGAGGCCCCGCGCGGTGGCACCTGGTCCCGGACCGCCATTTACGGCGACCGCCGCGCCGGCGTCGGCATCCTCAACAACCCGCTCTATCGCGGCGACTACATCTGGAACCGCAGCCGCTGGGTCAAGGATCCGGACACCGGCAAACGCCGCCGCATCGAGCGCCCGGAATCCGAATGGATCGTCCACCACATGCCCGAGCTGCGTATCGTCGACGAGGACCTGTGGCGCCGCGTCGTATCGCGCCTCGACGCCAACCGGCGCGAATCCACTTCCCGCGCCCTAGCCGGCAAGGGCACCGGTGGCCGCCGGCCGAAGTACCTGTTCTCCGGCCTGCTCGTCTGCGGCATCTGTGGCGCCAACTACGTCCTCGCCAACAACCGTGCCTACGGCTGCGCCGGGCACCGCGATCGTGGCACCCACGTCTGCGACAACGCCATCCACGTCCGCCGCGACCTCGTCGAGTCGCGCCTGCTCGAACATATCAAGGAGGAACTGCTCACGGACGAAGCCATGGCCTACTTCCGCAAGGAGACCACGCGCCTGCTCGGCGAACGCAAACGGGAATCCGACGACGAAGGCCTTCGCCGCCGGCTCGGAAAACTGGAAAGGGAAATCGAGAACATGGTGGCCGCCATCCGCCAGGGCACCATCAGCACGGCCCTGCAGAATGCACTCACCGAAGCCGAAGCCCAGCGCGACCGTCTGGCCGCCGAGCTCGCCACCCGCGAAACCGCCACCCTGCCGGACATCCTGCCCCGCCTCGGCCAGCACTACCGCGAACTCGTCGACCGCCTCGAGGACAGCCTCAAGACCGACATCCCCGCCGCCCGCGAAGCCCTCAAGGGCCTCGTCGGCGACACGATCCGGCTCTACCCGACAGAACAGGGAATACTGGAAGCGGAAATCGGCGTGAACTTCGAGGGACTGATTCGACTCACGGCCGACCAGACGGCCGACCGGGTGTCGAAAACGATGGTAGCGGGGGCTGGATTCGAACCAACGACCTTCGGGTTATGAGCCCGACGAGCTACCAGACTGCTCCACCCCGCATCAGTGTGGTGCGCATTCTATCAGCCCTGCAGGATTTTTCAAGGGCGTTCAGCCAGTTAAACGTGATG
>DROT01000152.1 GCA_011321775.1 Gammaproteobacteria bacterium | reverse complement strand
GATCCTGCGACCCTTCGATTTCAACACCCTGGCCGTGCGCGCCTTCGAGCTGGCTTCCGACGAGCGCCTGGCGGATTCGAGCAGCGCGGCCCTGAGCATTATTGCGGTGGGTCTGTTGCCGGTACTTCTGCTGAGTCGCGGCATCGCCCATTCGAGAGCGGGACAGAACGGACATGCATGAGACGATCCTGGAAATACGCGATCTGACGGTGCAATTCGACGGCAAGACTGTCATCGACCGGCTCTCCCTGACCCTGCAGCGGGGCCGCATCGGCTGTCTGCTGGGTCCGAGCGGTTGCGGCAAGACCACGGTATTGCGCAGCATTGCAGGCTTTCAGATGCCGGATGCCGGCGAGATTCTCGTCGATGGCGTTGTGGTGACCGGGCGCGGCCTGTGCCGTCCGCCGGAGCAGCGCGGCATCGGCATGGTGTTCCAGGACTTTGCGCTGTTTCCGCACCTCACCGTGGAGCAGAACATTCGCTTCGGTCTGCGCGGTCGGCCGAAGCGGGAGCAGAAGCAGCGCGTGGAGGAACTGCTGGCCCTGATCGGTCTGCCGGCGATGGGTCGGTCCTGGCCGCATCAACTCTCCGGCGGTCAGCAGCAACGGGTCGCCCTGGCGCGCGCCCTGGCGCCCCGACCCTCCCTGTTGTTGCTCGACGAGCCCTTTTCCAGCCTGGATGTGGAGCTGCGCGAGCAACTGGCGCGCGAGGTCCGCGACATCCTGCGCCAGGAAGGCATTTCGGCCATCCTGGTCACCCACGATCAGCACGAGGCCTTCTCCATGGCCGACGAGATCTGCGTGCTGAACGAGGGTCGGCTGGAGCAGCAGGCCACTGCCTATGAGCTGTATCACCGTCCCGCGAGCCGTTTTGTCGCCGGATTCATTGGCGAAGGGGTGATGGTGCCGGGAACCGTGGTCGATACCGGCCGGGTCGAGACCGAACTGGGGCGGATACAGGGAGAGTTGCCGCAGGCCTGCCGCACGGGTTGCGAGGTGGATGTGCTGATCCGCCCCGACGATCTGCTGCACGACGACGATGCAGCAGAAAAGGCCGTGGTGGTGGACCGTGCCTTTCGCGGTTCCGAGTTCCTCTACACCTTGCGCATGGCCAGCGGTGCCGAGGTGCTGGCGCTGGTGCCCAGCCACCACGATCATGCCATTGGCGAGGCGATCGGCATCCGCCTGATGGTGGATCATCTGGTGGTGTTTCCGCGCTGACAGCGGCCCTGTCATCTGCGCTGCCGCTGCCCGATCCCTGGTCTATACTCCGTTCTTTCTCTGGCGTGGACTGCAACCTTGAGCCTAGTTGAAACTCGTGTCGAAGTGGGCGACCTGAAGCCCGGCATGTATGTCAGCCGCCTCGATCGTCCGTGGCAGGAAACCGATTTCAAGGTGCAGGGCGGCATCATTCGCTCGCAGCAGGACATCGACCGCCTTGCCCGCTGCTGCAAGCATGTGTATATCGATGAAAAGCGCAGCAATCACCAGGATGGAGCCCGAACTCCGGGAGGCCAGCCCGGTACCGAAGCGGGGAGCGATCCGCGTGAGCTGAAAAAACGCCTCATCCGCCAGGATCCGGTGGATTACCCGCCAAGTCGCAGTTTCTCCGAGGAAATCCATGCAGCGCGGGGCGCTCATGCTCGCCTGACCCGGCAGATCCACCAGGCCTTCGAGGATATCCGCCAGGAAAAGAAGCTGGATATCCAGGATCTCGACCTGGTGGTCGAACCCATGGTGGACAGCATGGTCCGCAACCCGGATGCCTTCACCTGGCTGAGCCGCATGCGGATCAGCAACGACTACAGCTACCAGCATGCCATCAATACCTCGATCTGGGCGATCGCCGTGGGACGCCATCTGGGACTGCCGCGCGATCTGCTGCTTCATTTGGGCACCGCCGGTCTGCTGCTGGATGTCGGCAAGCTGCGTCTACCCCGCGCCCTGATCGAGAAGCCGGGCCTCTACGACGAGAGGGAAAGGGAAGCCATGCAGCGGCATGTGGCCCTCAGCCGCGAGATCGTCTCCGGTATCGAGGGTATTTCCCGGGAAGTGCTGAGCATGGTGGAAACCCACCACGAGCGGCATGACGGCTCCGGCTATCCCCGCGGTCTCAAGAGCACTGCCATCCCCCTGGTCGGGCGCATCATGGGGCTGGCCGACTGTTACGATGCCATAACCACGCAACGGGTCCATGCCCCGGCCCTTTCGCCCCACGAGGTGGTCAAGCTGTTGTTCGAATGGCGCGGCAGCCTGTTCCAGCCCGAACTGGTGGAGCAGTTCATCCAGGTGATCGGTGTCTACCCGGTCGGCACCCTGGTCGAGCTGAGCACCGGTCAGGTCGCCGTGGTGATCGCCCAGCACCGTACCCGGCGCCTGCGCCCCAAGGTCATGCTTTTGCTGGATGCTCAGAAAAGACCTTATGCGGAATTCGATGTCCTGGATCTGAAGGATGTTCTGAAGGCACCGGATGGTCAGGATCTGGGCATCCGCAGTACCCTCGATCCGGGCAGCTACGATATCGATCCCGAGGTCTTCTACCTGTGACCCTCGGCATCGACCGTAACACGACCTTCGCTCGCCTGCAGGAACGGCTCGAAAGCCGCGAGGGCCGCGGCCTATCCCTGTTTCTGATCCACGTCAGCCGCTTGCGGCAGCTGAATCGCAGCCTGGGCTATCGGGCCGTGGATGAGTTTCTAAACGAGCTGGAAGAGCGCCTGATGCGTGTGGCCCGCGACCCGGAACGGGTGGAACGCATAGGCAACGCCGATTACCTGGTCACGCTGGATGGCCTGATGAATCGGGGGCATGCCCAACTGGCCGCATTGAAGATGCTGGATGAGCTGAGCAAGCCGCTGCAGCGAGAGAACCGGCTCTGTCACCTGGATGCCGCCATCGGAATCTGGATGGCGGTGGATGGGAGCACCGGGGATACCGAGACCGTCCTGCAACAACTGGAATGGGCGATCACCGAGGCCCACCAGACCCCGGAGAAGTACGCCCTCTGGGATGGCGAGAAGGATGAGTCCGAGT
>DROT01000151.1 GCA_011321775.1 Gammaproteobacteria bacterium | reverse complement strand
GTCCAGATCCATCAGCAGGAAGGCGACCTCGCTGAACACGTCGATCCAGCGCAGCCCGGGGTTGAACTCGATGCAGTCGAAGGGTGTCACCCGGCCGTCGATGAGCGTGATGTTGCCGAGGTGAAGATCGCCGTGGCATTCGCGGATGAAGCCCTCGCGCTTGCGACGCTGCAGCAGCGCCTCGAGCGCGCCCCGCCGCTGCTCCGCCCAGCGTTCGACCTGCTGCAGCCGGTCGATCTCCTCGCGGCTGTCGAGCGCCGGCCGGATATGACGGAAATTCTCGCTGATCCAGTGCCACACCTGCTGCGGCTCGCCATAGTCGCTGTCGGCGCCGGCCACCGCCGCCCGACGGTGAAAGGCGGCGATACATTCGATCAGCTGATCGATGTGCGCTTCCTGCAACTGCCCCGACGCCGCCAGCTCGCTCAACAACCCGCCTTCCGGGAACTGGCGCATGCGCACGGCGTAGTCGAGCAGCGCTCCGGCACTGTCGATGCGGGGCCGCCGGCGCTTGCCGGTGATACGGACCACGCCCAGATAGAGCTCGGGTGCGAAGCGCCGGTTGAGGCGCACTTCCTCCTCGCAGTAGAAACGCCGTTTCTCCAGGGTGGAATAGTCCAGGAAGCCGAAATTCACCGGCTTCTTGAGCTTGTAGACGAAGTCGCCGGTCAGTATCACCCAGGCACAGTGGGTCTCGACCAGGTGAATGTCATGCGTCGGATGGTCGTAGACGCCGGCGTCCAGCAGGGCCTCGACCAGCACCCTGCCTTCGGCCAGCGCACGCGCAGCAGGATCCCCGGCCATGCCATGGTCCTCAGCAGATCCGCGGCAAGGGATCGTCCTCGAGTTCCTCGAGGATGCGCTCGCCGCCGAGTTCGGTCTGCAGCAGGAGACGTCCGCTGCCGCTCTCCAGGCGCCCGATCACGGCCGCCTCCTCGCCTTCCGGCAGACCGCGCCAGCTCTCGAGCAGGGCATCCGCGTCCTCGTCCGCGACCACCGCGACCACCCGTCCTTCGCAGGCCAGGTACATGGGATCGTAGCCGAGCATGTCGCACACCGACTGCACCGGATCACGTACCGGCACGGAAGCTGCGTCCAGGCGGATGTCCAGGCCGGTGGCGTGGCACATCTCGTGGCATACCGTCGCCAGACCACCGCGGGTGGGATCGCGCATGAAACGCAGGCCCTCGTATTCCAGTGCCGCGGTGGTCAAGGGCAGAACGCTTGCGGCGTCCGAGCGCAGGTCACCGCGCAGACCGAACTGTTCGCGCGCCAGCATCACTGCGATGCCGTGATCCCCCACCGGGCCGCTGACCAGGATGCGGTCACCCGCCCTGATCTCGCGCAGCGACAACACCGGCCCCGGCAGTCGTATGCCGATGCCGGTGGTCGCCAGGTACAGGCCACCACCCTCTCCGCGGCGCAGGACCTTGGTATCCCCGGCCACCACCTCGACACCGACCTCGGCGGCCGCCCGGCCGAGCGAGGCCACCACCCGTTCCAGCAGCTCGATCTCCAGTCCTTCCTCGATGAAGGCGTTGAGACTGAGGTACTTCGGCAAGGCGCCCGCCACGGCGAGATCATTGGTGGTGCCGTGCACGGCCAGCGAGCCGATGTCGCCACCGGGAAATTCCAGCGGCTGGACGGTGAAACCGTCGGTGGTGAACATCAGTTCGCTGCCTTCCTCCAGTTCCAGCGCCAGCCTCACCGCATCGGCCTGCACGTCCAGATCCGGGTTCGACAGCTGGCGCGCGAACACTTCGTCGATCAGCTCGCGCATGAAACGCCCGCCGTTGCCGTGGGCCAGGGAGATGTGGGTGTCCTGCATGGTGGTTCCTTTTAGGGGAATGACTTGTTAACGGAGGCGACGCACCCGTTTCATCCGGCGCCGTCACACCATGACACTTCCTGCTGGTGTCCCCCCGGGAGCGCCGGGCTCCAGCCCGGCATCGCGGAAGTCTCCGGCACAGACCGGAACGGCAATCGCTGTTGCCGGGCCGGAGCCCGGCGCTCCCGGGCGCTTCGTGCAATACAGGGGCTATCTGCCAGCTATTGAACCATATTCGATCACCTGGCCGAAACAGAGCCCGGCATCGTTGACCGGCACCTGGCGATTGAGACGGACCTCGAAACCCTCGGCCTCCAGACCCGCCAGCGCCTGCTCGGCGAGTACCCGGTTCTGGAACACGCCGCCGCACAGACCGACACGGTCCACGCCCCGCTGCCGCCGTACCACCAGCGCCTGCCGAACCAGCGCCGCGGCCAGGCTGGCGTGAAACACCGCCGCCTTGCGCGCGGCATCGACCTGTGCCTGCAACAGCCAGCGCACCAGCGGCTCCCAGTCGCTCCGCCAGACGCCGTCACGGCCGCGCTGCAGCGGCAGCTCGATGGCTTCCGCGCCCTCCGTGCACAGGGCCTCCAGCAGCATCGGCCCCTGCCCTTCGAAACTCGCCCGACTGCAGACACCGCCGAGCGCGGCCGCGGCGTCGAACAGGCGACCGGCGGCGGAACTGCTCGGCGCGTTGAGACCGCGCTGCCAGGCATGGTACAGCAGCGCCTGTTCCTCGCGGCCGATCTCCGGGCAGCTCCAGTCCAGTCCCGCCTCCCAGGCGAGTGCCAGCGCGCTGCGCCAGGGCTCGCGGCCGGCGCGCTCGCCGCCCGGCAGGCGGAAGGAGCGCAGGCTCGCCACCCGCTGCCAGTCGCCGGGGCGACCGGCCAGTGCCTCGCCACCCCACAGGCTGCCATCCTCGCCGTAGCCGACCCCGTCCCAGGCGAACACCAGCCAGTCACCATCGATGTCGTGTTCTCCCGCCAGCGCCGAAGCGTGCGCGCGGTGGTGATACACGCCCGTCACAGGCAGACCGCAACGCTGCGCCCAGCGCGTGCTCGCATAGCCCGGATGGGCGTCCGCCACCACCGCCGCGGCGCGCACCCCGTAGAGCGACTGCAGGTCGTCGACCACCTGGCCAAACACCTCCAGGCTGCGTGCGCTGCCCATGTCGCCGATGTGCGGTGACAGCACCACGCGCCGTTCCCAGGCGAGCGCCACGCTGTTCTTGGTATGACCGCCGACCGCCAGCACCGGCCGTTCCAGTTCGAACGGCAGTTCCAGCTCCAGCGGGGCGCAACCGCGCCCCAGGCGCAGCGGCCGCGGAGCGCCTGCAATGCGGCGGTAGACCGGATCGTCGGCGGGGCGCAGGATCGGCCGGTCGTGATGCAGGAAGGCGTCGGCCACGCCGGCGAGGCGCCGCTCCACCGTGGCGCCGTCGGTCAGCACCGGCTCGCCGCTGAGGTTGGCCGAGGTCGCCACCAGCGGCGCACCGAAATCGTCCAGCAGCAGGTGGTGCAAGGGGCTGTAGGGCAACATCACCCCGAGCTCGCGCAGACCGGGCGCGATCGCCCCCGGCAGACTGCCGCTGGCCGCGCGTCGCAGCAGCACGATGGGGCGCAGCGGCGAACGCAACAGCTGCAACTCCGCCTCCGTGGCCTCGACCTCGCCGGCGAGCGCCGCCGGCACCTGCCCGCCGGAAGCCGGGAACATCACCGCCAGCGGCTTGTGGGGGCGCGGCTTGCGCTCGCGCAGGCGGGCGATGGCCGCCTCGTTGCGCGCATCGCACAACAGGTGGTAGCCGCCGACACCCTTGACCGCCACCACCTGTCCCTCCCGGAGCGCCTGCAGACAGGCCGACAGCGCCCGCTCGCGCTGCTGCGGTCGTGCACCGGGGCGCACGAATTCCAGCTGCGGACCGCACACCGGGCAGGCCACCGGCTCGGCGTGGAACCTGCGGTCCAGCGGGTCGCGGTATTCGGCGTTGCAGGCCGGGCACAGTTCGAACTCCGCCATGCTGGTGTTGGCGCGATCGTAGGGCAGCGACCGGATCAGGGTGTAGCGCGGGCCGCACTGGGTACAGTTGATGAAGGGATAGCGGAAACGGCGGTCGTCGGGTCGCCGCAGTTCTGCCAGGCAGTCGTCACAGGTGAAGCAGTCGGGCGGCACGTGGATCTCGGCCCTGGCACTGGCCTCGCTGGCACGGATACGGAAGGCATCGAAGCCCCCCGGCGGCACCCGGCTGACCGCCGCGATGGTCGGCCGCGACAGCGGTGGCGCCCGCCGCAACAGTTCCTGTTCGAAGGCCTGCTGCGCCCGCGGCTCACCCTCGGTATGGACCTCCACCTGGCCGCTGCGATTCAGCACCCAGCCGCGCAGGCCCAGCTCGCTGGCGAGGCGGTACACGAAGGGGCGGAAGCCGACGCCCTGCACCTGCCCCTCGATACGCCAGCGGCGCGCCTCGGGCGCCACCACGCTGGCGGACTTGGGTCCTGTGCCGCCCCCCACCCCTCAGACCAGCAGGCCGTCGACGAAACCGATGCGGTAGACCACCAGCGCACCGATGGCGAGGGTCATCGCACCGATACCCAGCTGCAGGCCGTTGTGCAGCCAGGTCAGGCCGCGCGCCGAATAGCGCAGCGGCACGGCGATGATCGCCGACAGCGCCGCCATGCCGGCGATGGAACCGATACCGAACAGCGCGATGTACAGCAGGCCGGTGAGCGGCGACTGCACCGTCTGCAGGGTCAGCAGGATGAGGGCGGCGGAGCCGGCCATGCCGTGCATCAGTCCCACAAAGAGGGCGCGCAGGGGAAAGCCGCGCACGTGCTGGTGATGGTGGAGTTCGGGATGACCGCGCTCACCGGCGTGCGAATGGGCGTGGAAATGACGGACGCCGTCGTCGTGACGGTGCACGTGGAAATGGATGCGCTCGCGGATCACCCGCCGCAACACGTCGATCCCCAGCCCGACGAGCATGACGCCGACCGCCAGTTCCAGACCCTGCGCCAGGCGCTGCGGCATCACGGTATCCATCAGCAGCACCACGGAACCGAAGGCGAACAGCGTCAGGGTATGACCCAGGCCCCAGACCGCACCCTGGCGGATGGTCTCGCGCACCGAGGCGCTGCGCGTCGCCAGCGAGGCGACCGCCGCGACGTGATCGGTCTCCAGCGCGTGGCGCATGCCGAGCAGGAAGCCGAGTGACAGCAGGCCGAAGCTCATGTCCCGGACCTCGTGCAGGCACGGCCGTGACGGCCCTGCCCCCGCTGAAGAAAAGGTGAAAGCGGGTCCCCGGGTTCCGTGGAGCCCGGCCTGCGCCGGCATGACATCGACCACTGCGGCGGGACCAGGGCGGATCGGGCCATGCTCATGCGACCTCCGGCGCCTTGCGCTCACGCACGCCGCCGGCCCACCAGATACGGCAGGCGCCCTCGTCCGAGACCATGCAGGGACCGATGGGGCTGCGCGGGGTGCAGGCGAGCCCGTAGAGCTTGCATTCGTTGGGATAGATCTTGCCGAGCACCACCCGCGAGCAGTCGCAGCCGGCCGGCATCTCGCCGATGCGCTTGCGCTGCGGGTCTTCGTACGACGGGTACAACTTGCGTGCGTCGTGGGCCGCCAGCCCCTCCCGCAGGACGTAACCCGACTTCGGGATGGTACCGACACCGCGCCAGGTGGCATCGCTCACTTCCAGGGTCTCCTCGAGCCAGCGCTGCGCCGAGCGGTTGCCGCCGGGCTTCACCACCTCCGGGTAGCAGTTGTCGAGGAAGCGGCGCCCCTCCAGCAGCTGGCGCAGGGTCGAATACATGGCCGCCAGCAAGGATTCGGGAGTGAAGCCCGCCACCGCCGCGGGGATGTCGTGGTCGCGGACCACGAACTCCCATTCCTCCGGCCCCATGACGGTGGATACGTGGCCGGGGGCGATCAAGGCATTGAAACCGGCGTCCTCCGAATCCAGCAGCATGGCCACCGCCGGCCAGGTCAGCCGCCCCGACAACAGTACGCTGAGGTTGTCGGGCGCCCCCTCGGCCAGCATCGCCGCCACCGGCGCGGTGGTGGTCTCGAAACCGGCGGCGAAGAACACCACCGGGCGTTGCGGATCGGCGCGGGCGATCGCCACCGCCTCGGTGGGCGAGGCCACCGGACGGATGTCGGCGCCGGCGGCGCGCGCCTGTTCCAGCGAGCGGATCTCGCGTTTCGGCAGGTTGACCGGCACCCGCAGCATGTCGCCGAAGGCGACCAGGGTGATGTCCTCGTGCAGCGCCAGCTGCATCGCCTGGTAGACATCCTCCTCGGGACAGACGCACACCGGGCAGCCGGGGCCGGGTATCAGCTCGATGGCATCCGGCAGCGCCGCGCGCAGGCCGGCCAGGGTGATGGCGCGCTCGTGTCCGCCGCACACGTTCATGATGCGCACCCGTTCGGGCAATTCGAGTGCCCGGATGCGCTGCAGCCACTGGCGCGCCGTGGTCGCCATGTTCAGCTGCCGCCCGAAGCCGCGTCGCCGTGGTGATGTTGGTGGTGGTGACCGCTGTGCATATCGGCGTGCAGGCGGGCACCGTCCGGCTGGATCCTGGGTCGCGCCGTCTCTCCCCGGTCGCGGCGCTCCTGCTGCGCGCGCAGTTCCCCGCGCAACCAGCCGAACCAGTCCTCGAGCGCCTCCCCCGAGGTCGCCGACAGCGCCAGCAGCGGCGCCTCGCTCGCCAGCTGGCGCAGGCAGCGCTCGGCGCGTTGCGGATCGAAGTCGCCCAGGTAGGGCAGCAGGTCGGTCTTGGTGAGCAGCACCAGGTCGGCGGCGCGGAACATCACCGGGTACTTGGACGGCTTGTCGTCCCCCTCCGGCACCGACAGCAGGGTGATGTTGCGGTGCTGGCCGAGGTCGAAGCTGGCCGGGCATACCAGGTTGCCGACATTCTCGATGAACAGGATATCGACGCCATCCAGGTCCAGCCGGTGCAGGGCATCGTGCACCATATGGGCGTCCAGGTGGCAGGCGCTGCCGGTGGCGATCTGCACCGCCTCGACGCCGCGGGCGCGGATGCGCTCGGCGTCGTTCTCGGTCTCCAGGTCACCCTCGACCACGGCGATGGAGAACTCGTCCCCGAGCGCGTCGATGGTGGCCTCCAGCAAGCGCGTCTTGCCGGCGCCGGGCGAGGACATGAGGTTGATCGCCAGCACGCCGTGACGGTCGAAGTGGTCGCGGTTGTGGCTCGCCTGGTGGTCGTTCTCGCTCAGCAGGCTCTTCAGCACCGTCACCGCCTCGCGACCGTCGCCGGTGCGCGCCAGTCTGCCACCCGGCTGTACCAGGTGTTCGTTACCGGGCGTGATGTTGCAGCCGCAGGTATCACACATGATCGTCTCCCGTCGTCAGCGGTATGTCGCCGGTTCCCAGCGCCTCGTCGAACAGCTCCCAGGCCGAGCGCGCCTCCTGGGGCGTCATCTTCTGGATGGCGTAGCCGACGTGCACCATGACGAAGTCACCGACCTCCACGTCCTCGTTCATCATCATGAACAGGCTGACGTCGCGCTCCACGCCCTTGGCCTCGCAGCGCGCCTCGAAGCCGTTGATCGCGATGATTTTCATGGGGATGGCGAGACACATGGTCTATTGCGCCCTCTGTTGGTCGATGTGCGACAGTTCCAGGTCGGCCAGCAACATCTCGTCACCGCTGACCAGGCGCGTGCGGAAATCGCCGCAGGCGCCGCACAGCAGCCGGTTGGCGCTCGCCTCCGTTTCCGCGCCGCACTGGCTGCATTGTACCCGTATCGGCGCGCTCTCGATAACCAGTTCCGCGTCCTCGGCCAGGGTGCCGGCCGCCGCCAGCGGCCAGGCGTGCTGCAGCAGCGGCGCCTCCACGCCCGACAGCGGCCCCACCTGCAGCCGGATGCGCTCGACGCGTCCGGCGCCGTGCTCGCGGGCGATCTGCTGCACCTGTTGCATCAGCGCGATGCAGACCGAGAACTCGTGCACCGCGGCCGCCTCGCTCAGTCGCCCGGCGCAATGCGGCCGCGCAGCAGATCACGCCGCGACAGCGGTCGCTGGAGACCCTCGCGGGCGAGTTCCCGCTCGACCGGGCCGGCGGCGGCCGGCCTGCCGTCGGCCTCGTACAGTCGTTCCAACACCTCCAGCGCCACGCGCCGCGCGGTCTCCTGGTCGGGGAAATCCTGCACCGTCGAGAACAGCGGCGTGCTCAGGTGCACCCCGGCCCCTTCGACGTCGGACAGCGTCAGTTCATATTCGCCGGCCGGCAGGCGGCACTCGATCTTGCTGCCGATGGCAGCCTCGCGCCAGGCGTCCCCGCCCTCCGGCAGCAGCACCAGGTTCATGAACCAGGGCGTGAGCAGCACGCCGACCCGATGCTGCGCGCGCCGCCCGAAACCGATGGCCTCGACCTCGAGCGCCGGGTTGCAGATCGGCAAGCCCTGCATGCGCGTCATCGCGATGTCGCGATAGGCGGCCACCAGCCTGTCGACCGGATCCGGCGCGGGGGTCTCCATTCAGCGCCCTTCCAGCGGCAGGAACATCTCCCGGCCGGCATCGCACTGCGGACAGCGCCAGTGCTCCGGGAGTGCGGAAAACGGCGTTCCCGGCGGGATCTGCCCGAGCTCGTCACCGACGGCCGGATCGTACAGGTACCAGCAGATGCGACACTCCAGGCGGCTGTCGTCGTCGATGCGGGCGCTGGCGTCGGCCGGGTTCACGACAGCTCCTTCCAGTAGGGCTCGAGCAGTTCGCTGAACCGCCGGCGCGAATCGTCGAGGTCCTCCTGCGCCGCGCAGGCCACCAGCGGAATGTCGGTGACCTCCAGGGTATTGAGGATCAGGGTGCCCATGGAATTGTAGTAGCGCACCCACCAGAGGCCGTCCACGGCGGTGCTGGTGATCTGGCATTCACCGTAACCGCGCGACAGCGTGGCCACCGGCCCCTTGCCCAGCACCTGGTCGAGAAAGGCGAGATCCCCTTCCGACAGCGGCAGCAGCGTGAGATTGACGACGTGCGCCGGGCGGCCCGGCCGCCAGCGCTGCAGCTGTTCCTCCAGCTCGCTCAGGATGGGGCGCGCGTTCATGACGTCGTCCGGGGGTTCGGCGGCGCTCAGTCCGGCGCCGGCGGAGGGTTCCGGGGGCCGGCGCGCCAGCAGCGGCACGTCACAGACCTCGATCAGGTCGCGGCTGATGCCACCCCCGGCATCGCGCCAGAAGGAGCGCCAGATCCCGGCGAGCACGGATTCCTGCATGTCGATCCGCACCTCGCCCTGGTAGATCAGGCTCACCTCGCCCTCGCCGAGGATCTGGTTCACCAGCTCGCGGTTCTCGGCGTCCAGGGCGGAGATGTCGGCGATCCGCGGTTGGCCGCCGACGCGGTACTCCTCCAGCGCCGTACGCAGCCAGTCGGTGGCGGCCCTGGCCGCCTGCAGGTGACCGACCTGCTCCGGTTCGGGAATATCCGGGGCCTGGTAACGGTACATCTCGCGCGGCATGGAGATGTACTCCAGCTGCTGGCCGTCCGCCTCGGAAGGCTGGCTGCCGGGACCGATGCCGACTACCGGGATGGCACCGAGGCCCACACCGTCTTCGCCCTGCCCGCTCATGCGCCCACCACCGGGATGCCGACCGAAGGCAGCGGACGCGTTTCCGACTGGAGCAACTCGCCGATCTGTTCGAGATACTCGGACCAGTTCTGGATGCCGCTGATGGTCCCGAGCCAGCCGCCGTCACGCAGGAACACCAGCGCCGGCCAGGCGGTGAAACCATAGTAGTCCTGCAATTCGCGCTCGGCGGAGGCGGCGATCAACGCCGGGCGCAGCACCCCTCCGAAGGCCTTGTCCAGTTCCGGCAGCACTACCGCCACGTCGGTGGTATCGCGGAAACGTTTCGGATCGCCGGCAAAGAACAGCGTACAGACGCCGGGCTCGCCAACGAAGTCATCGTGTCCGGCACGGTCCAGTTGCGGATACCCATGGTCATCGACCAGACGCTGGATCAGCGGATGCGTCACAGCGGCCGACCCGTTTCGTAGCTCTGCATTTCCAGTTCTCCCGGACCGATGCGTTCGTCCGCTTGCAGCGGCCGTTCGCGCTGGCGGTAGTCGACACCCCAGTCGCGCAGCTGTCCGCAGGCCTCCGCCAGCGCCTCGGTGATGCGTGCCCTCACGCACGGTCGCAGGCTGCCGCCATAGTCGTCCAGCTGCTGCGGCTGCACCCCGATCAGCGCCAGGCGCTCGGGCCGGCCCGACAGCAGGCGCGCCGATGCCAGCACCTCCTGGAAACCGGTCTGGTGCATGCTGACCTTCTTGGCGCCCATGTAGCGCGGCACGTCGTCGTCGCGGATGACGCGCAATTCGCCGGGTTCCAGGCCGAAGTCGATGGCATCGAAGATCAGCAGCCGGGACGCCCGGCTGACCCAGGGCAGCAGGAACATGCCCTGGGTGCCGCCATCCATGAGGCGTACCCCATCGGGAAACTCATAGGCGGCGTTGAGTTCCTCCACGCAGCGTATCCCGAAACCCTCGTCGGCCCAGAGCACGTTGCCGATCCCGAGGATCAGCGTATCGATATGTTCTTCGCTGTCAGGCATCGGCCCTTGTTCTGTGTTGTCGGTTCAGCCTCGCCGGCACGTCTCAGGGCTGGTCGTCCTTGAACATGCGCCAGCCGCCGATGATGGTGCTGACGCTGCTCTCGCGACCGATGATATCGGCGCGCACCGCCATGTAGATGTGGATGATGACGAAGGTCAGCATCACCCACATGCCCAGGTTGTGCCAGTCGTGTACCCCCTCGCTGTCACCGATCAGCGGAATGACCCAGCCGAACATCCGGTCCGCCCAGCTGTCGATGCCGAGACCCTCGCTGTAGAGCGCGAAGCCGGTACCGATCATGAAGATCGTCACCAGGGTGTTGAGAAAGAACATGGCCGCCTGTGCCAGCGGGTTGTGTCCCAGCATCTTGTGCTGCCTGCGCGTCAGGAACAGGTAGAAGCCGATCTCGTAGAACAGGCCCTTCCACCACGACGGGCGCCAGAACGGCAGATAGAAGATCTCGCGCGCGTAGCGGTTGCCCACCAGGGCCCAGTAGACGCGCACGGCGAAACCGATGGCGAAGACGTAGGCCGAGATGAAATGGATGAGACGGATATCGCCCATGAGGAAATGATCGCTGGCCTCGCCTGCCAGTGACGGCAGCGGGTTGGCGATCAGGTATCCCGTCACCGCCAGCGCCGCGAAGCTGAAGGCGTGCAGCCAGTGCCACAGCCGCACCGGTGCCTCGAATACATACACGGCCCTCTGGTTGGCCGGATCGTGCGGACCACTTGCCACCTTGCTGTTCATGTCGCTGCCCTCCCGCCTAGCGGACCTTGACCGTTGTCAGTTCCTCGCCGTCCGGTGTCATGACGTGGGTGGAACAGGCCAGGCAGGGATCGAAGCTGTGTATGGTGCGCAGGATCTCCAGCGGCTGTTCCGCGTCGACCATGGGCGTGCCCAGCAGGGCCGCCTCGTAGGCGCCGATGTTGCCCTTGGGATCGCGCGGTGACGCATTCCAGGTGGTCGGCACCACGGCCTGGTAGTTCTCGATCTTGGTGTCCTTGATATGGATCCAGTGCCCCAGCGCACCGCGCGGCGCCTCCACGTGACCGACGCCCTTGGTGACCTTCGGCCAGGTCTCCGGCTCCCACTTGTCCATGTTCGCGGTGGCGGTATCGCCGGCCTTGAGATTGGCCATCATGTTGTCGAACACGTAGCGCATCTTGTGGGCCGCCCAGGAACACTCCAGGCCACGCGCCGCGGTGCGACCCAGGGTCGAGAAGATGGCCGGCAGCGGCAGACCGAGGTCGTGCAGCAGGCCGTCGACCTGGTCCTTGATCTCCTCCTCGCCGCGCGCGTAAGCGACCACGTAGCGCGCCAGCGGTCCCACCTCCATGGCGTGACCGCGCCAGCGCGGTGCCTTGATGAAGGAATACTTGGCGTTTTCATCCAGCTGCTCGATATTGGTCTTGGTGCCCTTGGCGTTGGGACCGAGCTCGAAATGCGGCTCGGTGATGCCGTCCCAGGGGTGCAGACCCTGGTTTTCGTCGGGGTAGGTATACCAGGAGTGGGCAACGAACTCCTGCACCTGCTCCGGATCGCGCAGGTCCACTTCATGCACCTTCGACAGGTCGCCACCGATGATGGCGCCGCCCGGCATGAGCATGTTCTCCTGCGACCAGTCGTTGGCCACGTCCGGGTATTCGCCGTAGGACAGCAGGTTCTTGCCCGCCAGGCCGCCGCCGTAGGTCCATTCCTTGTAGAAGGAGGCGATGGCCTTGAGGTCGGGGATATAGACCTTGTCGATGAACTCGATGGAGCGGTCGATGATGGAAGACACCAGGTTGAGCCACTCCATGTTGATGCCGCCGGTGCCGTCGAGGCTGAAGGAACAGGGCATGCCGCCCACCACCCAGTTGGGATGCGGGTTGCGGCCGCCGAAGATGGTGTGGATCTTGACGATCTCGCGCTGGAAGTCGAGCGCCTCCAGGTAGTGGCTGACCGCCATCAGGTTGGCCTCGGGCGGCAGCTTGTAGGCCGCGCTGCCCCAGTAGGCATTGGAGAACGGTCCCAGCTGGCCGGATTCGACGAAACGCTTGAGACGCGCCTGCACGTCGCGGAAATAACCCGGCGAGGACTTGGGCCAGCTGGTGATGCTCTGCATCAGTTCCGAGGTCGCGCGCGGATCGGCCTTGAGCGCGCTGACCACGTCGACCCAGTCGAGCGCATGCAGGTGGTAGAAGTGCACCAGGTGATCCTGGGTATGCTGTGCCAGCATCATCAGGTTGCGGATGTGATTGGCATTGGCCGGGATCTGGATTCCCAGCGCATCCTCCACGGCGCGCACGGAAGTGAGCGCGTGCACGCCGGTGCAGACCCCGCAGATGCGCTCCGTGAAGGCCCAGGCATCGCGCGGGTCACGCCCCTTGAGAATGACCTCGAGGCCGCGCCACATGTTGCCGGTGGAGACGGCGTTGCGGATGACGTTGTTGTCGTCGACGTTGACCTCGATGCGCAGGTGCCCCTCGATGCGGCAGATCGGATCGACGACCACGCGCTGGCCACTGGTGTCGAGCTTGAAGCCGTTGGGTGTCGTGGTCTCGGTCATTGCTGCGCTCCCCCCTTGTTACTGTCCTTGGTATGGCTGACTACCGAGGCCGCCGCGTGCGCGGCCACGCCGATGGCGGCGGCACCCGCGAGTATGCCGCCCACCTTGTCGGCGGTGGCCTCGACCTGTCCGGTAACGTTGAGGTTGGTCACCGAACTGTAGAAGGAGCCGCGGTCCCAGAAATTGTCTTCCGCGCACCCGAGGCAGCCGTGCCCCGACTTGACCGGCCACGACAGGCCGCCGTTCCATTCGACCGTGGAACAGGCGTTGTGGGTGGTCGGGCCCTTGCAACCCATCTTGTAGAGGCAGTAGCCCTTGCGCGCCCCTTCGTCATCGAAGCGCTCCACGAACTGGCCGGCATCGAAGTGCGGGCGGCGGTAACACTTGTCGTGCAGGCGCTGGCTGTAGAACATCTTCGGACGCCCCTGGCGGTCCAGTTCCGGGAAGCGGTCGAAGGTCAGCATGTAGGTGATGACGCCGGTCATGACCTCGGCGATGGGCGGGCAGCCCGGCACCTTGATGACCGGCTTGTCGGTGATCACCTTGTGGATGGGGGTCGCCCGGGTCGGATTGGGGTGGGCCGCCTGCACGCAGCCCCAGGAAGCGCAGGAACCCCAGGCGATGATGGCCTTGCAGTGGTCTGCCATGCGCCGCAGTTTCTCCACGTAGGGCTTGCCGGCCTGGATACAGTACATGCCGTCCTCGTTGAGCGGCGGGTTACCCTCGCAGGCAAGGATGAAGTTGCCATCGTACTTGGCGATGGTCTGGTCGAGGATCTCCTCGGCCTGGTAACCGGCGGCAGCCATGATGGTGTCGTCGTAGTCCAGCGAGATCATCGACAGGATGACATCGGCCGCCAGCGGGTGGGCGGAGCGGATGAAGGACTCGGTACAGCAGGTGCACTCGAGGCCGTGCAGCCAGATGACCGGCGTACGCGGCTTGGTCTCGAGCGCATGGGCGATCTTGCCGGCAAACTCCGGCCCCATGCCGAGCCCGGCTGCGGTGAGGCTGCAGAACTTGAGAAAGCTGCGGCGCGTAATGCCATGCTCGCGCATGGCCTCGTAGAAGGTCTGCTGGATACCCATACCGACGTTCTCCTCCGAACCTGTGTATGGCAGGGCGGCAGCGGCCACCACCCCGTTGGACTGCCCGGGAAGCGGCCGCGCATGAATGCCTGCAGGACCTTCCCGCTGCGGATGCAGGCCGTTCAAGCGCACCCGAATATTAGCCAGCGATTATTCGTTCGTGTGCAGACTATAGCCTGCGGTACAGCCTAAAGATAGATAGCGGTACCTGTAATTGCAAGTGCCTTGACCAGCGTCAAAACGGCGCATCGGGAACGGCTGGAACGACGTCGTTAAAGCGCTCCGCAGGGATGCCGAAAAAGGAGGGGACGGTTCCCCGCGGCCAGCTGGCAGGAAATGGCCCTCAGCAGCCGGTCCCGCACCATTCCGGGGCAACGAATACGCCTTGTCGACAACGAAACATGATAAAAAAAATCCAGACCAGCGAACTGCGAACCGGCATGTACATCCACGACCTCGACTGCGGCTGGATGGAACACCCTTTCGTCAGCAACCGCTTCGCGGTACAGGACGCCAGGATCATCCAGAAGATCGCCAGCGCCGGTATCCGCAGCGTCTACATCGACACCAGCCGGGGCAAGGACGTCGAGGAGGCGCCCACCTTGCAGGAGGTCGACGAGGCGCTGCAGGCACAACTGGAACAGGCCGCCAACGACGGTGCCGCTGGCGAACGGGTATCGGTCGCCTCCGAGAGGCAACGGGCACAAGCGCTGTTCCGCGAGGCCACCTCCGTGATCCGCAACCTGATGGAGGACACCCGCCTCGGCAAGCAGGTCGAGGTCGCCTCCATGGATCCGCTGGCGGAACGCATGGTGCAGTCGGTGTTTCGCAACCACCACGCGCTCACCGGCATTTCGCGCATCAAGACCAAGGACGAGTATACCTTCATGCACTGTGTCTCGGTCGCCGGCCTGCTGGTGACCTTCGCCCGCGAACAGGATTTCTCCGAGGAGGACATCCACCAGTTCGCCATCGGCGGCCTGATCCACGACATCGGCAAGACCATGACACCCCAGGAGGTCCTCAACAAGCCCGGCAAGCTGGAGGCCGACGAATTCGAGATCATGAAGGGCCACGTGGAACACAGCCGTGACATCCTCGAGCAGACCATGGGCATCAGCCAGACGGCCATGGACATCTCGCTGATGCACCACGAACGCATCGACGGCAGCGGCTACCCGCTGGGTCTGTCCGGCGAGGCCATCAGCCTGGTCGGCCGGATGTCGGCCATCGTCGACGTCTACGACGCGCTGACCTCGGTGCGGGTCTACAAGGACGCCTGGGAACCGACCCTGGCACTGAAAAAGCTCATCGAGTGGAGTCCCGACCACTTCGACCGTGAACTGGTACAGCACTTCATCCGCTGCCTCGGCATCTACCCGGTCGGTTCCCTGGTGGAACTGGAATCCGGCCTGGTGGGCATCGTCATGGAACCGGGCGAGGACCTGCTGCGGCCGAAGCTGCGTATCATTTACCATGGCCGGAAACGCCGTTACGAGAAGGTGCGCGACATCGACCTGGCGCGGGCGGGCTCCGAACGCATCGTCAACGCGGTCAGTCCGGCCGACTACGGAATCGATCTGGGGGCTTTCCTGTAGCGGCCGGAGGTGCCGGGCTGGAGCCCGGCGTTCCCGATGGTGGCCGCACTGTTGAACCTGGGAGCGCCGGGCTCCAGCCCGGCACCGTACCACACCGGCGGCCTCATCCTCCGCCCCGAAGCATTCCCGCCCCTGCCTGACAATGCCCCCATTCGGTGCAATACTTTCGTATATCCCGGAGGAGGCCCCCACAATGAAAAACATCCTCATACTCGGCGCCGGCACCGGCGGCGCACTGATGGCCAACCTGCTGAGTTCGAAACTCGATCTCGGGGAATGGTCCATCACCGTCATCGACCGTGCCAGCGAACACCACTACCAGCCCGGCTGCCTGTTCATCCCGTTCCGGCTCTACGGCTACGAGGACCGCAGCGACATCGCGCGCGACATCCGCTACCCGCTGCCGAAGAACATCGACTTCGTCCACGCCCTGGTCGAACGGATCGACCACGAGAACCGGCGCGTGCACACCAGCGCCGGCGACTACGACTACGACTGGCTGATCTCGACCCTCGGTTGCCGTATCGTGCCCGAAGAGGTCGAGGGCATGGCCGAAGCCATGGGCGACAAGGTGCACACCTTCTACACCCTCGACGGGGCGCTGGCCTTCCAGCAGGCCCTGGACAACATGCATTCCGGCAAGCTGGTGATCAATATCGCCGACATGCCCATCAAGTGTCCGGTGGCGCCCATCGAGTTCGCCTTCCTGGCGGACTACTATTTCGACCTCAAGGGCGTGCGCAAGGACGTCGAGATCACCCTGGTCACGCCCTTCTCCGGCGCCTTCACCAAGCCCAACGCCAACCGCATCCTGACGAAGATCGCACAGCAGAAGAAGATCGAGGTCATCCCAAACTTCTCCATCGAACGCGTCGATGCCGAAAACAACTGCATCCATTCCTTCGAGGGTGAAACCGTCGAGTACGACCTGCTGTGCGCCATTCCCCCCAACCTGGGACCGAAGGTCATCGAGGACTCGGGGCTGGGCGACGGCACCGGTTACGGCCTCACCGACCCGCGCACCCTCAAGTGCCGCAAGGCCGACCGTATCTACTTCATGGGCGACAATTCCAACGTCGCCACCTCCAAGGCCGGCTCCGTGGCTCACTTCGAGGCCGAGACCGTGGTCGAAAACCTGCTGCGCGAGATGAAGGGCGAGAAACCGGTGCCCAGCTTCGACGGCCATGCCAACTGCTTCATCGAGTCCGGCTACCACAAGGCGCTGCTGCTGGATTTCAACTATGACATGGAACCGCTCGAGGGTTCCTTCCCGATGCCGGCCGTGGGCCCCTTCTCGCTGCTCAAGGAGACCCACATGAACCATATCGGCAAGATGGCCTTCGACTGGGTCTACTGGCACATGCTGTTGCCCGGCTACCTGCCGATGGTGCCACTGCTGCCCTCGCAGATGAATTTCGTCGGCAAGGACCTCACCACCGCCCCGGAGATCCGCCGCTCCCGCGCGCTCAAGGTGAAGGACGTCATGACCTCGGGGGTACTCACCATCCAGACCGGGACACCGCTGGCCAAGGCGGCCGCCTACATGGCCGAGCACAATGTCAGCAGCCTGCCGGTGGTCGACGTGGACAACAAGCTGATCGGCATCATCACCGAATCCGACTTCCTGGCGGCCTTGAACATCGACGAGGACTCCGCCATGACCGAGATGTTCGACATGATCATCCGCCGCAAGCGCCCCAAGAAGACCCGCGGCACCACCGTCGACGGCCTGATGACGCGCAACCCCATCACCATCAAGGAAGACGACACGGTCAGCCGCGCCATCCACGTGATGGACCGGAACCGGATCAAGCGCCTGGTGATCACCGACCCCGAACACCACGTGCGCGGCATCATCTCGCGCCCCGACCTGATGAGCCTCTATACCGCCAGGTGAACGAGCGCCGCTTCGCCGTTCGCCTGCTCCGGGGGCTGGCCACCACCCTCCTGCTGTTCGCCGGCACTCAGGCGGCGTCGCGCTGCCTGGACTGCCACCAGGACATGCGCGAAGGTTTCGCGCCCGGGCACGCGGCGCTGGCCGGGGACTGCAGCGCCTGCCACGCCGGCGACGCGACCGCCAAAACCAGGCAGGCTGCTCACCTCGGCCTCATTGCCTTTCCCGGCAACCTCGACAACGCGAAGCACAGCTGCGGACGCTGCCACGCGCGCCAGCTCGCGCGGGTGACGCAGAGCCTGATGCACAGCGGCGCCGGCATGGTCCATACCACCCGGCGCGTATTCGGGGAACCTCCCTCGCGCCCCGGCAGCGACAGCCTGGAGTCGCTCGGAGACAGTCCGGCGGACGAGCTGCTGCGCAAGCTGTGTGCGGGCTGCCACCTGGGGCAGGAGAAAAAGCGCCACGCGCTGGACGTCAGCCGTGATCGCGGCGGCGGCTGCCTCGCCTGCCATCTCAACGAGCAGGCCGGCGGCGGCCACCCGGCGCTGGGCACGAACATCGGCGACGGGCGCTGTTTCGGTTGCCATTCCCGCTCGGGGCGCATATCGCTCAGCTACGCGGGACTGGCGGAAGTGTCGCCCGGCGACGGCACGGGGCAAGCCAACGAGCCGGCTCGACTCGAAGATGGACGAAGCGTGCAGGCCATGCCGGCCGACACCCACCACCAGGCCGGCCTGTCCTGCATCGACTGCCACACCGAGCGTGGCCTCATGGGATCCGACAGGCCGGCGCAGCAAAAGCACGAGGCGGTCGACATTGCCTGCGAGGACTGTCACCTCGGCCGACGTCGCCTGCGCCTGGACCAATGGCCGCAAGCCTGGAAGGCCATGAAACAACGCATCCCCTTCCCCGCCGGGCAGGACAGCGAGTTCCTGCTGACCCGCAACGGCACTCCGCTGTGGAACGTGGAGCTGCGCGACGGTCGCGCCTGGCTATACCGCAAGAACGGAGGCGGCCGCGTGGAAATCCCGCCGTACGAGGAAGGCGCCCACCCGCTGGCACGGGAACACGCCCGCCTGAGCTGCGCGGCCTGCCACAGCCAGTGGGCGCCGCGATGCTACGGCTGTCACCTGGAATACGATCCCGAAGAGAGGCAATACGATCACGTGCTGCATCGGCGCACCGCCGGTCGCTGGAAGGAACGCCGCAGCGCCGTCGACAACGGGCTGCCGTCGCTGGGCGTCAGCGACGATGACCGCGTGGTGCCGGTGGTACCGGGCATGATCATGACGCTCGCGCATCCGGCACTGGACGGCCCGCGGCTGGTGCGCCGTTTCGCGGCGCTGTCCCCGCACACCATCGGCAAGGCGCGCGACTGCGCCTCCTGTCACCGCTCAGCGGTCGCCCTGGGGCTGGGCGAGGGAACACTCGAAAACGGTGAAGCCGGCTGGCGCTTCCTTCCGGCGCGCAAGACGCTGTCCGACGGCCTGCCCGCCGATGCCTGGACGGATCTGGAAGGACGCCTGCCGGAGTTGCCGCCCTTCGGTGTGCGCCCCTTCAGGCCACGGGAACTGCGCAAGCTGCTGCAGGCACCCCTCGCCGCGGGAACGGACGAATGAAGTCCGCGGCCACTCACCGCGGCGAGCACGAAGGCTTCCCGCCTCAGGCCGGTCCGACCAGCGCGGCGTGTACGTGGTGCTCCTGGACCTTTGCCAGGATCTGCTGGGAATTCGCCCGATCGGGGTCATAGTCCACCACCACAAGGTGATCGCGACCGCGGGGCGCGAAATGGGCGTCGCTCACACCGTCGAGGGTTTTCAGATCCTCGACCAGTGTTTTCTCCTGCTCTGCATTCAGCGCCTCATTGATGTGCAACACGATTTCAACCTGGCTCGATCCACTCATGTTTCTCTCCTTGACTCACTATGACGATCACGGGACAAACGGTACAAGCATCCGGTGACCGGCGCCAGTGACTCAGCAACCTTCATCCGACTCCTGTGGCGGGGGTGCCAACGGTTTTGCCAGAGGCGGCTTGAACGCCGGCACGGGTCGCTGCGGGCCCTTGCCCGACGGGGGCCCCTGGCGCCCCTGGCCGCCCACGAAGTAGCAGGCGATGGCCTGCTGTTCGGGGACCCTGGGATATTCCCCGTCGGCGAGTGTCGGGTGGATATCCGGGTTGAGCACGTGCCGGCTCCAGAAATTATATCCACCGAGCAGCAGATCGGCATCGTAGCCCGCCAGGCGCAGCAACACGACGGCCTGGGCGGCGGTCTCGGACCCCTGCGAATAGAGCACGATGCGGCGTTCCTTCGGCAGACCCTGCATGGTTTGCGGCGCCACCAGTTGGGGCACCGGCAGGTTGCGCGCCCCCTCGATATGCCCCTTGGCGAAATCCTGCTGCGGGCGCACATCGATCAGCACGAAATCCTTGCGGCCCTCGATGAGCCAGCGGGCCAGGTCGTCGACGGCAACGCGGTCCTCGCGGCGCGCCACCACCTGCGCCACCTGGTCGAAGACGCTCTTCATGTCCGTCCTGCTGTCCCTGTCCTCGCCGCACCCCGCCAGAAGAAGTGCCGCGCTCAGGCCGAGTACCAGGGGAATCGAAAGGGATGTACGCATGGTCTTGTCTTCCCGGGGGCGCCGCCTCAGTGCAGGCGCTCCAGCAATTGTGTGTTGAATTCGGACGGATAGTCGGTCCAGGTGGTCTCCTGCCCCAGATCGACGGCAATGACCCGCAGCACATAGCCGCCCAGCAGCACCAGCACCGGCGCCAGCACGGCCAGCTTGCGCAGCATGCCGCGAACCTCGAACCACTCCAGCAGCAACGGCACCATCAGGCCCAGGGTGATGAAGACCCCCCAGAACCAGATGGTATAGTCGCCGCCCATCAGGTGTGCCACCGCCTCCAGTTGCGGTCGCGCGCCCGTGGAAAGGTTGATCAGCAACAGCGCCACCAGCAGCAGTTCCACCACGATGAGCCAGGCATCGATCAGGGTGAACAGACGTTTCTCGCCCTGGTGGCGCGCGATCAGCGCCGTGAGGGCCGCCCCGGTGGACAGCCCCGATACCAGGAACAGCGGTCCGAGTATACCGGTGTTCCAGAACGGGCGCGCGCTGAAGGCACTGAGGAGGATGCCGGTGTAGATGCCCAGGGACACGGCGATGGGAATGGCCATCCAGGCGATGGGACGCCGGTAGCGTTCGCACAGGTCCAGCAACGCGGCCACCGGCCGGATGTCGTCCACCAGGTTGCCGATCAGCGGATAGCCCCCGCGCAGCGTCGACAGCACCTGCAGGATGCCGACCGGGTAGAACAGCACCAGGATCCAGGCGCCCCAGGACATCGGCGACGTCGGCTCGAAGGTGGTATAGAAACGCCATACGAACAGCTTGTGTTCCAGGTCCAGGAACAGGGTGGTCATGCCCAGCGACAGCACCACCGGTCCCAGCAGCGCGAGGCCGTTGACCGCGAACGGCGCCTCTTTCTCCTTGTTCAGCAGCAGCATGAGCGCCGAGAAGAACATGACGCCGGCGGTGAGGCCGCCCATGAACAGGTACACCGAGATCTCCCAGCCCCAGACGCTGACCAGCGGGTCCACGTGCGGGTTGCTGCGGGCACTGACGAGGATTTCTTCAAGCATGGGTCGGCATCCTCAGGTCAGGTAGTACACGTTCGGTTCATTGCCGGTCTCCGGGTGCAGCACCTTGTGTTCGCGCGTGCGCAACAGCTCGCTCACGGTGCTGGAGGGGTCGTCCAGCAGGCCGAAGTACATGCAGCGCGTCGGACAGGTGGAGACACAGGCCGGGTCCAGGCCCTTCTCCACCCGGTGGTGACAGAAGGTACACTTGTCGATATAGCCGCCCGGATGCATGATCAGGCGGGCGTCGTAGGGACAGGCGGCGATGCAGGCCTTGCAACCGGTACACTTGTTGGGATCGACCAGCACGATGTTGCTGCCGTTCCAGTAGTGACTGGCGCCGGTGGGACAGTTGTAGACGCAGGTGGCGTGCGAACAGTGGTTGCAGCGCTCGGAACGGAACTCGGTGGTGAGATCCGGATAGGTGCCGCGCGTGGCCTCCACCACCCAGTCGCGATTGAGGCCCTCCGGGACCTTGTTCTCCGTCTTGCAGGCCACCACGCAGTCGCAGCAGCCGATGCACAGGCGGGTGTCGATCACCATGGCGTAATGGCTCATGTCAGACGCGCTCCCGGATGATGGTGACGAAGTTGCCGCGCATGCCGGTGCCGCCCATGATCGGGTCCACCAGCACATTGCTCATCAGGTCGGAATCGTCCGCCCCGACGCCCTCGGTCAGCCGCAGCCGCCGGGAACGGTGCCCGAAGCCGTGCGCCATGAACACCGAGTCGGGACGGATACGCTCGGTGACGCGCACGCGTATGCGGTTGCTGAGAACGCCGTCCGGGTTGGCCAGGCGCACGTACTCGCCGCTGCGGATACCCAACTCGCCGGCGACCAGCGGATTCACCCACAGGGTGTTCTCCGGTGCCAGCTGGAACAGCAGCGGATTGTTGGTGGTCTTGCCGAAGGTGTGCGCCGGCATGCGCCCGTAGTTGAGATGATAGTAGCCCTCGGGCGGCGAGGCCGGCCGGGTGTACTCGGGCATGGGGTCGAAACCCCGATCCTTCAGCTGCTGCGAATACAGCTCGATCTTGCCACTGGGCGTGCGGAAGCGGACTTCCTGCCCCTCGGCGAAATAGCGCGGCCGCGTGCGTGGAAACACCTTCACGCCGATCTGTTGCATCTCCTTCAGCGAGGACCCGACCTGCTTCAGCTGCCAGTCCAGCACCTCACTGTAGTCCTTCCAGGGAAAGTACTTCTGCAGGCCCAGGCGATGCCCCAGTTCGCGCGCGATCCACCACCCCGGGCGACTCTGGTGACGCGGTTCGAAGGCCGGCATGCGCAGGGCCAGCGAGGGCTCGCGCTCGCCGCTGTTGCGCAAGTCGTCATAGCGCTCGAGATAGGTACACTCCGGCAGCACCACGTCGGCATACCCGGTGATCTCCATGGGCATGGTGTCCACCACCACCACCAGATCCAGCGAATCCATGGCGGCCCGCAGCTGCGGACGGATGCCGGGAATGGTCATCGGCAGGTTGGTGCCGTAGACCAGCAGCCCCTTGTAGAGCGCATCCTCGCCGATACAGGCCTCGAGGATGGCGTTGGTGACCCCCTGGCCGGCGAACGGCCAGCGGTCGCCGTGGGCATCGCGGAAGCTGATCTTCGCCTCGGGATAGGGTGGCAAGGGGTATCTGGGCAGTCGCACCCGTTCCTGGATGTAGAGTCCGCCCTTGCGCCCCCAGGAACCCAGCAGGGCATTGAGTATGGCGATGGCGCGCGAGCGCTGGGTATCGTCACCGTACCATACCGTATGCCGTCCCGGATGGACCAGCGTCGCCGGGGCCGCCGCCGCCATGGCGCGCGCGGTCTCGCGGATGAGGTGCGGCTCGATGCCGGTCTCCAGCCACACCCACTCGGGCGCGTAGCGCGCCACGTGCGCCTTGAGCTGCTCGAAGCCGGTGGTATAGCGCTCCACGTAGTCCTGGTCGTACAGTTCCTCGTCGATCAGCACGTGCATCCAGGCCAGCAGCAGCGCCAGGTCGGTACCCGGCTTGATCGGCAACCAGTAGCGCGACTTGCCGGCGGGTACCGAGAAACGCGGATCCACGGTAATCAGGGTGACGTCGCGCCGCAGCGCCTCGCTGAGGGTCTGCACCTGTCCGTTGTGCAGGTTCTCGCCGATGTGCGAGCCGATCAGCACGATGCAGCGCGAATGCTCCATGTCGGTACGTTCCGGCGAACCCAGCCCCTCGCCGAAGGTCAGCTTGAAGCCGGTATCGCGCGGTCCGCGACACTGGGCAAAGGCCGGCTCCGCGTGACTGTCCGAACCCCAGGCGCGCAGCAGGTGCTTGAAGTGGCGCGCGCCATAGCCGTGATTGATCATGGCGAAACGATCGGCACCGTAGCGATCGGCGATGGACTGCATGCGCTTGCCGATGAAATCCAGCGCCTCCTCCCAGGACACTTCACGAAAGCTCTGGCTTCCATCCTTCGCGGTCACGCGCAGCAGGGGCTTCCGGAGGCGGTCGCGATCCTCGTAGCTGCCCAGCCCGCCGGTACCCCGGGTACACATCCGCCCCTGGCTGTGCAGGTCCTGATCGTTACCGGTGATCTTCCAGGGCCGGTCGTTCTCACGGTGCACGAAACCGGCACACTTCCAGAAGCACATGTCGCAGAAGGTCGGCGTCTCGGCAAGGGTACCGCTGCCGGGCAGCGGGTGTTCGGTGCAACCGCTCAGCAGCAGCGGCGAAGCCACCGAGCCGGCGCCGAGCAGACCGGACAGCTTGATGAACTCACGCCGTTTCAAGTCTCCCTCCTCGCCGGCGGCATCCGCTGTTCATCAGCAACCCTCGTCACCTTCGTTGCCCGCTGCCGCAGGTGGGACGCCGGCAGCCGCCGGTGCGCCACGGAGACGCTGCTGAAAACGTCGCGGTGCAGTCACCGTTCCCGGCTCACCCCTGGGAACGATATAGTAGGCGGGCTCGCCACCTTCGGTGAAAAAATCCTCCGTCGGCACGAACACCAGCGCGAAGCCGACCAGCAGGGCCAGCGCCACCAGCGGCGCCTCGTATTTCAGTACCTGCTCGGGTTCCACCGTTGCGTCCCTGGGCACCGACCAGAACAGGTGCTGCCCCCAGCGCATCAGCAGGCTGCCGGCCACCGCGGCGACGACGAGCAGGAAAATGGTCGCGCCCAGACCGATGCCGAACAACTGGTCGAGGCGGAACACCCCGCGATAGTCGCTCTTGTAGAAATCACCCCATACCGGAAACAGGTCGCCGAACAGGATGGAACCGCCGAGAAAGCCGACCACGAACACCAGACCGTCGATGCGGCCCACGGACATGGCAGCCGCCGCCGTGCCCGGACAGAAACCGCCGATCGCCATTCCGACACCGAACAGCAGACCGCCGACCGCCATGGGCGCCAGGTAGGTCGGCAGGTAGTACATCTTCGAGGTATCGATGAAGCCCGCCAGGCTCAGCAGCCAGAGCCCGAGCATGCCGGTCACGATGGCGGAAAACATGACCACCGGGACGCCGACGTCCTTGAGGTAGAAGGCGCGCGCGATCTTGCGGCTGTCGGTGAACCCGGCGTGATAGAGACCGAAACCGAAAATGACGCCGATGGGGACCGCCAGCCAGTGGTTGACGACTTGGGAGATGATGCCGGTCCTTGCCAGCGGGGCGATCAGATCCATTGCTTGCGCACGAACCAGGCGGTGGCAAAGCCACCGATGAAGATGCACAGCAGGAAGGTCCAGGAACCGACCGAGAGTTCGGCGGCACCGACCAGACCCTGGCCGCTGGTGCAGCCGCGTGCCATGCGCGCCGCGAAGCCGGTGATGGCACCGCCGATCAGGGCATAGACGAGGCGCCCGCCGGCCGATATGCGCGGACCCCGCTGCACCTGCAGGCGAAGGTCACGGCACGACAGTGCGCCCAGGAAGGCGCCGAGCACCATGCCACCGACCAGCCAGGTGAGGTAGTTGTCGAGGGGATGCGCGCCGTGGGCGAAATAGTGGCTGAAGTAGGCGCTCTTCTCGGTGAGTTCCGGAAAGATCCAGTGCTGTACGGTTGCTACCAGCCGCGTCAGCATGCCACTGACACCGATTCCGCGACCCGCGGTGACAAAGGCCAGGATCATGCTGATCCCGATGAGTATGCCCGCCAGTACCGGCGGCCAGCGGCAGCGCATGTTCATTATGCTTCCCCTACTGCGTCCGTGGCCGCTCGCACACCGGCAAACGATCGACCGACTTCGATCATAGATGGCGCCTGTCGGATTTTCCACCCCGGCCGCTGATTTTTTTCGCTGCACTTGACGGGCGTCAATCCACTCACCTGACCGGACGCTCTAGGGAGTGATAGGCTTGCCCTGCGTCTATACTGGTTGTGAACCGGAGTAGCCGACACATCATGAAACTGAGCAACATCATCGTGAAGACCGCCACCGCCGGTGCCGGCATGACGGTCGGAGACGTGTTCAGGGAGTGTACCCGCTGCCATGTTCCGGGCATCCCGTGGGCGGACGAGGACGGCCGGCTCGCCGGCTGCATCCTGATCCGCGAGACCATCCTGCAGATCTGCATCCCCGAGTACCTGGTCGCCTATGCCGACCTCCTCGGTGACCGGCTGGGCTGCATGACGGTGCCGGAAGAACATGCCCGGCAGGTACTGCTGATGCCGGCAGAGCGTTTCATCATCCGCGACTATCCGACCATCGATTCGGATTCCCCGGTGGTGAAAGCGGTTGCGGTCATGGAGAAGCACGAGACCCACCACGTGTTCGTCGTCGACGACGGCAACTACCGTGGCATCGTCACCATCGACGGCATCGCCCGGCGCATGCTCGAGGTCGGCGAGGCCTGATGGAAGCGGCGGTCGAGGGGCTGACGCAGGAAATGGTGATCTCCGCCATCATCCTGCTTGCGGCCTATACCCTGGTATTCACCGAGCGGCTGCACCGCACCAACGCCGCCGTCATCGGAGCCGTGATCATGGTCGCCGCCGGCACCTGGTTCGATTTCTATACCCAGGAACAGGCCGTGAAGGCCATCGATGCCAATACCATGTTCCTGCTGACCGGCATGATGATCCTGGTGACCATCCTCAAGCCGACCGGCGGCTTCGAGTACCTCGCCATCCGCGTTGCCAAGACCGCCGCCAGGGACCCCCGCCTGTTGCTGGTCTACCTCAGCCTCGCCGTCAGCGTCACCAGCATGCTGCTGGACAACGTGACCACGGTGATCATCTTTGCGCCGCTCACGGCACTCATCTGCCGGCTGTTGAACATCAACCCCCTGCCCTATCTGATGGCGGAAGCCATGATGTCGAACATCGGCGGTATCGCCACCCTGGTCGGTGACCCGCCCAACATCATGATCGGCAGCGCCGCGGATATCGACTTCAACCAGTTCCTGCTGCACATGGGGCCGGTGGTCGCCGTCGTGTGGCTGAGCGTCATCGTGCTGGTATTGTGGCAGTTCCGTCGCGAACTGCGCCCCCCGCCCGGTTTCACCGGCATCATCGACCTCAACGAAGACAATGCCATTCGCGACCGCAAGACCCTGGGGCGCGCCATCATCGCCCTCGGCTGCGTGCTGGTGCTGTTCGTGCTGCACCACCACCTGCATTTCTATCCCGCCTACGTGACCTTCATCGGCGTGGCGCTGGCCTTCGTGCTGGTGAAACCCGATCCCGATACCGTGCTCAGACAGCTCGAGTGGCCCGTGCTGCTGTTCTTCATCGCCCTGTTCGTGATCGTCGGCGGGGTACAGAATTCGGGCCTGCTGGAACTGATCGGACGCAGCCTGGCGCGCTTCGCCAGCGACCCCGAACGGCTGCTGCTCACCTGCCTGATTCTCATGTGGGTGGCGGGTCTGTTGAGTACCGTACTGGACAACATTCCCTTCACCATCACCATGATCCCGATCGTTCTCGACCTCGAACTGGCCGGCGTCAATGCCACCCCCCTGTGGTGGGCGCTGGCACTCGGGGTCGGGCTCGGCGGCAACGGTTCCCACATCGGCGCCACCGCCAACGTCATCTGCGTGGCCGAGTCCGAGCGTTGCGAGCGCGACGAATCGACCATCACGCCCGGTATCTGGCTGCAGAAGGGACTGCCCGTGATGTTTCTCAGCCTGGCAATCGCCAGCCTGCTGTTCGCACTCTTTTTCAGCTTCTTCGAGTAGCGCCGCGCACGTGCCTCAGGAATCGCGGTGCAGAAGGCGATCGAGGCGGTTGCGCATCAGCGCGTAGTAGAGCACCGGGATCACCACCAGGGTCAGCACCGTCGACACGAACAGTCCGAAGATGAGCGCAATCGCCAGTCCCCGGAAGATGGGATCACCGAGAATGAAGAAGGCGCCCAGGACCGCCGCCAGGCCGGTGAGCACGATGGGCTTGGCGCGGATGGCCCCGGCGCGGATGACGGCATCCTCGAAGGAACGACCGCGGGCCAGCTCGTCGTTGATGAAATCAACCAGCAGAATGGAATTGCGCACGATGATGCCAGCCAGCGCGATCATGCCGATCATCGAGGTGGCGGTGAACTTGGCGCCCAGCAGCGCGTGCCCCGGCATGACGCCGATGATGGTGAGCGGAATGGGCGCCATGATCACCAGCGGCACCAGGTAGGAGCGGAACTGCGCCACCACCAGCAGGTAGATCAGGATCAGCCCGACCGAATAGGCGATCCCCATGTCGCGGAAGGTCTCGTAGGTGATCTGCCATTCGCCGTCCCACTTCAGGCTGTAGCGGTAGGGATTGTCCGGCTGCTGCACGAAGAACTGCCGGATCGGCTCTCCATAGGTGGTGAACGTGGCCTTGAGCGAAGCATAGAGGCTGGCCAGCCCGTACAGGGGGCTGTCGAGCTTGCCGGCCATGTCGGCGGTCACATAGACCACCGGCAGCAGGTCCTTGTGGTAGATGGCGTGCTCCACCAGCGAAGGTTTCACGGTTGTCACTTCGGACAACGGCACCAGCGCCCCGCTGGAACTCCTGAGCTTGATCGCCAGCGCATCGGCGATCTCGTCCTTGGCCGCCACCGGCAGCTCGATGCGCAGCGCCACCGGATACTTGGCGTTGGGGTCGTGCAGGTAACCCGCGTCCTCCCCCGCCAGCCCGGCACGAATGGCGGCCACGGCCGCCGCCTGATCCACCCCCAGGAGGGCGGCCCGCTGACGGTCGACGCGCACGATCAGGCGCGGTGCCTGCGCTTCCACGCTGTCGTCGATATCGACGATGTCGGGCGTATGCTCGAATACGGCGCGCACCCGCCTGGCCACGTCGATCTGGCCGTCGTAACCGAGACCATAGATCTCCGCCACCAGCGGTGACAGCACCGGCGGCCCCGGCGGCACCTCTACCACCTTGACGGTGGCGCCCAGCCGCCGGCCGATGCGATCCAGCGGCTCGCGCAGGCTGCGGGCAATCTCGTGGCTCTTGCGGTGACGGTGCTTCTTGTCCACCAGGTTGACCTGGATGTCGCCCTGGTTGGACTCCGAGCGCAGATAGTACTGGCGTACCAGGCCATTGAAGTTGATCGGTGCGGCGGTACCGGCATAGATCTGGTAGTCCCTCACTTCGGGCACGGTGGCGATGCGGGCGGCGAGCTCGTCGAGCACCCGGTTGGTCTGTTCCAGGCTGGTGCCCTCCGGCATCTCCACCACCACCTGGAACTCCGACTTGTTGTCGAAGGGCAGCATCTTGAGCACCACCAGTTCGACCGCCGCCAGCGCCACCGAGGCCCCGATCAGCACCAGCACGGCGAACAGCATCAGGTAGCGCGCGCGACGTCCGGCATCCCCTTGCAGAAAGGGGGTCAGCAGGCGCCGGAAGAAGGCCTCCAGGCGGCCGATGTTGCCGGCCTCGTGCTCGACGGCCCCGGCCTGGGTGCGCAGCAGCTTGAAGGACATCCACGGGGTCACCACCAGCGCTACCGCCAGGGAAATGAGCATGCCCATGCTGGCGTTGATGGGAATGGGACTCATGTAGGGCCCCATCAGCCCGGTGACGAAAGCCATGGGCAACAGCGCGGCGATGACCGTGAAGGTCGCCAGTATGGTCGGACCACCCACCTCGTCCACCGCCCGCGGGATCGCCTGCGCCAGCCGGGCATCCCCCATCTGCATGTGCCGATGAATGTTCTCCACCACCACCACGGCGTCGTCGACCAGGATGCCGATGGAGAAGATCAGGGCGAACAGGGACACGCGGTTTAGGGTGAAGCCCCAGGCCCAGGAGGCGAACAGGGTGATCGCCAGGGTAATGATGACGGCGGCGCCGACGATCACCGCTTCGCGCCTTCCCAGGCTGAAGATCACCAGGACCACCACCGACACGGTCGCAAAGATGAGTTTCTTGATCAGGGTCTGCGCCTTCTGGTCGGCGGTAAGACCATAGTTGCGCGTCACCGTGGTGTGCACGCCTTCCGGGATGAACAGCCCCTCGAGTTCCTTGAGACGCTCGATGACCTGGTCGGCGATCTCCACCGCGTTGGTACCCGGTTTCTTGGCCACCGCGATGGTCACCGCCGGATGCTCCCCCGCCCCGGCGCCGGCCGCCGCCCCCTTGCCGAACCACACGTAGCGCTCGGGCTGATCCGGCCCGCGCCGGACATCCGCCACGTCGCGCAAATACACCGGGCTGCCACCGTGCAGCCCCACCACCAGGCCGGCGACATCGTCGACCGTACGGAACAGTTCGCCGGTCTTGACACTGATCTCGGTATTGTCCGCGACCAGCCGGCCCTGATCGGAGGACTGGTTGGCCGCCTGCAGCGCGGCGCGCAGATCCTCCAGCGTCAGTCCGTAGCCGGCCAGCTGCTGGGGATCGAAGAGGATGTGGACCACGGGGTCGGGCCCGCCGATGGTATAGATGTCGCGTGTTCCCGGTACCCGTTTGAGTTCCGCCTCCAGCGCATGAGCCACGTCCTCGAGTTCGGCCGCGCCGCGCTGCGGATCGTCGCTCCACAGGGTGACGGCGACGATCGGCACGTCGTCGATCCCCTTGGGCTTCACCAGTGGCTGGCCGACGCCCAGTCCCTCGGGCAGCCAGTCCTGGTGGGAATAGAGCGCGTTGTAGAGGCGCACGATGGCCGCGGTTCGCTTTTCGCCGACCTCGAACTCCACCGTCAGCAGCGCCAGCCCGGGGCGGGAGACCGAATAGATATGCTTGACCCCCTCGATCTCCGAGAGCACCTGTTCCGCCGAGGTGGTGACCAGCTGCTCCACCTCGCGCGCCGAGGCACCGGGGAAGGGAATGAAGACGTTGGCGAAGGTGACGTCGATCTGGGGCTCTTCCTCGCGCGGCGTCACCGCAATGGCGAACAACCCCAGCAACAGGCCCACCAGGGCCAGCAGCGGCGTGATCTCGGTCTGCAGGAAGCGACGGGCGACGTTTCCCGCGAAGCCGAAACGTTCACTCATGCGCCGGACCCGAGGCCTGCTGCTTGAGCGCAATACCGGCGGCGACCGGGTCCAGCGCCACCCGCTCCCCCGCCGACAGGCCGGCGAGCACCACCTTCATCCCGCCGGGCGCGTCGCGGCCGACGAGGAGCTGGCGGAAGCGGATGCGCTGCCCGGGGCCGATCACGTACACGCCGGTCACCTCGCTGCGATGCACGATGGCCCTGGCCGGGATCAGCAGATCGTGGCGCTCCCCCACCTTGAAAGCGACCTTGACGAGGATACCCGGATACATGTCGTGCCGACCCTGCGGCAGCTGGACACGGACGGTAAAGCTGTGGCTCTTCGGGTCGGCGTAGGGAAACACGGTGACCTTCTCCGCCTGCAACCAGCCCCCGCCGGGCTTGCGCACCCGCGCCCGGGCCGCCGTGCGGATGCGCTGCACATAGCGCGCCGGGATGTCCACCTCGACGCGCAGGTTCTCCAGCGACAGGCCGGTGCCGAGCCTGGTGCCCGGCTGCACCTGTTCACCGAGCTCGACGAAACGCTCCACCACTACGCCTGCATAGGGAGCACGGACCACGGTATACTCCAGCTGTTCGCGCGCCTGTTTCACCGCCGCCTGCGCCTGTTCCAGCTGGGCGCGCGCCGACTTGAGATCGGCGGCGGACTTGTCCAGTTCCGAGCGCGATACCGCGTTCTGCTTGATGAGCCGCCGGTTGCGGGCATAACGGCTCCTGGCCTCCTCCAGCCGCGCCTTCGCCTCCGTCACATTGGCGATCGCCTTCTCCAGCTCGGCCTTCTGTCTGGTATCATCGATGCGGAAGACCACGGCACCCTTGGGCACGTAGTCGTTGACATCATAGGGCAGTTCGACGATCTCACCCGAGGTCTGCGCGGAAATGGTGGAACGCTGTACCGCCTGTACGACGCCGTCGAAGCGGCGCTCGTCATCGAGCGTGCGGTACGCCGCCTCGGCCACGTCGAACTGCGGGCGGGCCGCGTCGGCAAGCGAGACCAGAAACAGGCAGGCAAACCCGCCGAACAGTGCAGAGAGCGACAGGAACCCGCCCTT
>DROT01000150.1 GCA_011321775.1 Gammaproteobacteria bacterium | reverse complement strand
GAATTCGCCCATGGTGGTCTCCACCAGGGTATGGGGAACGATGTTGAGCTCGAAGTCGGCACCCTCCACGGCATTCACGGTGAGGCTGATACCATCCACGCACACCGAACCCTTGGCGGCGATATAGCGCGCCAGCGACTGCGGTGCGCGCATGCGGAAGCGCACCGAGCGTCCGTCGTCACGGCGCGACAGCACTTCGCCGATACCGTCGACGTGACCGCTCACCAGGTGTCCGCCCAGCGGCGTCGCCAACGTCAGCGCCGTTTCCAGGTTGACGCGATCACCGACCTGCAGGTCGCCGATACCGGTACAGGAGAGGGTCTCTCCCGAGACGTCCGCCCAGTAGCCGTCACCCGGCAGTTCCACCACCGTCAGGCACACGCCGCTGGTGGCGATGCTGTCGCCGATCCGCACCGGGCCCAGATCCAGCTTGCCGGTGCGGATGCGCAGGCGCAGGTCCTCGCCCCTGGGTTCCAGCGCCGCCACCTCGCCGATGGCCTGAATGATTCCTGTAAACATGTGCGATTAATCTTTCACGTCGATTGCGGTAGTCAGAACAGCCAATATAGCCACGGACGGCACGGATGAACACGGAAAAAACAACAGAAGCTGTCCGTGTTCGTTCCGTGTTCGTAACGATTCATCTCGGTGAGGGCGGGGCGTACCTCTTCCCTCAGGCGACCGCTTGTTTCCTTGAAATGGGCCGGATTTTCCGGGCCGGCCCATTTCAAGGCGCGGTCGATTCGGTCAGAGGTACGCCCCGCCCTCACCGAGATGAATCGTTACCCCTCCCCACCCTTGTTTCCCACGCCCCCTTCGTCACCGAGCGGGCTCAGGGTCAGGCGCAGATCGTTGCCGACCTGGCGGACGTCCAGCCATTCCAGGGCGATGCGGTCGCGCATCTGTTCCAGTCCCGGCAGCCGGAACAGGCCGCGGGCGTCGTCGCCCATGAGGTGCGGCGCCAGGTACAGGATCAGTTCGTCGACCAGCCCCGCCTGCAGGAAGGCGCCGGCCAGCTGCGGGCCGCATTCCAGCAGCACCTCGTTGACCTCCTGTTCCGCCAGATGCCGCAGTACCGCGGCCGGGTCCGGACGTCCGTCGCGCGCCTCGACCGACTCCACGCGGGCACCCGCCCGCTCCAGCGCCGCCCGCCGCTCGCCATCGGTCCCGGTCGTCAGCACCAGGGTCTCCCCCGGCAGCCGCAACATGGACGCCGCTGGCGGCATCCGCAGGCGGCTGTCCAGTACCACGCGCAAGGGCTGGCGCAGCGGCTCCACGCCCGCCAGATCGGCGGGCTGCAGGCGCACGTTCAGCGACGGATCGTCGGCCAGCACCGTGCCGATGCCGGTGACAATGGCCGAACTGCGCGCCCGCAGGCGCTGCACGTCGCGGCGCGCGGCATCGCCGGTGATCCAGCGGCTCTCCCCGCTGGCCATGGCGGTACGGCCGTCGAGACTGGCGGCCAGCTTGAGCCGCAGCCACGGCCGGCCGCGCTCCATGCGCGAAACAAACCCCGGATTCAGGCGCCGCGCCTGCGCCTCCAGCAAGCCGGTCTCGACCTCGATACCGGCCGCCCGCAGCCGTTCCAGGCCGCCGCCGGCGACGCGCGGGTTCGGGTCCTGCATGGCCACCACCACGCGTTTCACGCCGGCTTCCACCAGCGCATCGGCACAGGGCGGCGTGCGCCCCTGGTGGCTGCAGGGCTCCAGGGTGAGATAGACGTCGGCGCCGCGGGCCCGTTCACCCGCCTCGCGCAAGGCGAAAACCTCGGCGTGCGGTCCGCCCGCCTGGCGGTGCCAGCCGCGCCCGACCACTTCGCCACCCTTCACGATCACGCACCCGACGTTGGGATTCGGATGCGTGCTCCAGATGCCACGCCGCGCCAGGCGCAGCGCCAGCGCCATGTATTCGCGCCCGCTCATGCGTCGGCGACCGGAGCGACGTTCACGCAGCGCCAGCCCCGCCCCTCACTCGGGCAGCTCGTCATCGGACAGCAGCGGCATCTGGTTGCGCCGTTCCTCCGGCGACGGTTCCTGCTCCAGGCGTTCGACCTCGTCACGAAACTCGCTGACGTCCTGAAAACTGCGGTACACCGAGGCGAAACGCACATAGGCGACCTGATCGAGCCGGCGCAGCTCGTCCATGACCCACTCCCCCAGCTGGCGCGAGTCGATCTCACGTTCGCCGCAGGCCTGCAGCCGGTGCTGGATACGACTGATGGCCGCATCGATCCGCTCGGTGTTCACCGGCCGTTTCTCCAGCGCGCGCAGAATACCCGTCAGCAGCTTCTCCTCGTTGAAGGGCTCGCGGGTACCGTCGGTCTTGACGATGCGCGGCATGACCAGCTCGGCGGTCTCGTAGGTGGTGAAACGGTCACCACACTCGGTGCACTCGCGCCGCCGACGCACCTGGGAACCCTCGCCCGCCAGCCGCGAGTCGATCACCTTGGTGTCCATGCATCCGCAGAAGGGGCAACGCATTCCGAATCAACCTCGCGACCGTGCCGGCCCCTCAGGCGTAGACCGGAAAGCGCTGACAGAGGTTCAGCACCTGGCCGCGTACGCGCTCGATGGTGTCCTGATTGCCGACGTCGTCCATGATGTCGCACATCCAGCCGGCCAGTTCGCTCACCTCCGCCTCGCCAAAACCACGGGTGGTCACCGCCGGAGTTCCGACCCGGATGCCACTGGTCACGAAGGGCGACTGCGGATCGTTGGGCACGGCGTTCTTGTTGACGGTGATATTGGCCGCCCCCAGCGCCGCATCGGCCTCCTTGCCGGTAATGCCCTTGTCGATGAGATCGACCAGGAACAGGTGATCGTCGGTGCCGCCGGACACCACCTTGTAACCGCGTTCCAGGAATACCGCCGCCATGGCGCGCGCATTGGCCAGCACCCGGCCCTGGTATTCCCTGAATTCCGGCTGCAGGGCTTCCTTGAAGGCCACCGCCTTGGCGGCGATGACGTGCATCAGCGGTCCGCCCTGGGTTCCCGGGAACACCATGGAATTCAGCTTCTTCTCGATGTCCGGATTGGACTTCGCCAGAATCAGGCCACCACGCGGGCCGCGCAGCGTCTTGTGGGTGGTGGTGGTGGTGACGTCGGCGATGCTCACCGGGCTGGGATAGTGTCCGGTCGCCACCAGCCCGGCGACGTGCGCCATGTCGACGAACAGCCAGGCACCGACCTCGTCGGCGATGGCGCGGCAGCGTTCCCAGTCGACCACCCGCGAATAGGCGGAGAAGCCCGCCACCACGACCTTCGGCCGGTGTTCCTGCGCCAGCGCCTGCATGTGATCGTAGTCGATCTCGCCGGTATCGGGGTCGAGTCCGTACTGTACCGCGTGGAAGATCTTGCCCGAGAAATTCACCTTCGAGCCGTGGGTGAGGTGCCCGCCGTCGGCCAGGCTCATGCCGAGAATGGTGTCGCCCGGCTGGCAAAGCGCCAGGTACACGGCCGCGTTGGCCTGCGATCCGGAATGCGGCTGCACGTTGGCATAGGCGGCACCGAACAGCTCCTTCGCCCGATCGATGGCCAGCTGCTCGGCCTGGTCGACGAATTCACAGCCCCCGTAGTATCGTTTCCCCGGGTAGCCTTCGGCATATTTGTTTGTCAGAACAGAGCCTTGCGCCTCGAGCACGCGCGGGCTGGCATAGTTCTCGGAAGCAATCAGTTCGATGTGCTGTTCCTGGCGCTGTACTTCGCCAGCGATGGCGGCGGCGAGTTCGTCGTCGAACCCGGCGATGGTCATGTCTTTGCTGAACATTCGCTTTTCCCGGGGAGCTGAAAAACCAGTAATCATACTGGATTCGGGCTGCCGGGAATAGCGTGGTCAGGACAACAGCGCCTCAACCACCGCGCTCCAGGCGCGCCCGAGGTTGGCGCGGTTGTAGCCGCCCCCGCCGAGCGCCAGCAGACGTCCCGCGCAGCAGCGTTCGGCAATCACCTTGAGGCGTGCCGCCGCGTGCCGGTGGGCGGCCTCGGAATAGCGCAGGTGGGTGATGGGATCACCGGCGAGACTGTCGGCGCCGCACTGCAGCAGGATGAACTCCGGTTCCGCCCGCTCGACGAAGCGCTCGGCCGCCTCCCAGGCGCGCAGAAACTCCGCATCGCCCGCCTCCGGCGGCATGGGGATATTGAGCTTGGTGCCGGCCGCGGCCCCGCGGCCGCTCTCCTCCACGGCACCGGTGCCCGGGTAGAGATAGCGCCCGTCCTCGTGCAGGTCGACGAAGATCAAATCCGGGTCGTCCTCGAAAGCATAGAACACGCCGTCGCCGTGGTGGGCATCGATGTCCACGTAAGCGACGCGGCGGATACCATGCACGCTGCGCAGGGTCTCGATGGCGACTCCGCAATCGTTGAACACGCAGAAACCGGCCGCCGCGTCGCGGCGCGCATGGTGCAGCCCGGCGATCGGCACGAAGGCCTGGCGACTGTTCCCCTCGATCAGCGCCTGCAAGGCCGCGAGCACCGTTCCCACCACGATGGCAGCCGCCTCATACATGCCGGGGAAGGCCGGGGTATCCCCGCCGTCGAGGTAGCCCTCACCGCTCCGCGACAGGGCCTTCACCCGCTGCACATAGGCGGCCGTATGGAAGCGCAGGATCTCTTCGTCGCTGGCCATGCGCGGCTCGCAGATCCGCACCCGGCGATCGAGCCCGCGCTCCAGCATGCGTCGCCAGAAGGCATCCAGCCGATCCGGACCGAAGGGATGCCCCTCGCCGAAACCGTAGGCCGCGAGCGCCTCACCGACGAAAACCGCAACGCTTTTCACTGACATGGGCAGCCACCCGGCCCCTGATCTCCGGGCCCGAGGTTAACGAATGACGTGCATCAAGCATAGCCCGGAGTGGCCCTTCCCGGGAGCGCCGGGCTCCAGCCCGGCAAGAGCAGTTCCCGCGCGCGGTAGCAGCGGATGCTTCCGCCATGCCGGGCTGGAGCCCGGCGCTCCCGGTGCTAGCGCGGGAAGCGCAGCCGGATGAGGTTGTTCACCTGGCGTTCGACCCGTGCCAGGCTGCTGAGGTCGTGCCAGTGCAGCACGTAGCCGATGCGCCGGTCGCGCAGATCGAACAGGGCGCGGATCTCGTAGTGGAAACAGAAGGCGCCCGGGCTGACGCGGCCACTGTGGCGTTCGCCGCGACCGAGTTCGCGCAGGGCACGCTGGATTCCATTGGTGTCGTTGTGGTAGCGCAGCACGCTGCCGGTCACCAGTTCCTGCCCCCGGGAATCGGGGCGCCGGCATTCGAGCTCCTCCTCCAGCCGGCGCAGCGTCTCACTGGCACAGCGATTGACGAACACCAGCCGCTGTTCCTGGTCAGCAATAACGACATTGTAGGGTGCCTCGCGCAACACGTCGGACAGGACGTGCAGGTCCTCGGCCAGCGACTCCGGCGTCGGCGACGAAACCGCTTCGTCGGACTTGCGCCGTGCCTGTTTGCGCCGACAGCCGGTGGCCCTTCTTTCCAGGCCTCGCAGCAATGGTCTGTTGTTCACCTTCCCCGTTTTGCTCTTCATATCCGTCCCGTCCTGGTCGTGTTCCGGGGCCGAGAGGCCGCCTCTGGCCGATTCTCTCGAAGTAGAATCGGCGCGCGGGAAGAATCATTGAGCCCGGAACGGGCTCCGGAGCATGAGGGAACGAACTTCGGCCAACGGGGTCGTGCGCGGGGCCCCAGAAAAGTGCCCGCAGATGTATAATGAGCGATTCCCCCGGCAACACGCAACGAGAGAACATGGCCCAGTACGTCTACACCATGAACCAGGTCGGCAAGGTAGTGCCGCCCAAGCGCGAGATCCTGCGCGATATCTCCCTTTCCTTCTTCCCGGGCGCCAAGATCGGCGTTCTCGGACTCAATGGCTCCGGCAAGTCGACGCTGCTGCGCATCATGGCCGGCATCGACACCGACATTCACGGCGAGGCGCGGCCGCAGAAAGGCATCAAGGTCGGCTACCTGCCGCAGGAACCGCAGCTGGACGAGAGCAAAGATGTACGCGGCAACGTAGAGGAAGCCCTGGCCGAGATCACCGAGGCGCAGAAACGGCTCGACGAGGTCTATGCCGCCTACGCCGAACCGGACGCCGACTTCGACGCCCTGGCCGCCGAACAGGCGCGCCTGGAGAACATCCTGCAGGCCAGCGACGGCCACAACCTGGAACGCACCCTGGAGATCGCCGCCGACGCCCTGCGTCTGCCACCCTGGGATGCCGAGGTCACGAAGCTGTCCGGCGGCGAGAAACGCCGCGTGGCCCTGTGCAAGCTGCTGCTGTCGAAGCCCGACATGCTGCTGCTGGACGAACCCACCAACCACCTGGACGCCGAGAGCGTTGCCTGGCTGGAGCGCTTCCTGCACGAATATCCCGGCACCGTGGTGGCCGTCACCCATGACCGCTACTTCCTCGACAACGTCGCCGGCTGGATCCTGGAACTGGACCGCGGCCACGGCATCCCCTGGGAAGGCAACTACTCGTCCTGGCTGGAGCAGAAGGAGAAACGCCTGGAACAGGAAGAGAAAACCGAGAGCGCCCGCCAGAAGGCCATGAAGGCCGAACTCGAGTGGGTACGCAGCAACCCCAAGGGTCGCCACGCCAAGAGCAAGGCACGCCTGGCGCGCTTCGAGGAACTGGCCTCGCAGGAACGCCAGAAACGCAACGAGACCAAGGAACTGTACATCCCGCCGGGCCCGCGCCTCGGCGAGCTGGTGATCGAGGCCAGCCACCTGCGCAAGGGCTTCGGTGACCGCCTGCTGATCGATGACCTGAGCTTCAATCTGCCGCAGGGCGGTATCGTCGGCATCATCGGCCCCAACGGCGCCGGCAAGACCACCCTGTTCCGCATGCTCACTGGCCAGGAGAGCGTCGACGACGGCGAGCTGCGTATCGGCGAGACGGTGGAGATCGCCTACGTCGACCAGAGCCGCGACGCCCTCGACGACGACAAGACGGTGTGGGAGGAAATCTCCGACGGACAGGACATCATTACGGTCGGCAGCTACCAGATCAATTCCAGGGCCTACGTGTCGCGCTTCAACTTCAACGGCACCGACCAGCAAAAACGCGTCGGCGATCTCTCCGGCGGTGAACGCAACCGCGTGCACCTCGCCAAGCTGCTGCGCAGTGGCGGCAACCTGCTGCTGCTCGACGAGCCCACCAATGACCTGGACGTGGAGACCCTGCGCGCACTGGAAGAAGCACTGCTGGACTTCCCCGGCTGCGCCGTGGTCATCTCCCACGACCGCTGGTTCCTCGACCGCATCGCCACCCACATTCTCGCCTTCGAGGGCGACAGCCACGTGGAATGGTTCGAGGGCAACTATGCCGACTACGAGGAAGACCGCAAGCGCCGCCTCGGCGAGGAAGCGGCCCAGCCGCACCGGATCAAGTACAAGCGATTGCAGTAGCTCGTGCAAGCGCGACAGTCGGTCGAGGAAGGCGCGATCCCGGGGCTTCCGTACCGTCATCTGGAGGTACTGTATTCAGCACGGGATGTAACTATTCAGCCCGGTGAGTGCGGGGGGATGCCTCTTCCCTCAGACGACCGCTTGTTTCCTTGAAATGGGCCGGATTTTCCGGGCCGGCCAAGTGCTCTATCCCCCGGACAATTGCGGGTTCAGCGTCCCTGTGGTGTTCCGCAGCAAGGCGCTGTGCGAAGGGAATGGCCAAGCCCTTACCGAGCACAGCAACGCAGCGGCGGAACACCACAGGGGCGCCCTTCGGGTTCGCTTGTCGACGTCCACGGACGGCGTTGCGTCTCTTGGCAAGGGAATAGCCATTGCCTGCGAAACGCGCCTTGCCGTGGACGTCGACAAGCGAACTGAACCCGCAATTGTCCGGGGGATAGAGCACTGGACTCGCTGCGCTCAGACAACGGCCGGCTTTTTCCGGAAAATCCGGCCCATTTCAAGG
>DROT01000149.1 GCA_011321775.1 Gammaproteobacteria bacterium | reverse complement strand
GAGCTGGCGGTATCGAGGATCGACTTGACCATGGCCTGGTTGTCGCTGTCGCTGGCGAGGTTGTGGATGAACGAGCCATCGATCTTGAGGAAGTTCACCGGCAGGTGCTTGAGCAGCTGGAAGGAATTGGGGCTGGCACCGAAATGTTCCAGCGCCGTCCGGCAGTCCAGTTCCTGCAGCCTGCGGACCAGGCTCTTGGCGTGCTTGAGGTGCTGGGCCGCGTGCTTTTCCGCGATTTCGAAGATCAGTGCCTCGCCGGGCAGGCCGCTTTCCTTCATGCAGTTGTCGATGTACTCCACCAGCCCCTCGTCCAGCAGGGTGGCGGCAGAGATCTTGATGAAGAACTGGGTTTCCGCCCCCTGGTTGCGGTGTTCTGCCAGTGCCCCGATGGCGTTGCGAATGACCCAGCGATCGATCGCCGCGATCTGGCCGGTCTGTTCGGCGATGGGAAGGAACTGGGTCGGCAGGATATATTCATTGTCGCCGTTGAGCATGCGCAGCAGCACTTCGTATTTCTCGCCGGCGTCGCCGCCCAGGCTGACGATCGGCTGGTAGAGCAGCTGGAACTGGTTCTGTTCCAGCGCTTCGCCGATGAGGTCATGCATCTGCTGGTCGCGTTCCTTGCCGATCTTCTCGTCGACCACCGGGTTGTGCAGGTGGACCCGGTTGCCTCCCGAGGAACGGGCCACTTCGCAGGCGAGATCGGCGCGCGATATGACTTCCTGGGCCGAGGGGGTGCTCTCGGTAATGATGCTCATGCCGATGCTGCAGGTGGTGGTGATGGAATGGTCGTCGACGTCGGCGATGTGTTCCTCGACCGCCTGCCTCAGCGTCTCGCCCAGGGCCTGGATGGAGTCGGCATCGCAGTTCTTGCGTAGGATGGAGAAGGAGTGGTCGCCGAAACGTGCCAGGAGATCGTCGTCGTCGCAGTGTTCGCGCAGCAGGTCGGCAATGTCGCTGATCACCGTGTCGGCGTGGCCGATTCCCAGGTTGTCCTTGATGTCCTTGAAGTTGTCCATGAGCAGGTAGATGATCGCCGAAGTGCCGGAGCCGCTGATGGCGTCCGTCACCGCCAGTTCCAGTTCCTCCATGAAATACTGGCGGTTGTACAGACCGGTGAGGACGTCCTGCTTGCTCAGGAAGTGGAGCTTCTGCTCCAGCTCCTTGCTGGAACCGGTCTGGTTGCGAATGATGATCTGGGTACAGGGCTCGCCGTCTATGGTCGCGGCGGTGAGTTCCATTTCGGCGTCGAAGGTCTTGCCATCCGGCAGCATGCCTCGGGTCTCCAGTTTTCCCTGCCGGGTTTCATTCTTGCTGTAGTTGCGCAGGAATTCCTTGAAGGCGTCGTGTTCCTCGGGGGCGACCATGTCCAGGATCGGTGTGCCCTCGATCTCCTCGAGTTCGTCGAAGCCGAACATTTCCAGGTAGGGGCCGTTGGCAAAGATGTGCATGCCCTCGTGTACATAGGCGATGGCGTCACGCGAACTTTCCATCAGCATGCGGGCGCGTTTTTCACTTTCGTGGAAGCGGGCCTCGTAGGTCTGGGCGGCGCGACTGTACTGCGCCTGTGCCAGCTCGCGTTTTACTACCAGCTGCAGGTGCTCGGGCTGGTCGTAGGAACACAGATCGGTGGCACCCTGGCGCATGGCCTCGATGATGTCACTCTCGTTGCCGGACTCGCCGATGGCGATGACGGGAATGCGCAGTTCGCGCTGCTGGAGCAGCGTCACCACGTCCGTGAGGGAAATCGGTTCCAGGCCGGTGGCGCACAGGATCATGTCGGGTGTTTGCCGATCCAGCGCTTCCGTGAGATCTTCCAGGTCCTCGGCATAGGACAGGCGTGAGGCCTGTCCGGCATTTCTCAGGATGTTGGCAAGAGCCTCTGCGTCGTTGCGGGATTCCTCGACGACGAGCAGTCGCAGGCTGTGGTCCGGTTCCATGTAGGGGCTTTCTCCTGGTTGCTGACTCAGGCCGGGCGCGGCGACCTGCTGTGCACGGCCACTGTGTCGGCAGCAGCGGGGGAATCCTTTACTTCCGAAGCAGCGCCGGCCGCCGCGTTCCCGGTTGCAGGCAAGCGCGGTAACTGGTTTTACCTCAAGGACTTTCCTGCTAGGATGGCCGGCAACGGGTCGGTGTCTCCAGGGACGGGCTTTCCTGCCCGCCGGACGCCGACGAGGGCTTTTCGAAAGCAGGGGGCCAGGCATGCAGCCGATCAAGGTACGATCCGAGACCGCGGAAGACTTCCGAGCCATAGACGTCGTCAATCTGAGCGCTTTCCAGGGCGAGGCAGAAGCCCAGCTGGTCAGCGAGCTGCGCAAGTCGGACGGCTTCGTCCCCGATCTCTCACTGGTGGCGGAACTCAATGGCCGTATCGTCGGGCATGTGGTGCTGTCGCGGGTGAAGCTGAAATCGGCCAGCGGCGAGAGCGACATCCTGGCACTGGGGCCGATGTCCGTGGTGCCCTCCCAGTCGCACCGCGGTATCGGTTCCGAGCTGATCAACGCCGCCATCGCCCGCGCCCGACCGCTGTGCTACAACGCCATCGTCGTGGCCGGTTATCCTGGCTATTACCAGCGCTTCGGTTTCCGGCCGGCGAGTGAGTGGGGCCTGACCAGTAACCTCAATATCCCCGAGGATGCGCTGACTGCCATGGAACTCAAGGAAGGTGCCCTGGCGGGCGGGGGCGAAGTCATCTACCCCGATATCTTCAAGATGCTGTTCTAGCCGTATATGGCACGAAGGATTCGGGCCTGAGCCCCAACAGGTACAAACTGCAACTCGGCAGTCCGGGTAATACATTCCATTTGCGCCTCGTATTGCAGCGTAAGGTCAGATTGCCGTGCTGCCTTCGTGCAATACAGAGGCCAGACGCAACCATCCAGCCCGGTGAGGGTGGGGTGTGCCTCTGACCGAATCGACCGCGCCTTGAAATGGGCCGGATTTTCCGGAAAAAGCCGGCCGTTGTCTGAGCGCAGCGAGTTTAGGCCGGCCCGGAAAATCCGGCCCATTTCAAGG
>DROT01000148.1 GCA_011321775.1 Gammaproteobacteria bacterium | reverse complement strand
GGCGAACGTGAGGCAGTTGAAGAGGGTTCGGAACGCGAGGCGCCCCAACAGGCGATCGTCGTGCGTATTCCCGCCTCTCAGGCGCCGCAGCAGTCGCAGCAGTCGCAGCAGTATGGTCAGCCCCGGCAGTACGGTCAGCAGCAGCCGCAATACAGGCAACAGCCCCAGTACGGGCAACAGCCCCAGTACGGGCAGTACAGCCAGCCACCCGGGTATGGCCAGTACAGTCTGCCGCCCCAGCAGCCCGCCCAGGCGCCCGACAGCAGCAATCCCTGGGCAGTGCAGCAACCGGTTCCGGCCTATGGTAGCCGTTCACGGGTTCAGCCACGTCCCTGGGGGCAACCGCAGGCGCCGGTGCAGAACTATCTCCCGGCAGCGCCGGCGGGAAACCGTTTCCGGCCCTGGGAGGAGAAAGGGGAGCAGCGGCTGCAGCCGGGCGATAGCGCCAGCCAGCCGCTGTCCGTCAGACCGACGGCCCCCTATGACCGCATGGCGGGCGGCAGTTTCAGCCAGCCGTCGGGTGCCTACCCCTATGGGGGAGCGTATCCCGGCTACTACGGCGGTGGAATGCCCTACGGGGTGCCGGGCGGGATCGGGACCGGCTGGCCAGGATCCTATCTGTATCCCGGTGTTGGATGGCCAGGTATCTGGTAGTCCGCAGCGGGCACAGGGAAGTGAGTATGACTATATGCCAGCTTGCTGGCGAAGTTGGAATGCTGACGAAGAACGTTGTTCCCCTCGTTCTTTCGTTGCCAAGGCAGTAACAGGGGGACAACCAGGTGGCGCGGAGTTTCCGCTCCATTACATCAATAGTGAACTTCGGAGGGTACCGAAATGATCAAGTTCAAGAAAACTGTTCTCGCAGCAGTACTGACCGGCGCGACCGTGCTCACCATGAGCTCGGCACAGGCCTGGTGGGGTGGTCCCTGGGGCGATCGTGGCTGGGGTGACCGTGGCTGGGGTGACGGCTGGGGTGATACCCTGGGTGACGTCCTGGGTGACGGCGACTTCAACATGAACTTCAGCGGCCGCACCCGTGGACACGGCTGGGGTCGTGGTTATGGTCGTGGCTATGGTGACTACTATGGTCGTTACTGGGATTACTATGGTCCCTACGGCTATGGCCCCTATGGCTATCCCGGCTACTACGGCGCTCCCTATGGCGCTCCCTACGGTGTCCCCTACGGCGCTCCCTATGCGGCTCCGCAGGCACCGGCTGCCCAGCAGCAAGCACCGGCCAAGTGAGTCGGTTCCGGATACGGACCTGCGTCATGCGCAGGTCCGTAGCTCCGGACTTTTTCAACAGGTGTTCGAGGAGTCAGGCTCGTGAACAGAGCAGCAAGGATCCTTGTCGGCGGATGGCTGATCGTATCCGGCTTTGCCGCTTCGGCGACGGCCGCGCCCAATGTGCAGTTTTCGGCAGAGACGGTGCAGGCCGCACCGGGTAAGGAAGAGCACCACGCCCGCATCTACGTGGGCGACAACCAGGTTCGCCTGGAATACACCAGAGACAAGGTGCCGCGGGTGGAAATCTATGACATGAAACACCAGCGGGCGCTGCTGCTGATGCCGCAGCAGAAACTTTACATGGAGCGCAAGGTGCCGGTTGGACAGAACACCAATCCCATGCTGCCGCCTTCGGACTCCAATCCCTGTGCGCGGGCGCCAGGGGCGAAGTGCAGGCAGCTCGGTCGTGAGACGCTGTACGGCAGGCCGGTGCTCAAGTGGGAGATGACCATGAGCCACGACGGCAAGGAGCTGCGCAGCCTGCAATGGATCGACGCGGAACGGCATACGCCGATCCGTCAGGAGTGGCCCGACGGTACGGTGACCGACCTGCAGCCGCTGGGGCAGGAGACCCTCAACGGCCGGCGGGTGGAGCGCTGGCTGTCGATCACCAAGCGCCCGGACGGCAAGACCCTGAAGTCGACGCAATGGTACGACCCGCAGCTGCAGATCGCCATCCGCGAGGAACTGCCGGGGGGATATGTTCGGGAGCTGCGCAACATCCAGGTGGGTCCGCAGCCGGAAAGCCTGTTTCAGGTGCCGGCCGGTTACCGCCTGACCACGGCGCGTGAACAGATGCAGAATCAGAGCGGCGGGGCAACGGGGCAGGGTGCGCCGCGGCAACAGCGGACGGCGCCCTATCCGGCGCGCCGGTAATCGAACATGAAGGCGGCGGAGAACTGTCAATGAGACTCGTACAGAAGATATTGAGCCACGGCCTGTTGATCGCGGTGCTGGTGGCGGCGTTTTTCCTCTACCTGTATCGCGCAGAGCTGTTCCCGCAATGGTTCTCCAGCGACACGCAGCAGGCCGGGAGTCCGGTGGGAACGCAGGCCGGGGCCTCGCAGGTGGGTAGCGACGATCGTCCGGCGGCGGCAGCAGACAGCCACCTCGCCAGCAATGACGGTGCGAGCCAGCTGGCGGCATCCGCGGCGCCGGAGGAGAAGGCAGCCGCAGTCAAACAGACAGCCGCTGCCGATGCACTGCCGCCCGTGGCAACAGACCTGCCGCCACCCGCGGAGGAGCTGCCGCCGCCGGCCGCGGCAACGCCACCAGCCAGCGAGGCCTTGCCGGCACCAGCGGCCGCAGCGCCATCGTCGGCCACCGAACTGCCGCCGGCTGCGGAGCCGCTCCCGCCGGCCGCCGACTTGCCGCCGACACCGGAACAGGCGCCGGCACCGGCACAGGAGCCGAAGCTGGCTCAGGAGCCAAAGCTGGCACAGGAGCCGAAGCCGGCCGCCGAAGCGCCGGCATCAGCAGCCGTTCCTTCGGCGGAACCGGCAGCACCGGAAGCAGCCCCGGTCCCGGAATCGGGAGCCGCAGCGGCTGAAAGCCGTGGCACCGGTACTCCGGCGGCCTCTGCCCCGCAGTTCAGGCCCATGGGCGAGGATCGCAGTGTCCCCCCCAGCGAGCCGCCGCCATCGGAACCCGCGGCCGGCAACCAGTCGCTGTCCTTCCGGCCCATGAAGGCAGCGCCGGAACAGCCGGGGGCGCAGGCGGCCGGCCAGCCCGGTGAGCAGGTAGAGGCGGCCACTGAACCTCCGGCGACCGCCGAGGCGGAGAGCGCGGCGCCGTCGAAGGCACCGAAGGGTGATTTTGCCAGCGCCATCGGCCGGGCGCGCGCCCTGTACTGGCAGCGTGATACGGAAGGGGCACTGAAGGCCTATCAGGCGCTGACGCAGGAGTTTCCGAACCGGGCCGAGGCCTGGGGGGAGCTGGGAAACCTGTATTTCAGCCTCAGGCAGCGGGCACAGGCGGCAGATGCCTATGCCCATGCCATCGAGTTGCTGATCGCGGCGGGCGATACCGCACGCGCACGACAACTGCTGGGTGTCATGCAGCGACTGGACCCCGCCAGGGCCAACGAACTTGAAAAGCGTCTGGGACAGGCAGGAGCTTGATGCATGTCTCGAGAAGCACTGAACTGGAGTATTCCTGAATGGCAGACAAGCGCGATCGGGAGGCGCCGTTAGCGGGGGGGAAACACGGGAAACCCGGTGATAACGCCGACGAGATGCCCGAAGAGGTCATCGAGGAGGCGGCCAGGGAAGCCGAACAACTCCTGGTAACCGACATGGCTCAGTACATGAGCCAGTTCGCGCGCAGCTTTGAGGCCAGTGCACGGCGCTGGGAGCTGGTGGTATACCCGTCGATGCTGGCATTCATCATCCTCGCGGCCTACGGCTTCTACCTGATCTACAAGCTGACCGATGATATCGGACATATCGTCGGCCAGATGGAGGCGATTTCGGTGAGCATGGTGAATATCAACCAGAACTTCTCCTCCACCACCAACAACATGAATACCGTTTCCAGAAACATGGTAAAAATGACCGGTTTCATGAAACAGATGAGTCACGATATCAAGGAGCAGAACCAGGCCATGGGCGAGATCGTGGTGAGCATGAAGGAGATGAATCAGTCCATCGATTCCATGTCCTATACGATGTACCACATGCAGTACGACACGCGGGTCATGGGTCGCAATCTTGAGAGCACCACGGGGCCGATGCGATTCATGAACAGTTTCGTGCCCTGGTGAAGCGGAACCGGACGAGTAGCCAACATGCCCAGACCTGACAAGAACATCCGCAAGCGACTCAAGAGTCTTGAACTGCACCTGCAGGAAGAGAACCCGGTGCTGGTGTCTGCCATCGACGGCTTTCGCAACCTGTCGCGCATCGGCTACTCGCTGGGACTGCTGGACACCAGCGAGTCCTATGCCACCCAGATTCCCTGGTGGCCGCTGATCTCGGTGCTGGGCACCTTCTCGGCGGGCAAGTCGACCTTCATCAACCAGTATCTCTCCTACCCGCTGCAGGACACCGGCAACCAGGCCGTGGACGACAAGTTCACCGTCATCTGCTACAGCGGGGAGAAGGAGACGCGCACGCTGCCGGGACTGGCGCTGGATGCCGACCCGCGTTTCCCCTTCTACCAGACCAGCGAGGAACTGGACAAGGTGGAGGCGGGGCAGGGGCGGCGCATCGATGCCTATCTGCAGCTCAAGACCTGCAACAGCGACAACCTCAAGGGGCGCATCTTCATCGACTCGCCGGGTTTCGATGCCGACGAGCAGCGTTCGGCCACCCTGCGGCTGACCAACCACATCATCGACCTGTCTGATCTGGTGCTGGTGTTCTTCGACGCGCGCCACCCGGAGCCCGGCGCCATGAGCGATACCCTGGCGCACCTGGTACGCGCCACCAAGGATCGCACCGACAGCAGCAAGTTCCTCTACGTGCTCAACCAGATCGACACCACCGCCCGCGAGGACAACCCGGAGGAGGTGGTGGGAGCCTGGCAGCGCGCCGTGGCCCGCGAAGGGCTGACGGCGGGGCGCTTCTACTGCATCTACGACCCCGAGGCGGCCGTGCCGATCGACGACGAGGCGCTGCGGCGGCGCTTCGAGTGGAAGCGCGACCAGGACCTGGCCGAGATCCATGACCGCATCGAACAGGTGACGGTCGAGCGGGCCTACCGCATTGTCGGTTCGCTGGAGAAACGGGCGCAGGAGATCGAGGACTACTATGTTCCCGAGATTCGCAAACTGATCGGGCGCTGGCGCCGCTACGTGCTGCGCTGGGATGCCCTGTGGCTGGGGCTGGCTGTCGTGCTGGCGATCGGGGCGGCATTCCTGCCTCCCGGCGTTAGCGGGCCGGTGAAAGATTTTGCGGCCGCCATGTCCGGCAAGCCGCTGGTGGTGCTGCTGGGATCGGTGGTGCTGGCGGGAGCGGCCCTGTACCTCCATTTCCTGTCCCGGCGCTGGGGCGCGAAAAAGGTGCTGGGCGAGATCCACAAGGAATACGACGAAGAGGAAGCGGAGCGTCTCGGCCGCGCTTTCAGGCGCAACACCCGCATCTGGCGCAGCATTTTTGCGCCCGACCCGGCGGGCTGGAGCGGTCGCAGCCGCAAGGCGCTGAAGGAGATCATCAACAGTGCCAATCGCCTGGTGCAGGCGCTCAACGACCGTTTCACCGATCCCTCGGGGAAGCGGCGGGTGGTCGAGGGAGCCGAGGAAGAACCGAAGAAAAAAGAAGAATCCCGGGTGGTGACAGGGGAGGTCATTCCGCGCGAGGAGTCGGTCTGAGGACACGGCGATGCGGCCGTTCCACATCATAAGGCGCACGTTTCTGCTGCTGGTGCTGTTCACGGCAGCGGCCCCGGCAGGGGCCTGGTTCGCGGAGCCGGGCTATGTGCCCATGCGCCGCGATCTCCCCAACGGTATCGACCTGATGGAGTCCAGTCTCTACTGGATGCAGGACCTGTCGGGGGTCGAGGATCCGCGCGACCCGGCTTCCGTCATCAGCCTGATGGAGGACCAGGCGGCCCGCTTCTTCGACTTTTCCTACATCGCCTACCTGGTGGGTGGCCCTGCCTATACCCGCCTCGATGCCCTCCAGCGCAGCCACTTCCAGAACCGGGTGCGCGACCGCCTGTTCACCTGGCTGGCGCACCAGATGGGCCTGTACGGCCGCCGCATTCCGCGCATGGTGCCCATCGTGCCCTACCGCACCAGCCTCTATACTTGGGTGGCGGGCGGCAACTTCTACTATCCCGGCGGTCCCTCCATCCGGCTGCGCTTCCATTTCTATTATTCCGGTCGCGGCTGGCGCATCTACGACGTCACCAGCAACGGCGTCAGCGTGGTGAGGTACCTGCGGGACTACTATTCGCGCGAGCTGTCCGGTCGGCGCACACGCCTCGAGCGCTGAGATCCGCGAGCCGCATAGGCACGGCAGGCGGTTCAGGCTACAATGCGCGACCTGATTCCAGTCGCCGCAGTGATGTCATGACCGTTCGTACCCGTTTCGCACCCAGTCCCACCGGTTTTCTGCACATTGGTGGCGCCCGTACGGCGCTGTTCTCGTGGTTGCACGCCCGCAAGCACGGCGGCCAGTTCGTGCTGCGTATCGAGGACACCGACCTCGAGCGTTCCACCCCCGAGTCGGTCAATGCCATCCTCGAGGGCATGACCTGGCTGGGCCTGGACTACGACGAGGGGCCCTTCTACCAGACGCATCGCTTCGAGCGCTACGCCGAGGTCATCCAGCAGTTGCTGGACTCCGGCCACGCCTACAAGTGCTACTGCTCCAAGGAGCGACTGGAAAAACTGCGCGAACAGCAGATGGCGAACAGGATCAAGCCGCGCTACGACGGCCGCTGCCGTGACGGGGCCACGCCGCCGTCCCCGGACGCGCCCTATGTGGTGCGCTTCCGCAACCCGCGCGAGGGCGAGGTCGTCGTGGACGATCTCATCCGCGGCCGTCTGGTGTTCGCCAACGACGAACTCGACGATCTCATCCTGGCGCGCAGCGACGGCACGCCCACCTACAACCTGACCGTGGTGGTCGACGACGCCGACATGCGCATCAACCACGTGATCCGCGGCGACGACCACATCAACAACACCCCGCGCCAGCTCAACATCCTGCGCGCCCTGGGCTACGAGCCGCCGGTCTATGCCCACGTGCCCATGATCCTCGGCGCCGACGGCAAGCGCCTGTCCAAGCGTCACGGGGCGGTCAGCGTCATCCAGTACCGCGAGGAGGGCTACCTGCCGGAAGCGCTGCTCAATTACCTGGTGCGGCTGGGCTGGTCGCACGGCGACCAGGAGCTGTTCTCGGTGGACGAGATGATCGAGCTGTTCGACGTCGCCGACGTCAACCGCGCGGCCTCGGTGTTCAACCCCGACAAGCTGCTGTGGCTCAACCAGCAGTACATCATCGCCATGGACCCGCTGCACGTGGCGCGCCACCTGAGCCATCACCTCGGCCTGCGTGGCATCGACCCGGCACCGCCGCCGGATCTGCACGAGGTGGTCAAGGTGCAGCAGGAGCGCGCCCGTACCCTGGTCGAGATGGCCGAGATCAGCGAGTTCTTCTACCGTGATTTCGAGGACTACGACCCGGTTTCGGCAAAGAAGCACCTGCGTCCGGTGGCGCTGGAGCCCCTGCAGAAGGCGCGCGAGGCGCTGGCGGGCCTGGAATCGTGGACGCCGGAGACCATCTACCCGGCGATCCAGCAGGTGGCCGCGGAGCTCGAGCTGAAAGTCGGCAAGGTGGCGCAGCCGCTGCGGGTGGCGGTGGCCGGCCGCGCGGCCTCGCCGAGCATCGACATGACCCTCTACCTGGTCGGTCGCGAGGCCTGCCTGCGCCGCATCGACCGGGCGATCGACCATGTCCGCGAACGGGCGGGCCAGGAGCAGAGCGGATGAGCGCCGACGACAACAGCACGCGGACGAACTTCATCCGCAATATCATCGACGAGGACCTCGCCGCCGGGCGCAACGGCGGACGCGTGGCGACCCGTTTCCCGCCGGAGCCCAACGGCTACCTGCACATCGGTCACGCCAAGTCCATCTGCCTCAATTTCGGCATCGCGCAGGACTACAACGGTACCTGCAACCTGCGTTTCGACGATACCAATCCGCACAAGGAGAACGTCGAGTTCGTGGAGGCCATCCAGCGTGACGTGCACTGGCTGGGTTACGACTGGGGCGATCGCCTGTACTACGCCTCGGACTACTTCGAGCAGCTCTACGAACTGGCCTGCGAACTGATCCGGCGCGGCAAGGCCTACGTGTGCGACCTCAGCCCGGAACAGATCCGCGACTACCGCGGCACCCTCACCCGACCCGGCAAGGACAGCCCCTACCGCGACCGCAGCGTGGACGAGAACCTGGACCTGTTCGCGCGCATGCGCGCCGGCGAGTTCGAGGACGGTGCACGCATCCTGCGCGCGCGCATCGACATGGCCTCGCCCAACATGAACATGCGCGATCCGGCCATCTACCGCATCCGCCGCGGCGCCGTGCACCACCAGACCGGCGAGGCCTGGTGCATCTATCCCATGTACGACTTCACCCACTGTATCTCGGATTCCATCGAGGGGATCACCCACTCGCTGTGTACCCTCGAGTTCGAGGATCACCGGCCCCTGTACGACTGGTTCCTCGACACTCTGGAGATGGAGTGCCACCCGCGCCAGATCGAGTTCTCGCGGCTCGAACTGCAGTATACGGTCACCAGCAAGCGCAGGCTCACGGAACTGGTCGAGGAGGGTCACGTGGAGGACTGGGACGACCCGCGCATGCCCACCATCGCCGGCCTGCGCCGGCGCGGCTACACGCCGGCCTCGATCCGCGATTTCTGCGAGCGTATCGGCGTCACCAAGTCGGAGAACAATGTCGAGATGGGCGTGCTCGAGAACTGCGTGCGCGAGGATCTCAATCGCACCGCCCCGCGGCGGATGGCGGTGCTGCACCCCCTCAAGGTGGTGATCGAGAACTACCCGGAAGGGGAGGTCGAGGAACTGGAGGCGCCGAACCATCCCCAGGACGAGACCATGGGAACCCGCCGGCTGCCGTTCACGCGGGAGTTGTACATCGAGCAGGACGATTTCCGCGAACAGGCGCCGCGCAAGTTCAAGCGCCTGGTCAGCGGCGGCGAGGTCCGCCTGCGCAACGCCTACGTCATCCGCTGCGAGCGGGTGATCAAGGACAGCCGCGGCGAGATCGTCGAACTGCGCTGCAGCTACGACCCCGACACCCTGTCGAAGAACCCGGAAGGGCGCAAGGTCAAGGGCGTGATCCACTGGGTGTCCGCCGCCCATGCGGTGGAGGCCGAGCTGCGTCTCTACGACCGCCTGTTCAACCACCCCAGCCCTGCCGCGGCGCGGGACGGAGCGGACTACCGCGCGCACCTGAACCCGGACTCCCTGCTCACCCTGACGCACTGCCGCCTCGAGTCCAGCCTGGCGAATGCACAGCCGGGGGAGCACTTCCAGTTCGAGCGTCAGGGCTATTTCTGCGTCGATCCCGACCACAGCCACGACCGGCCGGTGTTCAACCGTACCGTGACCCTGCGCGACTCCTGGGCGCGCATCGAGCAGCAGCAGAAGGAGGCAAGCTGAGGAGACCCGAATGCCGGTTGACAGCCATCGCCGGGTACCGTAAAGTTTGCGGCTTGATTTGCGGGGCTATAGCTCAGCTGGGAGAGCGCTTGCATGGCATGCAAGAGGTCGGCGGTTCGATCCCGCCTAGCTCCACCAGATTCACAGGCCGGCCGCCTGTTCTGGAAGGTCGGGGCGCACAGCGCGCACCGGCCGACAACCCGTCCCGTCCCCATCGTCTAGAGGCCTAGGACACCGCCCTTTCACGGCGGCGACAGGGGTTCGACTCCCCTTGGGGACGCCATTCATCGCGTAAATCAATGAGATATGAGCAGGGTTGGCGTCGGTCTTTCAAGACCGATTTGTCAGTCCTGCTTCACTAGCTCGTCATACACGTTGTGGAGCTCCGTTGCCCGGTGTTTCAGGCTGCCCGGAAATGCCTGATGTCGACTTCCACGCCTGCGTTCACAGCACTTTCAGCTTCTTTTAGCAACTGCCTGGTCACTGCTTCATCGACGTAGGATTCTCCACAGTTCTCACAAACGCGCGCGGGTACGTCCTTGAATACCAGTGTTACGTCATCCCTCTCCAGGGTGACGGTGGTTGTTCCGGCATCAAGTTCACCATGTTTACAAATAACGCATTGCATCATTGCAATCTCCTGTGCCTGAACTCGCGGTCCCACCGCTCGGGGTCGGGTTCATAAACTGTAATGATAATATCTGTTTCGTCGGTTTCAGCGAGTACGATATGTATCGGCCGCTTGTCTGACCACCCAAGCACCAGTTTGCTGGGATAGGGGACATCATCAGGGTAACTTTCGATTACCTCGCCAGTTGATAACACCGCACGAACAGTTTCCTCGCTAATCCGGCGCTCAAACATGCGCTTGATTGCATGAGCGCGGTATATCACGGATCGCTTCCCTTCGGCCATGCGGGTACTTTATCAGTATCCAATATTTGTGAGGAATCCTGATCGCGACGTTGTCATGGTATAAACTGCCGATGCTTCATTATATTACTGATAGTAAAGTGGAAATGGCGAACAGCGCGGAGGACAGGGATAGCAACGTCTCCCCTTGGGGACGCCATTCGCAATATAGAATGACAGGCCATAGGATGGCCGGTGTCGGTCCCTGGAGGCCGGTTCGTCAATCCGGTTTCGCCAGCCCGTCGCAGGCTTCGCGAAATCCTCCCCCCGATTGCTATCATTATGCTTGAGGTAGCCCGAAAACGCCCTGGTGCCGCGAGGCAGGTGTTTTTTCGCTGGCAACGCCACCTTGCGTCAGCAACTTGAATCCGCAGAACATTAACCCGGCAACCTACTATGTCGGACTCAGGGCTTCAAGAATGGCCCGTATCAAGGCGCGGCTCGCGGGCAAGGGTGATTCCCTTGGCAAGAGCCGCAACGCGGAGACGGGCCATTCTTGAAGCCCCTGACGGATTGAAAGGAAAAGGACAGGCTGTTGTGTGCTCGTCTGCAGACGGCGTTATCGAAACTGGCTGTAGGAGTGCTACAGCGGCGTTTCGATGCCTTGCTGCAGACGAGCACACAACAGCTGAGTCCGACATAGTAGGTTGCCGGGTTAATAATAACCAGCGAGCGACGAAATCAACGGGAGGACGGGAACCATGCGAAGTCTGGCAAAAACCTCTGGCCTGAGCCGGTTGCTGCTGTTTGCGGCGATCACCTTGAACACTCCGGTCCTGCTTGCGGAAGACAATCCACCGGCCGGCGACGCCATGGCGGGACAGGCGCTCGCGGCGAAGAAATGTTATCGCTGTCACGGCAACAACGGCGTCAGTGACGACCCCGATACACCCCATCTGGCGGCGCAGAATCCGGCCTATCTGCTCAAGCAGATGCACGATTACAAGCTCAAGATCCGCGAAGACAAGAACATGTACAAACGGGTACGCAGGCTGAGTGAGCAGCAAATGGCCGACATCGCCGCCTGGTTCGCCTGGCAGGTACTGCCGGAGACCGACCCCGAACTGAAGAAGCAGACAAAGGTGCCGGAGATGGTTACCAAGGGCGACAAACAGCGCGATATTCCGCCGTGCATGCTGTGTCACGGGGTGGATGGAAAGACCGTGGGCGGTGAAATTCCGTCCCTCGCCGGTCAGAGCGCGGATTACCTGATCTACACGATGCAGAATTTCAAGGATGGCTCCAGGGCCAACGATCCCGGCGGCATCGTGCAGGGATTTCTGAAGAAACTGAGTGACACCGAAATAGAGGCGCTGGCGGTATACTTTGCCCATATGGGTGGTCGTGAATAAGCCGGCTGTCTATAACTGATTTCACCGTACCGGGAATGCCATGACCAGGGATGCACGCTTTCATGCCACCCTCATGCCGGACAAGGACTGGTGGCAGGCCCTGTGGCCCGATCCGGAAAAGGTGCTGCGCAGCGTCGGTATAGAGCCGGACATGAATGTCGTGGACCTGTGCTGCGGTGACGGGCATTTCACCAGGCCCCTGTGCCAGCTGGTCCATCCCGGGGAGACCTGGGCACTGGACCTGGACGCCAGTCTGTTGGAACAGGCGGAACAGGGCTGCCGGGACAATCCGAATTTCCATGCCATTCTGGGTGATGCGCGCGAGTTGGCGGAGCAGATCACCGAGCCGGTGGATTTCGTGTTTATCGCCAATACCTTCCATGGCGTACCGGACAAGACCGGCCTGGCCAGGGCGGTGCACCGGGCACTCAAACCCGGAGGGCGCTTTGCGGTCATCAACTGGCACCGCCGGCCGCGCGAACAGACCACCGTCCTGGGTCAGCCTCGAGGTCCGGATACCGAGCTGCGCATGGAGCCCGACGAAGTGCGGCAGGCGGTGGAAGTTGCCGGGTTCAGGCTGGAGAAGGTCGTGGAGGTCGGCCCGTATCACTATGGTGCGGTGTTCAGGAAGGTCTGACCAGCGGGTTCGGGGAACCCACCGACGGTCCCCGGCAACCTCCTCATGCAAGGAACAAACTCGTCGAGATGCTCCCGGAGTGCCTCCTTAGGGAACATAGCCTTCGGTGCCGGCTTCGACAGGCACGATGCCGCCCACGGGCCGGGAACCCCTTGGCCCGTAATGGCAGCGGTCGATGCTGGCGGGAGTTCCGAAAGGTCGTCGATCTCCAGGGCTTTTGGGAACGAGCCGAAGGGCGACAGAGGGCCTGTCGTCAGCGACCGGCGAGCAGGCGGTCGACCAGCAAGGATACGAACAGGATGCTCACGAGCAGCAGACCGCCAACCAGGATGCGGAAAGGCTGGGGCAGGCGCGATGGTTTGCCGTTCTTGCGGCTGCTGGCGGGAAGCGCGAAACACATGATCCCCAGTATACCGCCTTCATCGCCGCTGTCATCATTTCGTGCCCAGCCTTGCTGTCTGCCTGTACCGTGGCTTGGCACGCTTCCGGCTCCGGTTACCACCGGTTACCGGCGTACCACTCGCTCGAGCATCGGCGCGAACAGCCTCAACGCCGGGCCAGCGGATGGATGTTCTTCGGCAGGTTGGCCTCGTCGGCGATGTCGGCCCAGGAGAGAACCCCGGAGATTGCTTCCGGGTTTTCTGTCGCGCCGTCACGGGTGATCAGCGCAATGCGGCTGCGGTCCTGGCGCAAGCGTGCCAGCAGGTCGAGCAGCTGGGTCTTTTCGTCCACCACGGAGTGACGCTCGTCGGCGAGTTCGGCCAGCGGCGTGTCCGGGCTGCGTTCCTGCAGCGCCAGTCCCAGCACGCAGGAGGGGATCACGCCAGTGATATGTCCGTTGTCCTCGACCAGTACCACGTGCGGGATTCGCTGGTGTGCGTCCAGTCGTTCTGCCAGTGAACCCAGGGTCGAGGCGGCACGGGCACGGGTAAAGGGTGCGTGCACCAGGGCGAGGGCGTCGTCGGTCAGATACAGGTGGCTCTGGATCGAGGACGGTACGCTGTGTCCGCGCCGGCTCAGCTTGAGTGTGTAGATGTTCTCGGCACTCAGCAGGTGCCGTACCGAGTAGGCCAGGGACACGGCGATGATGGTCGGCACGATGGCGTTGTAGTCGCGGGTCATTTCGAACAGCATGACGACGGCGGTGACGGCAGCCCCGGTCGCCGCACCGATCATGCAGGACATGCCGATGACGGCACCGCTGAGCGGGTCGAGCGGCAGGCCGCTGAACTGGGCGTTGAGCGCGGTGATCAGGGCGGCCCCGCTGGCGGCTCCCATGAACAGGGCCGGGGAGAAAATACCACCCGAGGCACCCGAACCAAGCGTCAGCGATACCGCCAGCAGTTTCAGCCCGACGAGCAGCAGCAACAACCAGGTCGCGTTGAGCTGGCCGTTGAGGATGTCCTGTATGGTGGCATAGCCTACGCCCTGTATGTAGTAATGCCCGGTATAGTGCATCGTCAGGTACATGAGAATGCCTACGAGGGCCATGCCGATCGCATGACGGCTGTAATAGTTGCCGGGAAGACGGTCGAAGAGGTCCTCGAACCAGTAGATGGCGTGGGTGTATACCGTGGCCAGGAGGCCGATCAGCAGGCCCGACAGGGCATAGATCATGAAGGCGGACAGCGGCATGGTCGCCGGCATCTCCAGGCTCAGTTCAGGGATGATGAACGAGGGCGTATTGCCGAAGAACAGGCGGCCGATGAAGCTGGCTGCGCCGGTAGCCACCATCAGCGGGATCAGGGTACGGGCGCTGATCTCCACCAGCATGATCTCGACGGCAAAGAGAATGCCGCCGACGGGTGTATTGAAGGTGGCGGCGATGCCGCCGCCGGCGCCGCAGGCGACCAGTACCAGCCGCTGCCATTCCGGCAGCCGCAGCCACTGGGACACGACCGAACCGAAGGCGGCGCCGATCTGGATGATCGGGCCCTCGCGTCCGACGGCGCCACCCGAGCCGATGGACAGAGAGGATGCCAGCGATTTGACCACGGCCACCTGCGGCCGGATGATGCCGCGGTTGTAATAGATGGCGTCGATCACCTCCGGTACGCCGTGTCCGCGCGCTTCGGGCGCAAAGTTTTTCACCAGGAAGGCCACGATCAGGGCGCCGACCACCGGTACGGCGATGATGCCGATGCCCCAGCTGCTGGCAGGCGTGTGTTGCAGGGTATCGTAGTGCAGGTCCAGGCGGCCGAAGAACATCAGGTTGTGGAACAGCGCGATGAGGGTGCGGAATACGATGGCGCCGATGCCGGCGACGATGCCGATCAGCAGCGCGTAGCCGATCAGGGGGATATGCACACCTCCGTGCCGTCGCGGTTCGGCTTCGGTTCCGGGCAGTCTGGGGGGCACGGCGCGCATGGCCGAAGGGTAACAGAACGGCCCCGGTGCGTCAGACGGATGTAGACCACGCGCTAGAAATTAACCCGGACCCCGGCGCGCAGGATGTAGTCGTTCTCCAGCGCCGTGCCGTTGAGGTCCTGCCACACCGGAATCTGCGCCGCCGCTTCGACGATCCAGCGCCGGGTGACATACTGCAGTCCCGGCGACAGGAACCACTGGCTGCCGCCGGAGTTCCTGTCGCTCAGGCCGGCGACCCGGTCCTTGCGGCGATAGAACAGGTTGCTTTCGATCACGCCGTAGAGGTAGTCGGGCACGCCCCCGCCCAGGGAGCCTGGCCACAGGCGGTACTGCAGCGAGGCGTCCAGGCGCGCGAGGTCACCGGCTTCGAAATCGTTTGCCTTGCGGTTGTCCTGGTAGGCCAGCTGCGCATCGATCTGGTAGCGCAGCGTCTGGAAGGTCACCACAGCGCCGGCGAACGGATCCCAGGAACCGCTGCCCGGCTGTGCCGCGGGCGGCAGGGTGCCCTGGCCATCGCGTTCCCGGTCCTCGCCGGTCGGCGCCTCGACGCCGAAAAAGGGCGCGAAACGAAGGGTACGGCCAGGCCGGTTCGCCTGCCAGAGGGTGTAGCGGCCGAACAGGCGCAGATCACCGATACCCTCGCTGTTACGGTTGAGCCGCCGGTCTCCGCTGCTCAGCTTGAGACGAATGCTGCGGTAGGGAAGCACGCCGAACAGCGCCAGCCGGCGTGCCAGACCATAGCCCAGGGCGGTGACGGCCGTGCGTTCGCTGCGGTCGCGGTCCGCCGGACCGGGGTCGTTACCCGATTGCAGCAGCACGCCCTGTTCGCGGAACACGAATTCGCCGGTGGCGACCGGAAGAGCGGTGTTGAAGGTGATCGGCGCCGCCGCCAGCGGTCCGGCCACGCCCGTGAACAGGGTCAGCAGGAGAAGGCGGCGGAGCATTACATCCCCAGCCACACGCGCAGCGGCAGGGCGACGTAGGCGGCGAGGAAGCCGATGCAGAAGAGGGCGACCGACGTCCAGTAGACGCGCAGGTTCCAGCGACGGGCGCGGCTGCAGGCCCTGGCCAGCACCGGATCGGCGGGACAGCGGCGCCCCGGTCGGTACAGCAGCCATCCGGACAGTGCCAGCAGCAGGCCGGAGAACAGGAATACCCAGATCTTGTGCTGGCTCAGGCTGATGAGCAGCGGAAAGTGGCTGGTCATGGCGACCACCGCGGCGCCCAGGCCCAGTGATACCAGCAGGATGGGCAGGGCACAGCAGATCAGGGTTCCGCTGGTGGCGAACAGGGTGAACAGCGTCACACCCGAGGTGCCGGTGGGCAAACGCGGTTCACTCATCGCTGGTCGACCGACATGCCGCGGTAGCTGAAACCGGCATCCTCGAACAGCTTTTTCATCTGTTCCTCGCCGAGGGTGGTGCCCTCGGTCACGTCCACGGTGACCCGGCTCTTGCCCAGGTCCACGTCCACGTTCTGTACGCCATCGATCGCGCCCAGTTTCTTCTCGATACCATAGGCGCAGAAGGGGCAGGCCATGCCGTCGACCCGCATGACATAGCGGGAACCGGCGGCCAGGACGTTCTGTGCCATGAACAGGGTAAGCAGTACTGACAGGATTCGCATTCTCATTACCTTGGCTCCTTGGGGTCCGCAGCGGCGGTGGGTACTGGCTGAGACAGGCTGGAGTGGGGTCCAGGTTCACCGCCCGGGCAAAAATGCCCGGCCGCGCTCGCAAGGGTACTGCCTGGACCTGAGTCCAGGTCAATAGCGGTTTCGTCGGGAGCGGGCCGCCGGCGCGGGAACGCCGGGGCCGGGACTATGCGCGGGCCTTCAGCCCTGGCTGCGGATCCACTCGAGGTCGTCGGCCACGAAACGGCTGGTCAGTTGCGCCAGTTGCCGGTAGAAGGGGAGCGCGCTGCTGGCCTGCAGCCGCTCGCAGAATGCGGGCAGCCACTGGCAGAGGTGGCGTTCCAGGAAGTCCTGCTGTGCCTGGCGGAAGTTCTCCACGCCGTTTACGGTGCCGCCAGGGTGTGCCGTCGTGCCCGCGGCACGGACCATGTGGTAGCTCAGGTAGTGCATGAACTCGAGCTGGTAGAGGATGTGGTCCGGCATCTCGTTGAGCCTGCGGTCCAGGGTCAGCCCGAAGAAGGAATAGAACTTCTTTACCTCCCACTGGCGGCGGGCGCGGTCGGACTCGTTCCACAATCCTTCGTAGGGCTTGCAGTAGCGTGACTGGTCGACGCCGTCGAACACGTTGATGTACTCCGCTTCCAGTTCCTCGCGGGCTGCGCTGCCATCCAGGGCATCCCATTCCGGTTCCGGGTAGAGGGTTTCGGCCAGATCCCGCAGTTCGCGTCCGGCTGCCACTGTCCTCTCGGTCGGAAAGGAGAAGGCGACCGAGAGCAGGTGGTACAGGCGGCTGCGGACGATGTCGACCTGCTGTTCCGGTTCCGGTAGCTGTGCACGGTTCATGAGGCGATACCCTTGTCGGTTTCGGTTTCAGTTCTGGATGTTCAGCGTCTTCATGCCGGAGCGGTACTTGCGGCCGTTGCGCTCGCGGTTGGCGCCATCCCAGGTGGCGAAGGCGACCGGGTAGCTGCCGCCGGGGAACAGGTCGATCTGGTCGTCGGGATCGACCGCCGCCAGCGGACGGCTGAGCACCACCTGCCACTGGCTGCCGTTCCAGTTGCTGATGGCGGAGAGGTTGTTGCCGTCGACGGTGTGGGTGATGGTGCCCAGGCCGCCGGAAAGCAGGTTCTGGACGCTGTCGTCCACCGCCCGCCAGTACCAGATGTTGGTGGGGTTGGACGGCTGGCCCATGCGGCAGATCATGTTGGCGTTGAGCATGATGGCGCTGGCGTCCGTGAAGTTCTCCGGACCTTCGATGACATCGTTGCGGGTGGCATCGTTCCAGCTCAGCAGGAAGGCGATGTCGGTGCCGTTGTGGATGGCCTTGACGCTGACGGACTTGTTGCTTCCGCCGCCGCCCATGCCGCCTCCACCCATGCCGCCGCCCTCCACCGAGTCGGTGAACATCAGCGTCACATTGACGGCGGAAGCACTGGCCCATACCGGGTCATCGGGCGCCACCAGCACCGGCCCGGAGACGCGCACGGCGGTCAGACCATCCCAGCCACCGCCGCCGCCACCACCGCCGCCGCCGCCACCACCCCACCTGGCATCGGCGCCGAACGGCAGCATCAGGGTAGCTGCAACGAGATACGCGGCAATTTTCGTTATCAGCGTGTTCATGACCTTTCCCCCTAGAGGCTGTAGCGGTTGTTGGAGTTGAGCAGTTCCAGGATCTCGGAACTGCCGCCGCTGCTGACGGTGTCCCGTTCGGCGCGCAGGGTGGCGATGACGCCATCGACGTCGTCACCGAACAGGGAACGCAGGAATGCCATCGGAATGCGGTCTACGTTCAGCGGCCGCCCCTGCTCGTCCACTTGGGAGGCGCCGGAGAAGGGCGGAATGTAGTAGACGTTGGGCCCGGTGCCGTATTCCGGGTGCAGCGGCATGGCCACCTGGTGCTGCACCACCAGCTTGTAGACGTCGGCGCTGGTGTCGTCGAGGAAGCCGACCTGGCGGATGCGCCCCGGGCACTGTTTGGCGCAGGCGTTGGGCTCACCCTTCTCGATGCGTGGATAGCAGAAGATGCACTTCTCCGACTGCTTGGTGAAGGCGTTGTACATCACCTTCTTGTAGGGGCAGGCGCGTACGCAGTAGCGGTAGCCGCGGCAGCGGTCCTGGTCGACCAGCACGATGCCATCTTCCTCGCGCTTGTAGATGGCGTTGCGCGGGCAGGCTGCCAGGCAGGCCGGGTTGGTGCAGTGGTTGCACAGCCGCGGTATGTACATGTAGTAGTTGTTGGGGAAGGTACCTTCGCCCACGTCCTCGTCCCAGTTCGACAGCCAGGTGGGTTGCGGATTGGCGTCGACGATGCCGCCACCCTCGAACAGGCCGCCCTGGTAGTCGTAGTCGGGATCGCGGCCGTAGTCGTCGCGGGTGGGAAGGGTGCCGTACTGCACGTTGCCGTAGCTGTCGAAGCCGCCGCCCATGCCTTCCCAGTTCCTCGGGTAGCCGGGTCCGGGCTTGGACTCGACGTTGTTCCAGTACATGTACTCCCTGCCTTTCCTGTTGGTCCAGAGGTTCTTGCAGGCGACGGTGCAGGTATGGCAACCCAGGCACTTGTCCAGGTTGATGACCATCGCCAGTTGCCGACCGGTGAATGCCATGATTCAGCCCTCCATTAACCGTTGTATTTTTCGACCTGTACCCGGGTGTCGCGCTGCACGCCGGTCGGGCCCCAGTAATTCAATTTGAAATGGAGCTGGCCGTAGCCGCCGGCCAGCTGGGTCGGCTTGATGCGGATACCGGTCACGCTGTTGAAGTTGGCCTTCTTGCCCTTGACCCCCACGTAGCGTTCCCAGCCGTGGTACATGGTGACCCTGCCGGCCTTCTCGGACTCCCAGGCCTTGACCCGAACCACCACGTCGCCGTGGTCGTTGTAGATGCGTACCCAGTCATTGTCCTGCAGGCCGCGCGCCGCCAGGTCCGAGGGATGCATGTAACAGATCGGTCCGCCGCGGTTGAGGCGCAGCATCTGCTTGGCGTTGCGCCAGGTGGAGTGGATCGACCAGCGCCCGTGCGGGGTGTTGTAGCGCAGGGGATAGGCGTCCTCGTCGACGGGGCCCTTGTAGGTCGGCAGCGCCTCGCCGCCTTCCACAAACCAGTCGTGTTCGATCAGGTATTGCTGGCGGCCGGTGAGGGTCTCATAGGGCTCCTTGCCCTCGGTCATCTTGAGGAAGGCCGTGTAGGGGCGGCCCGGCTCGACGTTGCTGGTCCAGGTGGTCTGCTCGTTCATGCGCCGGGGCTGGGCGTCGATCTGGGCCATGGTCATGCCCACCGTCTCCGGCGCGTTGTCGAGCATGAACTGGCAGGCGTCGATGTCCGCGGCCAGGGCGCCGTTGTCGGTGAACTGGTCGGACAGCGTCGACAAATCGCGGTTGCCACCCCACTTGGCGTCGTAGAAGCTGGTGAAGCCGCGCTGCACGGCCCGCTCCTGGATCTTGGCCGCCAGCGCCTGGAAGGTCTGCCAGTCGCTCTTCGACTCGAACATCGGCGGAATCGCCGGGGTGAACGGATGGATGAAGCTGTGCATGTCCGTGGTGTTGATGTCGTACTTCTCGTAATGGCTGGCCGCCGGCAGCACCACGTCGGCATAGAGCGCCGTGGTATCCATGTGGAAGTTGACGTCGACGATCAGGTCCAGCTTGGGATACAGGTTCTGCTCGACATAGTTGTTGCCCTTGGACTGGTTGAACCAGTTGGCGCGCCAGATGAACATTACCTTCGGATCCTTGACGGTCGCGCCGGTGCTGACGAAGTTGTTCTTGTCGTTGCCCAGGCAACCTTCGGGGTAGAGCGGCATCCAGCCGTTCTGTACCGAGTCGTAGAGGTAGCCGCGCGTGCTCTGGCTGTAGCCTTCCGCACCCAGGTCCTGGTCGGTCATCCTGGCGTGGACGAAGGTCCACATGGTGGTGTTCTGGAAACGCTGCTTCTTGCCCCCCTCGGGGAAGGACAGCTTGACCAGGCCCTTCACCGGCCAGATCTTCTCCTGGCCGACGTAGTGGTTGAAGCCGCCGCCGTTCTTGCCGATGGCACCGCACAGCGACAGCATCAGCAGCATGGCGCGGTTGTTGAGATCGTTGTGGAACCAGTGGTTGGTACCGGCGCCGTGCATGATCATCACCCGGCCGCCGGTGGCCATGGCGGTGTCGCCGACTTCCCGCGCCACCTGGGCGATGACGTCGGCGGCGACGCCGGTGATCGGTCCGGCCTGGGCCGGGGTGTAGTTGGCGTCGAGATGCGCCTTCAGCTGCTCGAATACCGGTTGCACGGTGACGCTGCTGCCATCGGCGAGGGTTACCTCGTGGCTGCCGGTCAGCGCCGGGCTGTGGCCGCTGATGTCGATGGAGCGGATGCTGCTGCCCTCGGTACCCGGGGCCAGCTCCAGCGTATTGTGGGTGGAGCACCAGAAGTAGAACCGGTCGTCGGCGCCACCCGCCGCCACGTCGCTCTCGCGCAGGTACTTGCCGGTGTCGGTGCGCATCAGCAGCGGCAGGTCGGTCTGCTCGGCGAGGTAGCCTTCGTCGATGGTGCCGTTGGCGATCAGCTGCTGGCAGATGGCCAGCGCCAGCGCCGCGTCGGTGCCGGGGTTGACCGAGAACCACTGGTCGGCGCGGATGGCGCTGGAGGTGTAGTCCGGGTAGATGGCCAGCACCTTGCAGCCGCGGTACTTGGCCTCGGTGATGAAGTGCGCATCGGGGATGCGGGTCTGCAGCGGATTGGAGCCCCACAGGATCATGTACCTGGCGTTCATCCAGTCGGTGGATTCGGCCACGTCGGTCTGTTCGCCCAGGGTGATGGGCGAGCCGGGGGGCAGGTCGCAGTACCAGTCGTAGAAGCTGCACACGATGCCGCCCAGCAGGTGTGCCAGGCGCGCGCCGGAGGAGAAGGACACCGGGCTCATGGCCGGGATGGGGGTGAAGAAGGTCAGTGCGTCCGGTCCCTGGGTCTGGATGGTGTCCAGCACCTTGTCGGCGATCAGGGTCAGCGCCTCGTCCCAGCTGGCGCGCCGCCAAAGCCCCTCGCCGCGGGCGCCGGTACGGATCAGCGGATACTTGATACGCCGGTCGCCGTTGACGTATTCGGCGGCGTAGCAGGCACCCTTCTGGCAGCCGCGCGGGTTGACGTTGGGGTAGGAGGGATCGATATCCGGGTAGTCGGCTGCCTGTTCCTCGCGCAGGATGATGCCGTCCTTGACATACACGTTCCAGGAACAGGAGCCGGTGCAGTTCTGGCTGTGGGTGCTGCGCGCCACCGTGTCCCAGGTCCACTGCTCGCGGTAGAAGTCCTCCCAGCCGCGGTAGGGATAGTTGAAGGGATCGTCGACAATCTGCAGGTTGATGTTGCTCAACCCGAACGCCTTGAAGGACGCGGCCGATGCCGCAGAGCCTGCCAGCATTTTCAGGAATGTACGCCGCTCGATAGCCATGTGCATTTCCTCCCGGGATGACGGGTCGCCGTGACCGGTTCGTGGCTGTGACCCGTGGTTTGCGCTTTGACCCGAGCATGCCGCGAACGGCATGAGCAGAGAATGATTCGCGGGGGTCAAATCCATGCTCCTCGCGGATAAAAAAACGGACCTGCTCATTATGTGATCCAGCGTACATACACGGCTCCGTGGAGGGAGTATCAATGGCATCAAGAGCGTTTTTGACGCTGTATTTCGGCCATCGAGCGGGGTTGCCGGCGATCCCGTGACGATCGCCGATGGCGGGGGAAACCGGATGATGTGGAGACGCCTTTGAACGCACTCTATAAACTTTTCGAATATGGCTCCGACGCGGCGTTCGGGATCAGTTCTGACGGGGCGATTCGTTACTGGAACGATGCCTTTGTCGGCTTGCTGGGCATGAGCGCGGGCGAGGTCCGTGGCAGGGCGTGCGCGGAGCTGTTGTGCGGTCGCGACCTGGAGGGTAATGAAGTCTGTGGTCGCAATTGCCGGGTTCCAAGGACGGTGTCCAGGGGCTCCTGTATGCGTGACTTCGACCTGGTGGTGGAAGACCGTCAGGGACGGCCCATGTGGCTGAACATCGGCTCCTACCATGTGCCTCCGGAGCTGAAGCGGGTGGCGAACGGTGTCAGTGTCTTCTTCAGTGTGCGGCCGGTGAGCGGGCATCGACTGCTGCGACGACTGGCAAGCGAGTCGCGACAGGTACGGCCGGACAAGCGTGGTCACTCGTCGCTCACGGTGCGTGAAACCGAGGTGCTGAAGAAGGCCGCCGAGGGCGCGAATACCGCGGAGATTGCCGAACTGCTGTCGATCAGCCCGGCGACGGTGAAAAACCACTTCAAGCACATATTCGCCAAGCTGGAGGTCCACAGCCGTGCCGAGGCGGTGAGTCATGCGATGCAGCAGCTGCTGATCTGAGCAAGGCTGCACGGGCAGCAGAGGCCTGGTTGCGGTAACATGGTGCGCCCCAGGCCGGTCACCGAAGGGAGGACCGGCCCTCACCAGGGAGCGCACCATGGATACATCCGAGCAGCCTCCGTCCTGGGACGATCGGGACACCGTTCGTACCGGTTCCAGCGTCGCGGCCCTGAAACGGGCCTATCTCGACAACCTGTTCTATCTCCAGGGCAAGTTTCTCGACGTGGCCACGCCCTGGGACGTGTACATGGCGGCCGCCTATACGGTGCGCGACCGGGTGATGGCGCGCTGGATCCGTACGGCCCGCCGTTACAAGGAATCCAGGGCCCGCACCGTGTGTTATTTCTCCGCCGAGTTTCTCGTCGGGCCGCACCTGGCCAACAACGCCGTCAATCTGGGTATCGACGAGGCCGCCAAGCAGGCCGCCGCCGAACTGGAGCTGGACTTCGAGCAGATCCTGGAGGAAGAGGAGGAGCCGGGTCTGGGCAACGGCGGTCTCGGCCGTCTTGCCGCCTGCTACATGGATTCCATGGCGACCCTGCAGATCCCTTCCATCGGCTACGGTATACGCTACGAGTACGGTATCTTCGACCAGGAGATCGTGGACGGCTGGCAGCGCGAGGTCAGTGACCTGTGGTTGCGCAACGGCAACCCCTGGGAGCTTGCGCGCCCCAAGCTGCGTTTCCCGGTCGCCTTCGGCGGCCATACCCGCCAGTTCACCGACGGGGAAGGGCGTCTGCGGGTGGAATGGAAGCCGGAAGTGGTCATCGACGGCATGGCCTATGACACGCCGATCCAGGGTTATGGCGTCGACAACCTCAATCTGCTGCGCCTGTGGCGCTCCGAGGCACCCGCCTCCTTCGATTTTCAGGCCTTCAACCTGGGCGACTACTACCAGGCCGTGGAAGCGAAGGTACGGGCGGAGAACATCAGCAAGGTGCTCTACCCCAACGACGAGCCGGTCGCCGGCAAGGAACTGCGGCTCAAGCAGCAGTACTTCTTCGTCTCCTGCTCGTTGCAGGACATGCTGCGCATGCACCTGGGTCTCGGCGGCCGCCTCGAGGATTTCTCTGACAAGTATGCCGTGCAGCTCAACGACACCCACCCGGCGATTGCGGTTCCCGAACTGATGCGTTTGCTGCTCGATGAGCACCTGATGAGCTGGGAAGCGGCGTGGGACATCGTTCGCCGTACCTTTGCCTTCACCAATCACACCCTGTTACCGGAGGCGCTGGAGGTGTGGCCGGTGGAGCTGCTGGGGCGGCTGCTGCCGCGCCACCTGGAGATCATCTACGAGATCAACCGCCGTTTCCTGGACGAGGTGCGCATGCGTTACCCCCTGGACGAGGAACGCATTGCGCGCATGTCGATCATCGACGAATCGGGCGGGCGGCGGGTGCGCATGGCGCACCTGGCGACCGTCGGCAGCAGCGCCGTCAACGGCGTCGCCGAACTGCACACGGAACTGCTGAAGACGACGGTGATGCGTGATTTCCGCGACCTGTGGCCGGATCGTTTTCACAATGTCACCAACGGTGTCACGCCGCGGCGCTTCCTGCGCCTCAGCAACCCCGATCTCGCCCGACTGATCAGCGAAACCACCGGCAGTGACGACTGGATCACCCATCTGGACCGGTTGCGCGAGCTGGAGCAGCATGCAGATGACGCCGCCTTTCAGGAGCGATGGCGCAGCGTCAAGCGCGGCGCCAGGAGCCGCCTCGCCGATGTCGTGCGCAGAAAGACCGGCATCCGCCTCGATCCCGATTCCCTGTTCGATATCCAGGTCAAGCGCATACATGAATACAAGCGTCAGCACCTGAACGTGCTGCACATCGTCACGCTCTATAACCGTATCAAGCAGGATCCGGATATCGAGATGGTTCCACGCAGCTTCATTTTCGGTGGCAAGGCGGCGCCGGGCTACTTCATGGCCAAGCTCATGATCAAGCTGATCAATGCGGTCGGCGATGTGGTCAACCGCGATCCCCAGGTCAACCGTCTGCTGCGCGTGGCCTTCTACCCGAACTTCAACGTCAAGAACGCGCACGGCATCTACCCGGCAGCCGACCTGTCGGAACAGATTTCGCTCGCGGGCAAGGAGGCCTCCGGTACCGGCAACATGAAGTTCTCGCTCAACGGGGCCCTGACCATCGGCACCCTCGACGGGGCCAACGTCGAGATCCGCGAGGAAGTCGGTGCCGAGAACTTCTTTCTCTTCGGCATGACGGTGGAGGAGGTCGCCAGGTTGCGCGCCGAAGGGTACCGCCCGGCGGATTTCATCCACCACACCGAGGAACTGCGGGCGGCGCTCGACCTCCTGGATTCAGGCGTCTTCGCCCACGGGGATCGGGAACTGTTCCGTCCCCTGACGGACGATCTGCGCAACCGCGACCCCTTCATGCTGTGCGCCGACTACCTGTCCTATGTGGAAGCGCAGTCCGAGGTCGATCGTGCCTGGCACGACGAACACCACTGGACGCACATGGCCATCCTCAACGTGGCGCGTATGGGCAAGTTTTCCTCGGATCGTTCCATCCGCGACTATTGCCGGGACATCTGGAAGGTCGAGCCCGGTTCTGCGGTGGCGCAGGACAGCGTTTGAGCGCGGCGGGTGACGGCGGGAAGATTGTCACTGCCCGGGAAAGCGACTAGAATTAGGAATCATACGCATTTGCCCCCGGCCGGGCCGGGCGGGGAAGAGGAACAGCGAGGGGCCCCATGTCGTGTGGCCTCTTTGTATTTGAAGAGCGCGGCAAACGCGCCAGCTCATTGATGAGGAATGGAACGATGACCAAAGCATGCTTCAAGTGCCGTTACTGCCGGATGCGCGTCAGCGTCTGGATCGCCGCGCTGGCGATCGTCGCCAGCATCACCGCCGTGGCCTCCGGCATGGTCCCGCTGTCGAGTTGAGCAGCCGGCGGGAATCCTGGAAGAAAACCGGCTTCGGCCGGTTTTTTCGTCTGCGGAAGGGCCCGACGAAACGACCCGGCTCGAGCGGGTGCTGCCAGGCGGTCGTGGCAGCTCTTCCCTGCTACACTGGTGAGCGGGAAAACGGCTGCCGAGGTGGGTAAAAATGAAGTTTTTTCAATTGCTTTTCGTTATTGCACTGGCGTCGGCTACGTATTCGTCGGGTTCACTACAGGCGGGTGAGGAGGCGACTACGGGGAACTCTCTGGGCGCTGAAATCTGGGTGGGGGCCCCCATCGTAGGCGAGTCGCCCTGTGAGTTGCTGGTACGCCGCGTCTGTGGCGAAAACCGCGACTGTGGCGATCGCCCGGCCTGTGTCCGCGTGCGCGAGCTGCTGGAAAAGGAACGTCGGGAACGCGCGGCTTCCGGCCGCCCCGGCCGCATGACCCTGGCCAGTGGTCAGTGCCAGGAGGCCGACCGCGATCGCGAAAGCTACAGGAGTTGCGAACGCTGACGCGCCCGCGGACGGCGCAGCCTCATCGGGGGCGGCTGACGTCGGTGGAGGCTTTTACTATAATTACCTTCTGGAAGGGATTCCCGTGTCTCAAGTCTTTTCAGTGCAACGAGGAGATCAATCATGAAAAAATTGATGACGACGTTGGGAGGCATGGTACTGGCGGTGACCCTCGGACTCGCGGCCGGTCCTGCGAGCGCCTGGTGGGGTAGCGACTATTATGACGGTCCCTGGTACGGTGGTCCCTGGTACGGTCCCTATGGCTACGGTTATCCCTACTACGGTTATGGCGGCCCCTATGGCTGGGGTTATCCCTACTATGGTTATGGCGCCCCCTACTATGGCTATGGCTGGGGTGGCTATCCCTACTGGGGTGCTCCCTACTACGGCTATGGCTATCCGGCCGCGGTAGCGCCGGTACAGCCGAGCACTACTTCCTCTACCAAGGCGAAGTAGAGCGCCTGCCATCACCGGCTCCGTCCGGTGGCAGCAATGAACGGGCCGCAAAAGCGG
>DROT01000147.1 GCA_011321775.1 Gammaproteobacteria bacterium | reverse complement strand
CCTTGAAATGGGCCGGATTTTCCGGGCCGGCCTAAACTCGCTGCGCTCAGACAACGGCCGGCTTTTTCCGGAAAATCCGGCCCATTTCAAGGCGCGGTCGATTCGGTCAGAGGCACACCCCACCCTCACCGGGCTGGATGGTTGCTTCCGCTCCGATTGTTCTTCGCCTGTTACTACAGCAGATCCCAGATATCGTCGAAATCACTCGATGTCGCTTTGGTCGTCCGCCCCGGCGCGCGCCGCCGGCTCACTTCGCCCAGGGGAGTGAACTGGAACTGGGCGAAACTGCCGGTGTTTTCCACCAGCCGGGTCAGCTTCACGCGGACGTCCTTGCCATGGCAGTTGGCGATGGCGGTGTCACCCGCCCGGAAGGGAGGGGACGGCAGCAGCAGCGTGGCACGTTGCTGGATGGACGCGATCTCCGGCAGCAGCAGGCCGCGGGTATAGTCCTTGTCGGCGACACGCGGCCTGTCCTGCCAGGCGGCGACGGCGACGGCGCCCGGCGAGAGCATCTGCACACCGAGTTCCAGACCGCGTTTCTCGCTGTATTTCATCCAGCGGATGACGCCCAGCTGCCAGTGGAAGGTATCGGGGTCGCTTTGTTCGCGTATGCCCACCAGTTCGCCCACCTGCGCGCGCGTGCTGTCGCTGTTGTCCCACAGCAGGCGGTAGCCGCCGGCACTGACGTTGACCATCTTCCACTGCTGGGTCTTGTGGCTGGGGTCGATGCGCACACCCATGCCGGTAGCGCTGCGGGCGACCTTGATCTCCGTTTCGGAGGGGGGTGCCTCGCCTTCGATGCGGTAGTTCATCTCCAGCACGTTCGGTACCTGTTCTTCCGCGGTGTCGAGATTGCGGGCCTGGTAGCGCGCGCGGTTATCGATCAACCCGGCGCCGAGGTCGGTACCGCACTCGGCGCCGATGGAGGCGCCGTTGAAGGCCACTTCGCCGCTGACGAAGTAATGGATGGAGCTGAGGCCCATGGCGACCACGACCTGGGAGTGGTCGCTGACACGCGAGAACCGTCGTCTCGGCATGACGCCCCATGCCAGCATCAGCTGGCGCAGGGTGCGGGAGGGAATACGGCCGACCGCGCCGGACGGGGACTCGCGTCGTCGTGACAGCGCCTGGCGGAGGTGTTCGGACAGCGTACGGGTACACAGCAGCCGGCAGTCCTCGTGGCGATCGTCGTCGTTGCGCAATGCCCGGTAGCCCGGTGGCTGGTCCTGCCCCAGGTCGACCACGAACAGGGCTTCGCTGTCGTCCCCGAAGGGTTCGAGCCTGGCGTGAGGCGCCCAGTCCTCGAGCACCTCGAGGATGCTCTCGACCTCGTTGGCGCGCAGGCGGTAGGGACAGGCCAGGGCCAGCAGCAGGATCTGCTTGTAGGCATCCTCGATGGTCGACGGCGCACGCGACCGGTCACCGACCACCTTGCTGCGGCTGAGCGAATGTTCCTCGGCGTAGCGATACAGGGCGTGGATTTCCTGCCAGGTGGCGGGCGGGCAGGGTGCATAGGCCTGGTAGGCCTTGACCAGTACCGCAGTCAGCCCCTTGATCGCGCGTTGGATGGAGGCGAGCAGCAGCTTGCGGTCGCGACGCCTTCCTCTGCCGCTTTCCTCCACCACCAGGATCTTGTAGCCGGTGGCCAGCGCCGAGCTGATCTCGCGTGACAGGTGGGCGATCCTGAGGTTGCGTTCGGCCAGTGGCAGGGTGCGACCGACGAAATGTTTCTTCAGGTTGTCGTTGACGAACTCCACCGGTTTCGCCAACTGTTCCAGCGCGTTGAAGCGTTGCTGGGCCGGGATATGCTGGCGGTTGAGTTCGTTCAATGCCTCGAACAGCATCCGTGCGGTCTCGCCGATGTTGGCCATGGGGAGATTGTTGATCCACTCCCTGACGCTGGCGGGCTTGCTGTCGAACGCGTTGTCTGCGGGTGTGCTCCGCTGGGGTACCGATAGCTGCATGGTTCTGGTCCGTTGTTCTTCATCGACAGGTCAGGCTCCGGAATGACCCGGTCGTCCCTGTGTCCCGATGGAGCTATCGTCCTGGAAGGCTAAAACTGAACGGCTATGAATGAGTTAGCTTGTTCTGTCTCGGGGGCCAGACTGTCTTGTTATTGTTGGCTGGTTATTCTTGGTTGTATTTATTCAGTCTTTCTGCGGCGAAAATACCATATTCAGACGAAGGATTAAAGCGGGGTCTTGGACGCCCGCCCCGGCTGTTCCCGCACCAGCCGTGGTACTAGGTAGCCCGGCAGCCGCGCGCGCAGATCCTCCAGTAGCCCGACCGCCGTTCCGTCGGGGACCTCGAAGTGGGCCGCCCCGCGAACCCGGTCCAGCTGATGGAGGTAGTAGGGTAATACCTTGTATTCGAAGAGGATTTGGCTGAGTTCGGCGAGTGTTTCCGCACGGTCGTTGACCCCCCTTAGCAGCACCGACTGGTTCAGCAGGGTGACACCGGCACGCTGCAGCTCCAGCAGCGCGGTACCGGTGTCCGGATCGATTTCGGCGGGGTGATTGCAGTGGATCACCATGACCACATCGAGACGGCTGGCGGACAGCCAGGCCAGCAGCTCGCCGTCGACACGTTCCGGCAGCACCACCGGCAGGCGGGTGTGGATCCGCAGGCGTTTCAGCTGCGGCACGGCCTCCACGGACGCCACCAGTGCGCGCAGGCGGGCATCGCTCAGGCTCAGGGGGTCACCGCCGCTGAGGATGAGTTCGCTGACATCCTGTCGGCGCTGCAGATAGTCGATGGTGTGCTGCAGCACCCGGGTCGGGTTGGCGCTGGCGTAGGGATAGTGGCGGCGGAAACAGTAGCGGCAGTGGATGGCGCAGGCGCCGGTCACTGTCAGTAATACACGACCGGCGTACTTGTGCAGTACGCCGGGAGCGGCCATGCCCTCGCACTCGTCGAGCGGGTCATCGCCGTAACCGGCCACTTCCTCGAGTTCGGCGTCCAGGGGCAGCACCTGCCTTAGCAGGGGGTCCGCCGGATCGCCGCGGCGCATACGGGCAAGGAAACCGCGCGGTACCCGCAGGCCGAACCGGGCAGCCGCGCGACGCGCGCCCGGCAGCAGTTCCGGAGGCAGCCCGAGTTCCTGCAACAGCTGTTGCGGGTCGCGGATGGCGTCGTTGAGCGCCGTCTGCCAGGCCGGCTGTCGCGCTTGCGGGCTTCGGGGTATCATGTCGCTCCTCGGATTGTTACGGATTCCAACACACAAGGCACTCAATGGCGACCTACAGCACGAATGAATTCAGGGGCGGTCTCAAGATCATGCTGGACGGCGACCCCTGTTCCATCATTGAAAACGAGTTTGTGAAACCCGGCAAGGGACAGGCCTTCAATCGCGTCAAGATACGCAATCTGAAGACCGGGCGGGTAATCGAGCGGACCTTCAAGTCGGGTGAGACGGTCGAGGCCGCCGACGTGATGGAAACCGATATGCAGTACCTCTACACCGACGGTGAATTCTGGCACTTCATGGACCCGGACAGCTACGAACAGATCGCTGCCGATGCCACCGCGGTCGGCGATGCGAAGAAATGGCTCAAGGAACAGGATACCTGTCTGGTCACCCTGTGGAACGGTACGCCGATCAGCGTGACGCCCCCCAATTTCGTGCTGCTGAAGGTCACCGAGACCGACCCCGGCGTACGCGGCGATACCTCCGGAGGCGGTGGCAAGCCGGCGACGCTGGAGACCGGCGCGGTGGTGCGCGTGCCCCTGTTCATCGACGAAGGCGAGGTCGTCAAGGTCGACACGCGTACCGGCGAATACGTCGGCCGTGCCAAGGACTGAAACCGCCGCGGCGGACGACTGGCGACCCGCCACCGGCCTCGAGACCCTGAAGATACGCGCCGGGCTGCTGGCGCGCATTCGCTCCTTCTTCGCTCGCGAGGGTGTGCTCGAGGTGGATACCCCGCTGCTGGGGCGCGCCGCCAGCAGTGATCCGGCCCTGGATTCCTTCGCCACCCGCTATACCGGCCCCGGTGCTGCCGGGGGGCTGCCGCTGTATCTGCAGACTTCCCCGGAATTCTTCATGAAACGCCTGCTGGCCGCCGGCAGCGGCGCCATCTACCAGCTGGGTCACGTGTTCCGCGACGGCGAGGCCGGCGCCCGTCACAACCCGGAGTTCATGCTGCTGGAATGGTATCGCCCCGGCCTGACGCCAGCGGCGCTGATGGACGAGATCGATCGCCTGCTGGCAGAGGTCCTCGACGGCTACCTCGAATACCGACCGGCGCGTCGCATCTCCTATCGCGACTGGTTTCTGCAGGAGACCGGGCTGGACCCCTGGCACGATCCGGTGGAGGATTTCCGCGCTTTCGCCGAGCGCAATCTGGCGACGCTGCCGCCGGCGATGGGCGACGATCTCGATGCCTGGCTGGACCTGTTGCTGAGCCACTGGCTGGAGCCGCGTATCCAGGAGCAGGCCCTGTTCGTCTGTGACTACCCGCCGAGCCAGGCCTCGCTGGCGCGTATCCGTCCGGGCGAACGCGCGGTCGCCGAACGTTTCGAGCTGTACCTGCAGGGTGTCGAACTGGCCAACGGCTTTCACGAACTGGCCGACGCGCAGGAACAGCGCCGTCGCTTCGAGCAGGACAACCGCCGCCGGCAGCGGCAGGGCAGGGAGCGCCTGCCCGTCGACGAGCGCCTGCTGGCGGCGCTGGCCGCCGGCCTGCCCGACTGCAGCGGTGTGGCGCTCGGGTTCGACCGCCTGCTGATGCTGGCCGCCGGCCTGCCCGACCTGGCCGCGGCCATGCCCTTTCCCCTGGGGCGGCTCTGAAGTGAGGCAGCCGGCTTTCGTTCTGGTCGAGACCAGTCACCCCGGCAACATCGGGGCCGCGGCGCGTGCCATGAAGAACATGGGCCTGGAAGATCTGCGCCTGGTGCGACCGCAGCACTTTCCCAGCGCCGAGGCCACGGCACGGGCCTCCGGCGCCGACGACCTGCTGGCGCGGGCACGGTGTTTCGAGCATCTGGACGAGGCCATCGCCGATGCCCAACTGGTGATCGGGGCCAGCGCCCGCAGCCGCACCCTGCCGCTGCCCATGCTCGATCCGCGTCGCTGCGCCGCGCTGGTGGAGCAGCAGCCGACCACGACGCGGGTCGCCCTCCTGTTCGGGCGCGAACGTTCCGGCCTGAGCAACGAGGAGATGGACCGCTGCCACTATCTGGTGCACATCCCGACCAATCCCGACTACCCTTCGCTCAACATCGCCGCCGCGCTGCAGGTGATCGCCTACGAACTGCGGATGGCGGCGGGTACGACCGCGGTGGAGGAGAGGGTCGTCGACCATGCCAGCGCGCGCCAGATGGAACAGTTCTATGAACACCTGGAAAGGACGCTGGTGGAACTGGAATTCCTCGATCCGCACAATCCTCGGCAGCTGATGCGGCGCCTGCGACGGCTGTTCAACCGCGCGCGTCCGGACCAGAACGAGATCAACATCCTGCGCGGCATTCTCACCGCCGTAAACAGGAAGTCGCGCTGACAGGGCGCGTCCGTCACGGCCGGCGCAATTTGCAGCGCCGGGTCCCCGGCCTATAATGAAAGGCTGTCGTGATCCGGCTCGGCGAGGGCGGGACAGGCCGCTGACCGAATCGACCGCGCCTTGAAATGGGCCCACTTTTCAGGAAAAAGCCGGCCGTTGTCTGAGCGCAGCGAGTTCAGGCCGGCCCTGAAAAGTTGGCCCATTTCAAGGAAACAAGCGGTCGTCTGAGGGAAGAGGCCTGTCCCGCCCTCGCCGAGCCGGATCACGACAGCCTTCCATTATAGGCCGGGGACCCGGCGCTGCAAATTGCGCTGGCCGTGACGGACGCGCCCTGTCAGCGCGACTTCCTGTTTACGGCGGGGGGG
>DROT01000146.1 GCA_011321775.1 Gammaproteobacteria bacterium | reverse complement strand
GCCGCATGGCTCGCTTTCTTCCTGTGATCTCAATGGCTGCGCCAGAACAATAGGCAAGTTACCGGGACAGCAGTGAGTGAAAAAGGCAACTGTTCATCTCCGCGCTCCCCGAGCGGAACAGTTACGTTAAAATGCCCGAATGGACGTCTCCTTCATCATCGACCCCCTCAACGAGGCCCAGCGCGAAGCCGTGACTGCATCGCAGGAGCCGTTGCTGGTGCTGGCCGGTGCGGGCAGTGGCAAGACCCGGGTGCTGGTGCACCGCATCGCCTGGCTGGTGCAGGTGGAGGGGATCTCGCCCTGGGGCATCCTCGCCGTCACCTTTACCAACAAGGCAGCCGGCGAGATGCGCAGCCGTATCGAGCAGCTGATCGGTGTGCCGACGCGCGGCATGTGGGTGGGCACCTTCCACGGACTGGCCCACCGCCTGCTGCGGGCGCACTGGAAGGAGGCGGGTCTGCCGCAGAGTTTCCAGGTGCTGGATTCCGACGACCAGTACCGGGTCATTCGTCGCCTGCTCAAGGCGATGGACCTGGACGAGAGTCGCTGGCCGCCGCGCCAGGTGCAATGGTTCATCAACGCGCGCAAGGACGAGGGCCAGCGACCGCAGCACATCGAGCACCGTGGCGACCCCTACCAGCGCCAGCAGCTGGCCATCTACCAGGCCTACGAGGAACTGTGCCGGCGTTCCGGGCTGGTCGACTTCGCCGAACTGTTGCTGCGCGCGCACGAGTTGTGGCTCCAGCAGCCGCAGTTGCTGGCGCATTACCGCGAGCGTTTCCGCCACATCCTGGTCGACGAGTTCCAGGATACCAACACCATCCAGTACGCCTGGCTGCGGGTGCTGGCGGGCGACAGTGGCAGCATCACCATCGTCGGTGACGACGACCAGTCCATCTACGGCTGGCGCGGTGCGCGGGTAGAGAACCTGCAGCGTTTCGCACAGGATTTCCCGGGGGCGCGCACCCTGCGGCTGGAACAGAACTACCGCTCCACCGGCGTCATCCTCAAGGCGGCCAATGCGCTCATCGCCCACAACGACAGTCGCCTCGGCAAGAACCTGTGGACCGCCGGCAGCGAGGGTGAGCCCATACGCCTCTATGCCGCCCTCAACGAACACGAAGAAGCCCGCTTCGTGTGCGAACACATCCGCCGGGCCATCGACGATGGCGCCGCGCGCAGCGACATTGCCATCCTGTACCGCTCCAACGCCCAGTCGCGGGTATTCGAGGAACGCCTGCTGCAGGCGGGAATACCCTACCGCGTGTACGGCGGTCTGCGTTTCTTCGAGCGCCAGGAGATCAAGGACGCACTCGCCTACCTGCGTCTGTGCGAGAATCGTGACGACGATGCTTCCTTCGACCGTGTGGTCAACCAGCCGCCGCGCGGTATCGGCGTGCGCACCCTCGATCTGGTGCGCGAGCGCGCCAAGGAAAAAGGGATTCCCCTGTGGGCGGCGGCCTCGGAACTGGCGCGCGGGGACGAACTCGCGGCGCGCGCGCGCAATGCGCTGTCGGCCTTCCTCGGGGTGATCGAGCGGTTTGCCGACGCCTTGTCGGAATTGCCGCTGGCCGAACAGGTGGAGCACATCGTCGAGGGCGCCGGTCTCAAGGAACACTATGCGAAGGAAAAGGGCGAGAAAGGCCAGGCGCGCATCGAGAACCTCGAGGAGCTGGTCAACGCCGCGCGCGAATTCGAGTACGAGGCCGACGAGGAAGAAGAACTCGAGCCCCTGGTGGCCTTCCTGTCTCACGCCGCGCTGGAGGCCGGCGAGGGCCAGGCCGGCCAGTGGGAGGACTGCGTGCAGCTGATGACGCTGCATTCGGCCAAGGGGCTGGAGTTCGATACCGTGTTCCTCTGCGGCCTGGAGGAGGGACTGTTCCCGCACCAGCGCTCGGTCGAGGAGCCGGGGCGTCTCGAGGAAGAGCGGCGCCTGTGCTACGTCGGGATCACGCGGGCGCGGCGACAGCTGTATATCAGCTATGCCGAACAGCGGCGCCTGCACGGCAACGAGAACTACTGCATGCCGTCACGTTTCATCAAAGAGATCCCTGCCGAACTGGTCGAGGACCTTCGCCCGCGCGTCCAGGTCAGCCGCCCGGGCCACGGCTCGTCCGTCCCGCATCCCCCGCTGGAAAGCGCGCCCGCCGGCCTCGGCCTCGGGCAGCGCGTGCGGCACGCCAGCTTCGGTGCCGGCGTGGTGACCAGTTACGAAGGGCAGGGCGGCAGCGCGCGTGTCCAGGTCAACTTCGAGGACGCCGGCAGCAAGTGGCTGGTGGTGGCGTACGCGAAACTGCAACCAATATAGGGGTTAGGGCCTGTTCGAGTGGATCAGGTGGTTCCCGGGAACGTGGCCGGGCCCGCTATCACCCGCTTGGGGAGCGCAGCGCCCTGCGCAGCCAGAAATAGCCCAGCAGGGCGGAGACGAGAGAGCCCCCCAGAATGCCGATGCGGTCTTGGTGCAGGTAGGGCGAGTCGGCACCCTCGAAGGCCAGCGAGCCGATGAACAGGCTCATGGTGAAGCCGACACCGCACAGGATGGCGACACCGTAGAGTTGCAGCCAGTTGACGTTCTGCGGCAGTCGCGCGATACCGAGACGGATGCCGATCCAGCACAGCCCGAAGACCCCCAGCTGCTTGCCCAGTACCAGCCCCAGCGCGATGCCGACCGGCACCGGACCGAGAATCTGCTCCGCGCTCATGCCCTGCAGCGGGACGCCGGCGTTGACGAAGGCGAACAGCGGCAGGATGAGCAGGGACACGGAGGCGTGCAGATCGTGTTCCAGGTGGCGCAAGGGTGATATCCCGTTGGCAGGGTCTTCGGCGATGGGGATGAACAAGGCCAGCACCACGCCCGCCAGGGTGGCGTGGATACCGGACTTGAGTACCGATGCCCACATCACCAGCCCCACCGCCAGGTAGAGACTGGTGCGCATGACGCCACGCCAGTTGAGGAAGGCCAGTACCAGGACACAGGCGAGGGCGGTGGCAAGGGCGTTCAGTGACAGATCGGCGGTGTAGAAGAAGGCGATGATGATGATGGCGCCGATGTCGTCGAAGATCGCCAGCGATACCAGGAAGATCTTCAGCTGCGTCGGCACGCGGTCGCCCAGCAGTGCCAGGATGCCGAGGGCGAAGGCGATGTCGGTGGCGGCGGGTATGGCCCAGCCGCTGACGGCAGCCGGATCGCCGCGGTTGACCAGCAGATAGATCAGCGCCGGCATGGCCATGCCGCCGATGGCGCCCAGTGCCGGCAGCGCGATCTTGCGGGCATCGGAGAGCTCACCCTCGATGAATTCGCGCTTGAGTTCGAGGCCGATGAGGAAGAAGAATACCGCCATCAGGCCGTCGTTGATCCACAGCAGTGCGGGCTTGGCGATCTCGAAGGCGCCGATACGGAGGTGGATGGGGAGGTCGAGCAGGGCGCGGTAGAGGTCGAGAAATGGCGAGTTGGCCAGGATCATCGCCACCAGCGCGGCGAGGATCAGCAGAATGCCGCTGGCGCTCTCCGCCCTCAGGAATTCGCGTATGCCGGTGACCATGCGCGGATCATACCGGAAGCCCGGCTGCCGTGCTCAGTCGGCGTGACGGACGGAGTGCAGCCGCACCGTCGCCGACGGACGGGTGATGCTCATCAGTGCCTCGCGGGGCTTGCCGATGTAGTTGCCCTGGGCATAGTCGACACCGTAGTCGCGCAGCAATTCCAGGGTGGCGGCGTTTTCGACATACTCGGCGATGGTCTGCTTGCCGAGCGCGTGTGCCACCTGGTTCATCGATTGCACCATCGCCTGATCGATGTGACTGTCGGCCATACCCTGGACGAAGGAGCCGTCGATCTTGAGCTTGTCCACCGGCAGGTGCTTGAGGTAGGCAAAGGAGGAGAAGCCGGCACCGAAATCATCGAGCGCAAACTGGCAACCCATGCCCTTCAGGGAGCGGATGAATTTTTCCGCCGCCGACAGTTTGGCGATGGCCGCCGTCTCGGTGATCTCGAAACAGACCCGCGAGGGATCCACGTTGGAGTCGTCCAGCAGTTCGCGGATCATCGGCAGCAGGGCCTGGTCCTCGAAGGCCTTGCCGGAAAGGTTGATGGAGAAGCGCACCGCTTCGCCCTGCTGGTGCAGGCGTGACAGCTGCAGCAGGGCGCGACGGATGATCCAGCGATCGACCGAATGGATCAGGCCGAAGCGTTCCGCCGCCGGCATGAAACCGCCGGGCAGGATGATCTCGCCGTCGTCGCAGACCATGCGCACCAGCACCTCGTAGTCCTGCACCTGGTCGTCGTTGAGCGCCATGATCGGCTGGTACACCAGCTGGAACTTGTCACCTTCGAGCATGTCGCGCACCCGCGAGGCCCAGCCCATGTCCTCCGCCATGCCGTCCTTGTCACTGTCCGAGGCATCGTAGAGGTGCACGCGGTTGCGGCCCTGGGCCTTGGCCAGGTTGCAGGCGATATCGGCCCGTGACAGGGCCTCCTCGGCGGAGCCGACGAAATGGTCGATGAGGGTAACGCCGATGCTGCAACTGACGTTGAGGTTCTTGCCGTCCTCCAGGAAGCGGTAGTCGTCGAACAGTTTGTGGAAGTGTTCCGCCGCCTGCATGGCGTCGGCGGAGCCGAGGTTGTACAGCAGCAGGGTGAACTCGTCGCCGCCGAAGCGTGCCAGCAGGTCACCGTCGCGCACATGCGAGGCCAGCAGCTGGCTGATCTCCACCAGCAGGCGGTCGCCGGCGGCATGCCCGAGGGTGTCGTTGATGTACTTGAACTGGTCCAGGTCGATGTAGAACAGGGCGCAGGTGCTCGACGGGTTGCGCAGCACGCGCGCCACGGTGCGCTTGAGTTCTTCCTGGAAATAGTGGCGGTTGTACAGTCGGGTCAGGGAGTCGTGTTCCGCCTGGTAGGTCAGTTGCTGGTGGAAGGCCTTCTGCTCGGTGATGTCGCGCGCCGTACCGCTGATCTGCACCACCTGTCCCAGCTCGTCGCGGTGTGCCTTGGCGTTGAAGCTCAGGTGGCGGCGGTTGCCGTCGTTGTCGAAGTGCACGGTCTCGTACTGGTACAGGTCCTTGCCGGACAGCAGTTCGGCAAAGGCCTTGTGATCCGACTCGCTGTGTTCGGGCACGCAGAACTCGGCGATCGAGCGCCCGATCATGTCCTCGGCCTCCAGCCCGTAGATGGTGCGCGAGGAAGCGTTGAGGTAACTCCAGCGGCCATCGGGATCGACGCTCCAGACCAGGTCGTGCGCGGTCTCGACCAGGGCCCGGTAGCGGGATTCGGCCTCGAGCAGCTCCCGCTCCGCCGACTTGCGGCGGCTGATATCGGCGACCAGGCAGGTGAACATCGGTCGTTCGCTGATCTCCATGGCCGAGATGCGCAGCGATATCTGGATCTTCGATCCGTTGCGGTGGGTGCCCTCGACCTCGCGTTCCTCGGCGTGGGCCTCGATGCGCTGTTTTACCTCGAAGACGTCGGGCAGCAAGGTGGACAGGTGGTGCCCGCGTATCTCCTGGGCGAGGTAGCCGAACAGGCGTTCGGCGGCGGGGTTGAAGGTGTCGATCACGCCCTTTTCGTCGACCACGATGATGCCTTCCGCAGCGGTGTCGATGATCGCGCGCATGTGGGTTTCCTGATCGCCGAGGCGCTGGAACACCTTGCCCAGCGTCTGGGTGAGGTGACCGATCTCATCGGTGGAAGCCGGCCGCAACTGCGCCAGCTGTTCATGGGTGGAGGCGCCGCTGCGGCTGAACAGTTCCTCGAAAGGACGCAGTGCCTGGCGGGTGCTGCGGATCGACAGCAGGCTGATGGTGGCGGTGATGATGCCCAGCGCCAGCCAGGTGACGAGGTAGCCCTGTTCCAGCTGGCCGTTGTGCAGCCAGTCGTATTCCACCAGGGTGGCAATGGACAGCAGCGGCACCACCCCGGCGAGCAGCAGGGTCCTGGATTTCAGGCTGAGGTGGATGCGTTCCAGGCTCAGCTGACCCACCAGTTTGCCGAGCTGGTGCAGTCCGAACAGGTAGGAAGGCATGCCCACCAGCGCCGCCGACAGCGTCTGCAGCAGGGCGAAATGGCCGAAGCGATCGAGGTTGGCGGCATCGATGCCGCCGTCGAGGACCCAGAATACCAGCAGCGGGCTGCCGACGGCGTGCAGTCCGGTCAGTACCCAGAAGTCGCGGCTGAACCGGTGCAGCAGGCGGTGCAGGTGACCGGGTGCGTTCCCGCCCTCGGGATGTTGCAGGGCCCAGGTCGTCAGCGGCGTGATCAGCCGCTGCATCTGGTAGAGCGACACGAACACCAGGGCGATGGAAAAGGCGGGCAGTCGGCCGTCGGCCAGCAGCCGCTGCAGCTGGTCGAGGTCGAGGATGCCGAAGAGTACGGCGGCGGCGAAGCCGGTGAGTGGTGTCAGCAGAAATCCCAGAAACAGCAGGCTCGAAAAACGGGCGCTCAAACGCTCGGGTGCTTCCAGCATACGACTCCTCCGCCAGTTGCGGTGTGGTGGGCAACCGGGAGTGACCACCACAATTCCTTATAATGCAATCCGATACGATCTTTTCTGGATGCTTTGATTAACACTATGACATAACTATCGCTATTTGCAACAAATAATTGAAAGGGCTTCCAGCCGGTCGCGGTTGTGGCGGCGCGGTCGTGACCGTGGGTCTCGGTTTCCGGCAGCCGGCGTCAGGGTATGCCCGGGCCGGGGACGGTCGTTCCGACCGATGCCGATTCCCCTGGCAACGGTACAAAGCCGTACAATGTGCCGCGCCCGAATCCCGAAACGAGGCGACGCGGGCGGGTTCAGTCACAGTTAGCGTGCGGGAGACGTCATGAGAAGAAGAAGGTTTTTGCAGCAGCTGGGTTCCGGTGCCGTGATCGCCGGTGCCGCCCTGGGAAGTGCCTGCAGCCGCAACGACAGCGCCGCCGCGGCCGGCAGCGCTGCAGCCACGGCATTCAAGCCGGTGAAATGGAAGATGGTCACCACCTGGCCGAAGAACTTTCCCGGCCTCGGCACCAGCGCCAACCTGTTGGGCGAGCTCATCACCCGCATGAGCGGCGGACGTATCCAGGTCAAGGTCTATGGCGCCAAGGAACTGGTACCGGCCTTCGGCGTGTTCGACGCGGTGTCGCGCGGTACCGTGCAGATGGGCCATGGCGCGGCCTACTACTGGAAGGGCAAGTCGGAGGAGGCGCAGTTCTTCTCTGCGGTCCCCTTCGGTCTCACCGCCGACGAGATGGATGCCTGGCTGCACCATGGCGGCGGCATGGAGCTGTGGGAGGAAACCTACAGGCCCTTCGGGCTGGTGCCGCTGGCGGCGGGCAATACCGGCGTACAGATGGCCGGCTGGTTCAACCGCGAGATCAACTCGGTCGACGACCTCAAGGGCCTGAAGATGCGCATCCCGGGACTCGGCGGCGAGGTGCTGAAACGCGCCGGCGGCCTGCCGGTGAGCCTGCCCGGCGGCGAGCTGTTCACCTCGCTGCAATCGGGTGCCATCGATGCCACCGAGTGGGTCGGTCCCTACAACGACCTGGCCTTCGGGCTCTACAAGGCGGCGAAGTATTACTACTACCCCGGCTGGCACGAACCGGGCACCACCCTGGAATGCATCGTCAACCGGAAGGCCTTCGAGGCGCTGCCGGAAGACCTGCAGGCCATCGTGCGCCAGGCGGCGCGGGTGGTGAACCAGGACCTGCTGTCGGAATACATCGCGCGCAACAACGAGGCGCTGAAGACCCTGGTCGAGGAGCATCACGTGGCGGTGCGTCCCCTGCCGGAGGAGGTGCTGCAGCGCCTGCGCAAGCTGTCGGACGAGGTGGTGGCGGAGATCGCCGCCCGCAGCCAGCGGGCGCAGCGCATCTACGATTCCTACCACGCCTTCCGGCAGCAGGTGATCGCCTGGAGCAACATCTCGGAGCGCGCCTATCTCAATGCGCGCGGTTCCGGCTGACAGGCTCCTAGCCGGTATAGATCCGCGACGGCAGCCAGGTCGCCAGCGTCGGCCAGGCCGCCAGCAGGCCGAGCATCAGCAGCTGGATGACGATGAAGGGCGCCACGCCGCGGTAGATGTCGCCGGTGGTGACGCTCTGCGGCGCCACCCCGCGCAGGTAGAAGAGGGCGAAGCCGAAGGGCGGGGTGAGGAAGGAGGTCTGCAGGTTGATGGCGATCATGATGCCCAGCCACACCGGGTCGAGGCCCATGGCCAGCAGGATGGGGCCGACGATCGGCACCACCACGAAGGTGATCTCGATGAAATCGAGCACGAAGCCGAGCAGGAACATCACCAGCATCACCACCAGCATGGAGGCAAACACGCCGCCGGGCAGGGCGGTGAGCAGATCCTCCACCAGCACGTCGCCGCCGAAACCGCGGAACACCAGCGAGAACACCGAGGCGCCGATGAGAATCAGGAACACCATGCTGGACACCTCCATGGTGCTGCGCGCGACCTCGCGCAGGATCGCCAGGTTGAAGCGCCGGCGCCCGGCGGCCAGCAGCATGGCGCCGACGGCGCCCACCGAGGCCGCTTCCGTGGGCGTGGCGAGCCCCCCCAGGATCGAGCCCAGCACCGCCAGGATCAGCAGCAGCGGCGGCAGCAGGGCGTGCAGCAGCGGCAGCAGGCCGGTCGGTCGCGATTGGTCCGCTTCCAGCGGCGGCATGGATTCGGGCCGCCGCCAGGCGAGGATCAGCAGCCAGGCGAGATACAGTGCCACCAGCATCAGCCCCGGAATCAGCGCGCCGGCGAACAGGTCGCCGACCGACACCGTCTTCGGCGAAAAGATGCCCTGGTCCAGCTGCGCCTGCTGGTAGGCGGCCGACAGCACGTCGCCCAGCAGCACCAGGATGATGGATGGCGGGATGATCTGTCCCAGGGTGCCCGAGGCGCAGATGGTGCCGGTGGCGATACGCGCGTCGTAGCCGCGGCGCAGCATGGTCGGCAGCGCCAGCAGGCCCATGGTCACCACGGTGGCACCGACGATGCCGGTGCTGGCCGCCAGCAGCATGCCCACCAGGGTCACCGAGATCCCCAGGCCGCCGCGCAGGCGCCCGAACAGCGCGGTCATGGTCTCCAGCAGTTCCTCGGCCACGCGCGAGCGTTCCAGCATCACGCCCATGAACACGAACAGCGGCACCGCCACCAGCGTCTGGTTGACCATGATGCCGTAGAGGCGGTTCGGCAGCGCCTGCAGGAAGGCGAAATCGAACAGGCCGAACCAGTCGCCGGCGAAGGCGAAGGCCAGCGCGGTGCCGGCCAGCGAGAAGGCCACCGGGTAGCCGGCGAGCAGCACCACGAACACCGCGGCGAACATCAGCAGCGCAATCTCACCGTTCACGCGCCGTCGTCCCTTGCGCCCAGCAGCACCCCGAGGCTGGCGAGCGCCTGGGCGATGCCCTGCAGGATCAGCAGCACCGCCGCCACCGGGATCAGCGTCTTCAGCAGGTACACGTAGGGCAGCCCGCCGGCCTCGGGCGAGCCCTCGCGCAGCGCCCAGGCCATGCTGACATAGTCCCAGCTCACCCACAGCAGGAAGCTGCAGACCGGCAACAGCAGCAACAGGGCGCCGCACAGGTTGACCAGCGCCCTGGCTCGCGGGCTGAAGTCGCGGTAGAAGATGTCCACGCGCACGTGGCCGTCGTGGCGCAGGGTATAGGCGGCGCCCAGCAGGAACAGGCTGGCGTGCAGGTAGAGGATGGATTCCTGCATGGCGATCCAGCCGATCTGGAACAGGTAGCGCAATACCACCACCGCAAAGGTCACCAGCACCAGGCCCAGCGCCGCCCAGGCGGCGAAATGGCCGACGCGGTCGGCGAAACGGTCCAGCCGGCGGGACAGGAAAAGAAGGCGCGATGCGGACATGGGGGCGGATTATACCCGCCCGTTCGGCGCAGGTCGGCTACCAGCGAAACAGCACCCAGTGCGGGATCATGATGTCCGGCTCGAGGTCGGCACCGGTACGCATCGATTCGAGGGTGCCGTTGCCGTCGTTGTCGATCAGGTAGTAGGGCGGCCCCTTCCTGGGCGTCACCTTGATCATGTACAGCTGGCCGTTGATGCGGTATTCCTCGATGGTCTTGTCCTCGCGCTGGCGGATGACCACTTCCGGCTCGATCTGTTCCTGTTGCGGCTCGCTGGTGCGCGGTTGCGGCGGCACGATGATGGTCTGTTTTTCCGCACGGCCGTTGCCGGTTGCCGCCGCGAGCAGGAGGAGGGGGATCAACTTCTTGATATGCATGGGATATTCTTCACAGTTCCAGGAGGATCTCCTGCTCGCTGGGGGAGGGTTCGAAACCGCGCTTGTCGTAGTGCGCGAAAATAGCATCGACCACTTCCCCGGGTTTGTCCAGCACCTTGAACAGCTCCAGGTCCTCCGGGTCGATGGTGCCTTCCTCGACCAGGGTGTTGCGGAACCAGTCGATCAGACCCTCCCAGAACGGCCGGTGCACCAGGATGATGGGGATGCGCCGGGTCTTGCCGGTCTGCACCAGGGTGAGGATCTCGGCCAGTTCGTCGAGGGTGCCGAAACCGCCGGGCAGCACCACGTAGGCCGAGGCATACTTGACGAACATCACCTTGCGCGAGAAAAAGTGACGGAAATTCAGCGCGATGTCCTGGTAGGGATTGCCCGACTGCTCGTGCGGCAGCATGATGTTGAGGCCGATGCTGGGAGAGCGCCCGGCATAGGCGCCCTTGTTGGCGGCCTCCATGATGCCGGGACCGCCACCGCTGACCACCGAGAAGCCGGCATCCGACAGCGCCCGCGAGATGTCCTCGGCGAGCTGGTAATAGGGGTGTTCGCTGTCGGTGCGCGCCGAGCCGAAGATGCTGACCGAGGGCTTGATCAGCGCCAGCCGCTCGAAACCCTCCACGAACTCCGCCATGATCTGGAAGATCTTCCAGGATTCGCGGGTCAACTGGGTGTCATTGACCGGCGACAGGCCCGGGTGGGGGTGTCGCGACTGTTCGTCCATAGGGGCGTTCCTTGTACCATCGGGTGAAGGCGGTCGCGCTTGCGGGCGGCCGCCGGGACATGGGCGGGGATGATACCATCGCCTCCCCCGATATACCGAGACCGAGCGCATGGCAACGCAAAGCAAGGCCCCCTTCGTACTGGTGGATGGATCCTCCTACCTCTATCGCGCCTTTCACGCACTGCCGGAACTGAGCAATTCCAGGGGACAGCAGACCGGGGCCGTCTACGGGGTCGCCAACATGCTGCGGCGCCTGCTCAAGGACTACGATCCCGAGCACCTGGCCGTGGTGTTCGACGCCCGCGGCAAGACCTTCCGCGACGAACTCTATGCCGAGTACAAGGCCAACCGCCCGCCGATGCCGGAAGAACTGTCCTCGCAGGTGGAGCCCCTGCTGGAGATCATCCGCGCCATGGGCCTGCCGCTGCTGCAGGTCGAGGGCGTGGAGGCCGACGACGTCATCGGTACCCTGGCGCGCCAGGCGGCCGAGGCCGGGATCGAGACGGTGATCTCGACCGGCGACAAGGACATGGCGCAACTGGTGGGGGATCACGTCACCCTGGTCAACACCATGAACGGCACGGTGCTGGACCGCGAGGGCGTGGAGCAGAAGTTCGGCGTGCCGCCGGAGCGCATCATCGACTACCTGGCGCTGGTGGGCGATACCTCCGACAACATCCCCGGCGTGCCCGGGGTCGGCCCCAAGACGGCGGCGAAGTGGTTGCGGGAATATGGCTCGCTGGACGGGATCATCGCCCACGCCGACGAGATCAAGGGCAAGGTGGGCGAGAAACTGCGGGCGCACCTGGACCAGCTGCAGCTGTCGCGGCAGCTGGCCACCATTCGCCGCGACCTCCAGCTGGATCAGCGGCCGCAGTCGTTGCGACGGCGCGAACCCGATACCGAGGCCCTGCGGCGGCTGTTCAGCGAGCTGGAGTTCCGCAGCTGGTTGCGCCAGCTCGAGGAGGGGGACGCCGCCGGCGAGGGTGAAGACCCGCCGGCCCGGGCGGCCGGTGACTACGAGACCATCCTCGACGCGGACCGCCTCGACGCCTGGCTGCAGCGCCTGCAGCAGGCCGAGGTGTTCGCCTTCGATACCGAGACCACCAGCCTGGACTACATGCAGGCGCGCATCGTCGGCCTGTCGTTCTCCGTCGAGGCGGGCGAGGCCGCCTACCTGCCGCTGGCGCACGACTACGAGGGGGCGCCGCCGCAGCTCGATCGCGACGCCGTGCTGGCACGGCTGCGACCGCTGCTGGAGGATCCGCGTGCGCGCAAGCTCGGTCACCACCTCAAGTACGACCGCAACGTGCTCGCCAACCACGGCATCGACCTGCAGGGCATCGCCTGGGACACCATGCTCGAGTCCTACCTGCTGGACAGCACCGCCAGCCGCCACGATCTGGATTCCCTGTGCCGGAAGTACCTGTCCCACACCAATATCAAGTTCGAGGACGTTGCCGGCAAGGGCGCGAAGCAACTGCGCTTCGACCAGGTGCCGCTGGAGAAAGCAGCGCCCTATGCGGCCGAGGACGCCGACATGGCCCTGCGCCTGCACCAGGCGCTGTGGCCTCGCTTGGAGCGGCAGCCGCGGCTGCGGACGCTGTTCGAGGAGCTGGAGCTGCCGCTGCTGTACGTGCTCAGCGACATGGAGCGCACCGGGGTCAAGGTCGACGTCGCCATGCTGGAGCAGCAGAGCCGCGAGCTGGCGCAGCGCATGCAGGCGGTCGAGGCCGAGGCGCGGGCGCTGGCGGGCGAGGACTTCAACCTCGGATCGCCGAAGCAGATCCAGGCCATCCTGTTCGAGCGGTTGCAGCTGCCGGTGCTGGCGAAGACGCCCAAGGGCGCGCCGTCGACGGCCGAGCCGGTGCTCCAGGAGCTGGCGCTGGACTACCCCTTGCCGCGGCTGATCCTCGAATACCGCTCGCTGAGCAAGCTGAAGTCCACCTACACCGACAAACTGCCGAAACAGGTGAACCCGGAGACCGGCCGGGTCCATACCTCCTATCACCAGGCGGTGGCCGCCACCGGCCGCCTGTCCTCGTCCGACCCGAACCTGCAGAACATCCCGGTGCGCACCGCGGAGGGGCGTCGTATCCGCCAGGCCTTCATCGCCGGGCCGGGGAACCGCATCCTGGCGGCCGACTATTCCCAGATCGAGCTGCGCATCATGGCGCACCTGTCGGGCGATGCCGGGCTGGTGGCCGCCTTCGCGCGTGGCGAGGACATCCACCGCGCCACCGCCGCCGAAGTCTTCGGTGTGCCACCGGAACAGGTGAGCGCCGACCAGCGGCGTTCCGCCAAGGCGATCAATTTCGGGCTCATCTACGGCATGTCGGCCTTCGGGCTGGCCAGGCAGCTGGGTATCGACCGCGGCCAGGCCCAGCGCTACGTCGACCTCTATTTCGAGCGCTATCCCGGCGTGCGCGCCTACATGGACGCCACCCGGGAACAGGCCCGCGAGCAGGGCTACGTCGAGACCCTGTTCGGGCGCCGACTCTATCTCCCGGACATCAGAGCGCGCAACGCGCAGCGCCGCCAGGCGGCGGAACGCACCGCCATCAATGCCCCCATGCAGGGAACGGCGGCCGACATCATCAAGAAAGCCATGCTGTCGGTGCATGAATGGATTAAATCGGAGGCCGGCAGCGTCTTGATGATCATGCAGGTGCATGACGAGCTGGTTTTCGAACTGCCCGAAGCCCGGCTGGAGCAGGCCGGCGAGGCCATACGGAGCCGCATGGAGTCGGCGGCCGAGCTGGCGGTGCCGCTGGTGGTGGACATTGGCAGTGGCGCCAACTGGGACGAGGCCCACTGAACGTCCGTCCACGCTCTGCGACGAGCCATTGACGCTATAATGGCCCCCGTCAGGGTCTCATGCACCTCCATGGGGCGCGAGGAACGTCAGGCGATATTTTTGCGCTGCGTTCACACAGATCGCAAAAATGCTCTATAGTATTGACTATCGGGCGTAGCAACCGAACAGACACGAACGAGGTGCAGGCAAGGACAGTAAGGCCAGACCACAGACGGTCCTGAGTCGCGCGCAGGTTGCTGACTGACGCTCCCCGTTCCACGTTGAAAGAACGGGCATTCCTCCAACCCGGTTTCCCCAAGCCGGGTATTCTTAACCCCGGTGCTTCCCCCCCTTGCACTCCGGGGTTTTTTTTTGCTCGCCGACAGACAGTCGCTTCGTCGTCAAAGACGTACGGGGTTGCGACTGATTCCAAAGTAATTTCTTCAGCAGTCGCTATAGGAGTGCGGCCCCGGTTCAGTCCTGCCCCGGATCGGACAGGGGGATGGAAACCTGCAACAGCGTGTCCCGGACAGGATGAAAACGGAAGTAAAAACCAGCATCGATGGCCTCGAGATCGGCATGTACGTCACACGCCTGGACAAGCCGTGGCTGAAGACGGCCTACGAGCTGGAGGGTGTGAAGATAACCAGCCAGCAGGACATCGAACGGTTGCGCAAGTATTGCAACTACGTCTATGTCGACGTCGAGCAGGGTTACTCCCCCGATCCCAGATTCTGGGTGGTGCGCGAAGGTCCAAAGGCCTACCGCCCGCCACCCCCTCCTGCCGCTGCCAGGACGGCCGCCATTGCGGAAGGTCCCGCCAGCGAATACACGGCGTTGCGCAAGACACACTACCAGGATGCGACCTCGGTCGAAGCGGAGTATTTCGTCGCCGAGCAGGCCCACGATCGTTTGCAGAAAGATTTTCACGAGGTCATGGAGCGGGTCCGCAAACACAACGAGCTGGAAGTGGAGGTGTTGAGCGAAAGCATTGCCGGCGTGGTGGAAAGTGTCATTCGCTGCCCGGGGGCGATGACGCTGGTGATCCGGCTCAGGCAGTTCGACGACGGCACCTACACCCGCGCCCTCGGCACCTCCGTCTGGTGCGCGACCTTTGGCCGCCACCTCGGCCTGGAAAAGTCGGCGATCGAATCGCTGGCGCTGGGAGGCCTGTTGCTGGACGTCGGGAAGAGTGCGGTGCCGGTCGAACTGCTCAGGAAATCCGGGCCATTGACGGAAGTCGAGCAGCGCCGGTTGCGCGAGCACGTGGATCAGAGCGTGCGGATGCTTTCCGGCTCGTCGGGCCTGACGCTCGAGGAACGCCTCCCGATAGAGGTGTTGCAGATGGTGGCGACCCACCACGAACGGGCCGATGGAAGCGGTTATCCACAGGGGCTGGAGAATGCCGCCATCCCGATTTTCGGACGGATCGCCGGCATCGTCGACAGTTTCGACGCCATGACGAATCCGCGACTCTATTCGAATGAGGAGCCCATGCCGCCACACGAGGCGATCGCCGAACTGTACGAGCTTCGGGGCAGCCTCTTTCAGGCCGAGCTGGTGGAGCAGTTCATCCAGACCGTGGGCCTGTATCCGACCGGCTCGCTGGTAGAGCTCTCTACCGGCGAGGTCGGCGCCGTTATTTCCATCAACGGACTTCGCCGCCTGCGGCCAACCGTCATGCTGCTGCTCGACGGCGACAAGGAGCCCCTGGAACAGTTCCGGCTGGTGGATCTGTCCAGGATGGACGAAAGCGTTTCCGTCCGTAGAGGCTTGCCGCGCGGTGCATACGGTATCGACATGCGGGAGGTCTTCCTGTGAGCGCGGCGCCTGCTTCCGGGAAAGACCCCCTCACCGGCCTGTACGAACGCCGGCACTTTCTGAACATGCTGTGCAGCGATGTGAACGAGGCCGCCACCCTCCAGGTTCCGCTGGCCCTGCTGGTGGTGGACGTTCGGCGCTTCGCCGAAATCAACCTCAGGCACGGCTATGAGGCCGGCGATGCCGTCCTGCAGGCGGTTGCCGCCGTGCTGGAGCAGGTTCGCCGAGAGGGCGATCAGATCGCGCGTATCGGCGATGACCAGTTTGCCCTGATCCTGCCGCGGGTGCTCAACAGCGGCCACGCCGAGCTGGCAGCGCACAAGATCCGGCGCCTGCTGGACGTGCCCGTGGCACTCAGGAACGAGACGATCCGTTGCACGGTACACACCGGGATCGCGATCTTTCCGCAACACGCCAGGGGCGGGGAGGCACTGCTTGCGGCGGCCGAGGAGGCGCAACGGCGGGCGCGTGCCTCGGATCAGCCGCATTGTCTTGCGCATGAGCACGACGACACGGACGGCTCCGAGCGCTGGGATATCGAAATGGCGCTGCAGGATTCGATACACAAGTCCGAGATGCGGGTGTACTTCCAGCCCAAGATCTCGCTCTCCACGGGCAAGCCCGTCGGCGCCGAGGCGCTGATCCGGTGGGAGAACGACTTCCGCGGTGTCGTCGGACCGGAGGAGTTTCTCCCGGTAGCCGAATCGACCGGATTCATACAGCCACTGACCGAATGGATGCTGAACAGCGCTCTGCGGCTGGCGGGGGAGTGGGATCATCCGTGGGGCGCCCAAGAAGTGTCGGTGAACGTGCCAACCCGGATACTGGAACGGGCAGACTTCGTGGATACGGTCATGAGTGCCCGGGAGCTGTGGCATTCGGACGACAGCCGCCTCTGCATCGAGATACTCGAACAGTCGTTCATCGAAAACCTCGATGAGGTGTTCAGCAAGCTCAAAGGGCTCCGGGACGGAAACATAAAGGTTTCCATCGATGATTTTGGAACCGGCTATTCAAGCCTGTCCTATTTCCGCGACATCCCCGCCGACGAACTGAAGATCGACCGTTCCTTTGTTTCCGGGCTGACAAGCCAACGCGACAACGCCAATATCGTCGAGCTGATCATCGATCTGGCACATCGTTTCGGCCTGTCGGTGGTGGCCGAGGGCGTGGAAGATCTCAAGACGCTGTCGACACTGAAGAGCCTGCACTGCGACGTGGCGCAGGGCTATTTCATCGCTCGACCGATGCCGGCGGCGGAATACCAGCGCTGGCTCGCCGCCTACCGGGGAATCAACGCCGGCGGGGCGATCAGCAGCCCCGCCCGCGAACCGGCCGGTTGAGGGGCACAGCCGGTGATCCGGCATGTGGCCGTGTTTCAATCCCAGCGGAGTGCCCCGCCGCTCTGATACTCCGTCACCCGCGTTTCGAAGAAGTTCTTTTCCTTGCGCAGGTTGGCCTGCTCGTCCAGCCAGGGCAGGGCGCAGCGGGCACCCGGGAACGGCTCTTCCATTCCCAGCTGGCGGGCACGGCGATTGGCGACATGGCGGAACTGTTCGATGTGATCCTCGGCGCTGTAGCCGAGAATGGCATCTTTCAGCAGATAGCGCGCATAGTCGGCTTCGGCTGCTTCGGATTCGTCCCACATGTCACGGATGGCGCGTGCATCCGGCACCACGTCGTTCTCGACCATGATCTGTCTCACGGTGCGAATGCCAAAGCCGCAGTGCATGACCTCGTCGCGCATGATGTACTGCAGTTGTTCGGCCGTGCCCTTCATCAAGCCGCGTCGCTGCAGCGCGAAGACGGGGCTGAACCCGTTATAGAACCAGCAGCCTTCGAACACGGCGGCAAAGAAGATGTAGGCGAGAACGAAGTTCTCCAGCTCGTCGCGGTTACCGAGGTCGATATCGGTGCGCAGTACCGACTCGAGCCGGCGGTTGGCGATACGGATCTTGCGGTTGATCTGCGGCACCACGCGGTAGCGGTTGTAGATCTCGCCCTGGTCGAGACCGATGGTCTCGATACAGTGCTGGTAGGTCCAGGTATGCAGGGCTTCCTCGTACACCTGGCGTGCCTGGTATATCTGCAGCTCGGGGGCGCTCATCTTTTCCATCACCGCCAGGCCGATGTTGCGCATCGCCAGGATGTCAGAGGTGGTGAGGTAGGACAGCACGTTTTCGTACAGGTGCCGTTCCTGCGCTGTCAGCCGGTGATGATAGTCGTGCAGGTCCTGCGACATGTTGATGTCCAGCGGTGTCCAGTGGTTCCGGTTGGCGTTGAGAAAGTATTTCCATGCCCATGGATAGCGGAATGGCGCCAGCTGGTTGATGTCGGTGTGGCCGTTGACCACACGCTTGTCCTCGGCGCGCACCGGTTGCCATCCGGTGCCGGCCTGCTCCGAGTCGGCGCCCGGGGGCAGTTCGGCCGCCCGCTCGAAACCGCCGGCGAGGGCGGAGTCCGGTTGCGGGTGTGCCGGCGCCATCGGGACCGGCGTGACGGGCGCTGGCATGGCGCCGCGTTCCTCAGGGTCGTTCCAGTCGAGCATGTGCGTTCCTCCTGTTGTCTCGCATGTCCTGGTGCCGGTGCTGCCAGCGGCTGTGGCCGGCCTGGCAGCGGCCGCCGTTCACTGGCAGGCCTCGCACTCCGGGTCCAGGATGGAGCACACGCCGGGTTCGTCCGGCTGTGATGCTTCCTGCGGATCTTCCGGCAGCGAGCTTTTTTCGACGTGGGTGGCGCCCAGGGTGCGCAGGTAATAGGTGGTCTTGAGTCCGCGCTTCCAGGCCAGCTTGTAGAGCGCGTCCAGCCTCGGTCCGCTCGCCTCGGCGAGGTAGAGGTTCAGTGACTGGCCCTGGTCGATCCATTTCTGGCGCCGGCTGGCGGCCTCGATCAGCCACGTCGAGTCGATCTCGAAAGCCGTGGCGTACTTTTCCTTGAGTTCCTGCGGCACGCGTTCGATGGGCGCCAGGCAACCGTCGTAGTACTTGAGATCGTTGACCATCACTTCGTCCCACAGCCCCTCGCGCCTGAGTTCGCGTACCAGGTAGGGATTGACCACGGTGAACTCGCCCGACAGGTTCGATTTCACGTAGAGGTTCTGGTAGGTCGGTTCGATGGACTGTGACACGCCGCAGATGTTGGAGATGGTGGCGGTCGGTGCGATGGCCATGGTGTTGGAGTTGCGCATGCCGACCTTCACCACGCGCCGGCGCAGGCTGTCCCAGTCCATCGTGGTCGAGCGGTCGACCTCCAGATGTTCGCCGCGCGCTTCCTGCAACAGTTCGAGCGAGTCGATGGGCAGGATGCCCTGGCTCCACAGCGAACCCTCGAAGCTGGAATATGGCCCCCGCTCCTCGGCCAGGTCGGTCGAAGCCTTGATGGCGAACCAGCTGACGGCTTCCATGGAACGGTCCGCGAACTCGACGGCGCGTTCCGAGGCGTAGGGAATACCCTGGCAGTAGAGGGCGTCCTGGAAACCCATGATGCCGAGTCCCACCGGCCGGTGACGCAGGTTGGCATTGCGTGCCTGGGGTACGGCGTAGTAGTTGTAGTCGATGACATTGTCGAGCATGCGCATGGCGGTGCTCACCGTGTGCTCGAGCCGTTCCAGGTCAAGGCCGTTCTCGTCCACATGGGCCGCCAGGTTGATGGAGCCGAGATTGCATACGGCGATTTCACGGTCGCTGGTATGCAGCGTGATTTCCGTGCACAGGTTGGAACTGTGCACCGTGCCGGCGTGCTGGTTGCTGTAGCGCAGGTTGCACGCGTCCTTGAAGGTGATCCAGGGGTGACCGGTCTCGAACAGCATGCCGAGCATGCGGCGCCACAGATCGACGGCCTTGACCCGTTTGCTCACGGCCAGTTCACCGCGTTCCGCACGCGCCTCGTAGTCGAGATAGCGGTCGCGAAATGCGAGGCCGGTAAGTTCGTGCAGTTCCGGTACCTCCTCGGGCGAGAACAGTGTCCACATGCCGTCTTC
>DROT01000145.1 GCA_011321775.1 Gammaproteobacteria bacterium | reverse complement strand
CCGGGCTGCAACGGGGGAATTTCATGGCAAGACTGACGCTATCCTTCAGGGATCGCATACTCAAGGCATTCAGCCTGGATTCGAACGACTGCGTGATCGGCCGCGAGCCAGGGTGTGATATCTGTATCGACAGTCTGGCGGTGCAACCGCAGCATGCACGCATACGCTCCGTGGACAACGATTTCGTCCTCGAGGGGATCGACCCGCAATCGCCGGTTCTGGTCAACGGCAAGGCGGTGGAAGACGCCCAGGTACTGCAGGAGGGCGATCGCATCGCCATCGGCAAGCACGAACTGCGTTTCAGCGCCGGCACGGAACAGCGCGACACGCCCGAAACGGTGGTGCAACTGCCGTCCGTCGCCTGGCTGCAGATCCAGAGCGGCAACCACCTCGGGCGCACCATCCGCCTGGACAAGGCATTCACCCGCATCGGCCGCAGCGACGGCGAACTGGCCGTGATCGCCCATCGCGATGACGGCTATTACCTGTCACAACTGCGCGGCGAAGCCGTCCTGACCGTCAACGGGGAAGCGCTCGGCGACACCACCCGCAGGCTCCGGGACGGGGACTGCCTGGCGATCGGCGAACTGCGGGTGCAGTTCTTCGCCGATGCGAACGCCACAACGACGGCTGCGGCACGGGGAAAGGCGAAGGCGACGCGCCACGAACGCCGCTTCAGTCGCATCCCCTTCGAGGCGATGGCGACGCTGGAACACGAGGCCCGGCGCTGGCAGACCACGCTGATCGATGTCTCGCTGCACGGCGCCCTGGTCGCCCGGCCCCCAGACTTCGACGTCGACGACGAGGCGTTGCGCCTCAGCATCGCGCTCGAAGGCGGACCCGAGATCGTCATGGATGTCACCGTCGCCCACCGCGAGGAGGGGCAACTCGGCCTGTGTTGCCGGGACATCGACGTCGACAGCGTCAGCCACCTGCGGCGCCTGGTGGAACTCAACCTCGGCGAAGCGGAACTGCTGGAACGCGAACTGCCCGCCCTGCTTCAGGCAAACCAGTCCAGCACCTCCGGGTAGCGCGATAGCGCACGAATATCCAGATCGCCCACGCCCTCGCGCGGCACATTGGCCGCCGGTACCAGGGCGCGACGGAAACCGAGCTTGGCGGCCTCGCGCAGGCGCTCCAGCCCGTTGGGCACCGGCCGGATCTCGCCGGCCAGGCCGACCTCCCCGAATACCACCAGATCGGAGGGCAGACTGCGATCCCGGAAGCTGGAAAGCACCGCCAGCAGGACCGGCAGGTCGGCGGCGGTCTCGCTGACGCGCACTCCGCCCACCACGTTGACGAACACATCCTGGTCGTTCATGAACACACCGCCATGACGATGCTGCACCGCCAGCAGCATCGCCAGGCGGTTGTGTTCCAGGCCCACGGTGACGCGCCGCGGATTGGCCAGCTGGCTGTCGTCCACCAGTGCCTGCACCTCGACCAGCAGCGGCCGCGTACCCTCCATGGTCACCATGATGACGCTGCCGGCCACCGCGTCCTGGTGCCGTGAAAGGAAGATTGACGACGGATTGCGCACCTCTCTCAGTCCCTCGCCGGTCATGGCGAAGACACCCAGTTCGTTGACGGCGCCGAAGCGGTTCTTGATGGCGCGCACCATGCGGTAACGGCCACCGGCATCGCCTTCGAAATAGAGCACCGTGTCGACCATGTGTTCGAGCACACGCGGCCCGGCCAGGGTCCCTTCCTTGGTAACGTGCCCCACGAGGAACAGCGCGGTGCCGGTCTGCTTGGCATGACGCACCAGTTGCGCCGCGCTTTCGCGCACCTGCGCCACCGAACCGGGCGCCGACTGCAGCAACTCGGTCCAGGCGGTCTGGATGGAGTCGATCACCATCACCCGCGGCTGCTCGCGGCGGGCCTGTTCGAGGATGCGTTCGACCGAGGTCTCCGCCAGCAGGCGCAGCCCTTCGGTGGGCACCCCCAGCCGCCGCGCGCGCAGCGACACCTGCTGCGGTGATTCCTCGCCGGTGACATAGAGCGCCTTCATGCCACCATCCAGGCGGATGAGCGCCTGCAACAGCAGGGTCGACTTGCCGATGCCCGGATCGCCGCCGATGAGCACCACCGAACCGCTCACCAGGCCGCCGCCCAGCACCCGGTCCAGTTCCCCGATACCGGTAGGCACCCGGGTCTCGCTGCCGGGCTGCACCTCCGACAGCGTCTGCACCTTCGCCGCAGCGTCACCGGCATAGCCGGCAAAGCGATCCTTGCCGGCGGCCGTCGCCACCACAGCAACCACCTCGCTGAGCGTGTTCCAGGCCCCGCACTCACCGCACTGGCCGGCCCACTTGGGCGCCTGTGCGCCGCACTCGCTGCACTGGTACTGCACCTTTGCCCTGGCCACCGATATCCTCCCTCACCGCGGTGGCAGCGTCTGCCGGCGCCACGCCGCTCTGATCATCTTAATTAACCCGGCACCCTGATATGTACTTCGCCCCGGGGATCTGGCACTCTCTCCCCTGGCCCCGATCGGAACCGGGGTGCTCGGGGACGGAATCTCGATACGATAATTACAACACAGGAGCCCGAGTGTTGGACACTATCGACGATCTGCTGCAACACCGCCTGCGCCACCTCGATGTGAGTTTCGACCGGGATGCGCGCGCCGTGTGGGTGAAGTTCAGATTCACCGAGCGGCCGTGCTTCTCCATGGCATTGCTGCAGGACCTGCAGGCGGTGCAGCACACCATCCGCCGCAGCGCCGAGACCGGCTACCATGAGGCCGATCCCGACCGCCTGCTGTTCCAGGTGCTGGCCTCCACCGACGCGCGCGCATTCAACCTCGGTGGCGATCTTGCCTATTTCATCGAACTCATCGAACGCCAGGACCGCGAACATCTGCTCGAATATGCCAAGACCTGCGTCGATATCCAGTTCGCCTCCGTCAGCCACTATGACATCCCCTTCACCACCATTTCGCTGGTACAGGGTGAGGCACTCGGTGGCGGTTTCGAGGCGGCCCTGTCGAACAACGTCCTGATCGCCGAGGAATCGGCCCGTTTCGGCTTCCCGGAAATCAGCTTCGGCATGTTTCCCGGCATGGGTGCCATCTCGCTGCTGACCCGCAAGATCGCCCCGTCCATGGCACGCCGCATGATCATGGACCGCCGCATCCATACCGCCGAAGAACTCTATGACATGGGCATCGTCGACGTGCTGGCACCCGACGGAGAGGGACACGAGGCCGTGCTCGGCTACATGCAGCGCCACAGGGCCATCGCACCGGGTCTGCACGGCTTCCAGGCGGCGGTAGACCGGGTGATGCCGCTGGATTACGACGAGTTGTACGACATCGTCGAACACTGGGTGGATACCGCGTTGCAGCTGAGCGACAAGAACCGCCGCCTCATGTCCTACTTCGCGCGCGCCCAGTCACGCCGCCAGGCCAGTTCACCGGACGACATCCGCGAACAACGCAGCCGCTACGAATAGGTCAGGACGGGCGCCGGAACACGTAGTGGGCGTTGCCGTAGACCTCGCCCTCCATCGGTCCGAACAGCACCGCCTTGCACAGCACGAAGTAGTCGTTCCAGTGTTTCACCGCCCCGGCATCGAGCACCGCCGGATAGAGTGACGGCATGTGTTCCCAGTAGCGGCGGTGCCATTCGTCCAGGGTGCGCCAGTAGTTCATGCCGTTGAGATACCATTGCCCGCTCAGTTCCAGCCTGCCGGCCGCGCGCGGCAGGGCCTCGTAGGGCCAGATACGGCCGCCGGGGAAATAACGACCGATGAGGGTGTTCTCCGAGTCCATGTATCTTTCCGGAAACACCGGCCGCGACACGATGAGGTGCAGGAAACAGCGTCCACCGGGCTTCAGATATTCGTGGATCTTGTCGAAGGCCGCTTCCAGGTCGGCAATGTGCTCGAACACGCCGACCGCGAACACCAGGTCGAAGGCCTCGCCGTCGACGTCCTGCCATTCGAGCTGGTCGAAGGTCTTCTCCAGCAGGCGGATGCGCCCGGCGGGGATGATATGCGCCGGGTCGGCCATGCAACGGCGGATATAGTCGGCCTGCACCCGGCTGGGTGTGAGGCTCACCAGGCGGAGGCCCGGATGATGCTCGAACAGCCAGGTCTCCAGCGGCCCGAAGCCGCAACCGATGTTCAGCACCCGTTCGTCGCCCTGCAGTCCGATACGCTCCGCCGCGAGCGCAAACTTGTGCGCCTGCGCCTGCACCAGATCGGCCTCGCTGTCGCGGACCGCCTGTGGATCCTCGCCGTACCAGGCCATGGTGTAGGCCATGTAGTGAGGGTCGAGAAAGCCGCGAAACAGGGCCAGCGACTCGTCGTAGTGCTCCTCCATCAGGCGCTCGGTCTTCTCCGACATGCGCGCCGCCCGCATCGGCACCGCAGCCTCCGCTGAAGCCTCGTCGAGCCGACCATATTCGCGGCTGAAGAAACGCGTCAGATGACGTTCATAGGTCTCCAGCTGCGGCGATGCCCAGGGAAAGATATTCTGCTCCGCCAGTCCCTCTATTACATTCACCATCGTCCCTGCATGTCCTCCGCACCATCCGTTCCGGGAAGGAAACAATAGCGGTGATCACGCCGGATTGGAACAGGGGGACGGCAGCCGGCGCAGCGACAGGCGGCGGCTGTCCGGCAGCTCAGCGCCGGTGGTTGCCGTAGCCGGGCGAAGCGGCACCATCCTGCAAGCGTTGCTGCAGCGCCCGCAGGGCGGAATCGATGGCCTGCTGCAGCGAACGCAGCCGTTCGATGCCTTCGCGTTCGAAGCGCTCGCGTTCCAGGTTCTGGCTCTCGAGCGCGAGTTCCACCAGCTGCTGCAGCCCGAGGTACATGGCCGCCCCCTTGAGGGCGTGGGCCGCATCGCGGAAGGCGTTCCAGTCCCGTGTGGCTACGGCAGCTTCCAGGTTGCGCAGGTCGTTACGGGCATCCTTCTCGAAGTTGGCGACGATCTCGTCCATGAAATCAGCGTCGTCACCGGCCAGCAGGCGCAGCTTGGCGAACACGTCCTCGTCCACCAACGGCGCCTCCGCGGCACCGGTGGAGGCGGCGGCCGGAACGGGCTCGGCCAGCGGCGTCAACTCGGTGAGCACCTCCTGCAGGCTGGCGAGCGAGACCGGTTTGGTCATGAAAAACTCGATACCGGCGTTCATGCAGGCATCACGACATTCACGGGTGGCATCGGCGGTAAGGATGACAAAACGTGTGGAACCCTTGCCACCATGGGCCATGTTGTAGGCGCTGAAGACGTCGAGGCCGCTCATGTCGGGCATGTTGCGATCCACGATGGCAACGTCGTAACGCCCCCGTTCGAGCGCGTGCAGAACCGCCTCGCCACCGTCCACCGTCGTACAGTGGTGCCCCATTTTCGACAGCATGCGTTCGAGCACCATGCGATTGGTGGCATTGTCGTCGCCCACCAGGATCTCCAGCGGCTCCTGGGCGGCCTGCGTCCGCACCTGGCGCCGGGCGATGTGTACGACATCGTCCGCGCTGCTGTGTTGCGAGTGACAGGCGTGCAGGGTGTTGAACAGCACGCCCTTGTCCACCGGATTGCCGAGTGCGAACAGGTGGTCGTTCTCGTGTCGGGTGACCTCCGGCGGATAGCGCTCGGAGCCGAGCACGACGACCGCGGCGTGCCCGGCCACCCGGCGGCCGGGAAGACCGGAAAGAAAGTGCTGCAACCGTTCATCATAGGGAAGGTTGTCGATCAGCACGGCGCTGTAGCCCTGCAGCCCGGCGCCGGCCGGCCCCAGGCAGGTCCGCGCCTCCTCCAGCGTGTGGATACGGGTGAAGGGCATCCCCCACTCGCGCAGCAGGCCGGCAACCTCGCCCTCCTGCTCGCCGGCGGAAAGATAGGCGACGTGACAGGCTTCCACCCACGCCTGTTCGCCGTCCGCCGACTCCGCCACTTCGAAGGGGATATCGAACCAGAAGGTGGTGCCCACGTCCAGGGTGCTGCGCACTCCGATCTCCCCGCCCATGAGCTCCACCAGCTGCTTGCAGATGGCGGTACCGAGGCCGGTGCCCCCGTGGCTGCGCGAAATACTGCTGTCGGCCTGGGTAAAGGGCTCGAATATATGCTGCAGGTGTTCCTCGGCGATCCCCCTGCCGGTGTCGGCCACTTCGAAACGCAGTGTCACCCGCGAGGCATCGCGGTCGCGCGGGTAGACCCGCAGCGACACGAAACCGTGCTCGGTGAACTTTACCGCGTTGCCCACCAGGTTCATGATCAGCTGGCGCAGCTTGTGCGGGTCGCCGCACAGCAGGAAGGGGGTCTCCGGATCGATGCTTTCCTGCAACTGAATGCGCTTGTTCGCCACCTGGCTCTCGAAGATGCGCAGGCTGGTGCTGATGAGTGCATGGAGATCGAACTCCACCGTCTCCAGCGACATCCGCCCGGCCTCGATCTTGGACAGGTCGAGAATGTCGTCGATCTGGCAGGCGAGCGCGGTACCGGAGGCATGGATGGTCTCGACGTACTCGCGCTCCTCCGCTCCCAGCGGTCGCGTTCTCAGCAGATCGGTCATGCCGAGAATGCCGTTCAGCGGCGTGCGGATCTCGTGCGACATGCGTGACAGAAAATCGCTCTTGGCGCGACTGGCGGCATCCGCCCGCGCGCGCGCCTCCTTGAGCCGCCGTATGAGGATGCCGGCATAGGCCGGGATCAGCAGCAGGGTGGCGGCGAGGCCGAAAGCCAGTTCCTTCTGCTGGTGCCAGTAGGGTGTGGCGACCACCACCGCAGCAAAACCGATGAGGGAGGCGGCACCGGAAAAGTAGAGGAATTTCTCGCCATAGCGAAAACCGTTGCCCAGCGTGACCCACAGGTAGACGCCGTACCAGGGCGCACCGGTCGGACCGGCGAGATACAGGGCCACGGAGGTGATACCGATATCGCCGAGCACACCGATCGCGCGGCGTTTGCCCGAAGGGGCCGGCCAGCGCAGGATGGAGGCCAGAAACAGCATCGAGTAGGCCAGAAAGGCCACCACGACCTCCATGCGGAGCTGCCACAGATCCCGGTCCGCGCCGCTTTCCGGCCGCACGAGGAGGAGGTACACCAGGCTGATGACGGTGATGACGAGGCGCAGCAGCGCCTGTTCGAGTTCGGAATTGCGCCGCCAGTCAGGCAAACCCGGGAAGCGCCCCGCCGCCGCGGGGGAAGAACCGGGCTGGTTGTTGTCCGTTTGCCGTTCGGCAGGCATCGTCAGGCTTTCGTCCTTGGCAGGAAATATTTTCCTTTCCGGGAGCCTTATAGCGGCCGGCACGTTATAATCCTTTAGCCGATTTTCGATTACACGGGTGATCGACAGGAGCGAGGGGACGACGCACGCTCCCGGGGGCAGGCCTGGTAGCGCGGATCTCGCGGGCGATTCCGGCAGGAATCGCCGGGAGTTTCCCGCGTTGCCACGGGACTTTTCTTCTCAAGGCTGGTTAGAGAGAAATCATGACAAAGGACGCCGTTTTCGCGGTCATCGCAAACTCGCAGAAATGCGCCATCGAAGACATCACCCTCGACAAACGCCTGGATGAGATGGGGATCGACTCCCTGCGGGCAATCACCATCCTGTACGAACTGGAAGAACAGTTCGGCATCGAGATCCCCAACGAAATGATCGAATCGGTCACCACCGTAGGCGATATCGTCGACGGGCTGGAGCGACTGCGTCGGCCGACCGTCGAGGAATGAGCGAAGCCGTCGCGATCACCGGCCTGGGCACCATCTCTGCCCTGGGGACGGGGATTGCCCCCTTCTGGGAAGGACTGGCAGCGGGCCGCTGCGCCATCGGCCCGCTGGGAGAAACGGGGGCCGGCACCCGTATCGGCGTCGGTGCGCAGGTGCTGGATTTCGATCCCGGGACCCATTTCCCCGCCGACGAACTCCCGCTGCTGGACCGTTTTTCCCAGTTCGCGCTGCTGGCGGCGCGGGAAGCCGTGGCCGATGCCGGACTCGCCGCCGGTGACGCCAGCCTGTCACGGGCGGCCGCCATCGTCGGCAGCGGCTGCGGCGGCAAGCAGACCGACGAGGAGACCTACGCCCGCCTGTATCGTGACGGTCACGGCCGCGCTCATCCGCTGACCATTCCGCGCGGCATGCCGAGCGCCGCGGCCAGCATGGTGAGCCGCGAACTGGGTATCCGCGGACCGGTATTCACCATCGCCAGCGCCTGTGCCTCCGCCGCCCACGCCGTCACCCAGGGCTGCCTGATGATCCGCGCCGGACTGGTCGACGTGGCACTCGTGGGCGGCACCGACGCCCCCTTCACCTACGGCCTGCTGAAGGCATGGGAGGCCCTGCGGGTGGTGTCGACGGACACCTGCCGCCCCTTCTCCCGCGACCGTTCCGGCATGGTCCTGGGTGAAGGCGCCGGCATGCTGCTGCTGGAGTCCGCCACCCACGCGCGCCGGCGCGGCGCCCGTGTGTACGCCGAGCTGGCCGGCTTCGGCCTGTCCTCGGATGCCGGTCATATCACCCGCCCCGACGTCGAGGGCATTGCCACGGCCCTGCGCGCGGCTCTGGAGGACGCGGCCATGGATACCGCCGAAGTCGACTACGTCAACGCCCACGGTACCGGGACCACGGCCAACGACCCCGCCGAGACCGAAGCCCTGCATCGGGTCTTCGGTACCGAGGCCGGGCGCCTGGCGGTCTCCTCGACCAAGTCCATGCACGGCCACGCCCTGGGCGCCTCCAGTGCCCTGGAACTGGTGGCCACGGTGCTGTGCCTGAAACACGGCATCGTCGTGCCCACCGCCAATTTCACCGAGGCGGCCGAAGGCTGCGACCTCGACTATGTACCGAACGAGGCACGCCAGCGGCCGGTCGACGCCGCGCTCTCCAGTTCCTTTGCCTTCGGCGGCCTGAACGCGGTGATCGCGCTGCGCTCCTGGAAACAAGACGGATGAGTCCCCAGACACGGCTCACGCCCCGGGGAGCACCACCCTCGTCTTTTTTGCCGCGAGCCGGGCTAGCCCCTATATTGCACGAGGGCGGCAGGGGAATCTCACGTTCCTCTGCGACACAAGGTTGAACAGGATGTTTTCAGATGGATTTCCAGGTTACGGTTTGCGCGATCGCCGGGTCGGCCCTGATTCCCGAACCCTTCGTGCAATATATGGGCTAGACTGAAAGCATGCCCAGGGTTCTCATCATCGACGATCAGGCCACCAGCCGGCAGATCCTGGCGCAGGTCGTCAAGTCGGTGGACCCGGAACTGAAGACCGAACTGTTCAGCGAAGCGCCGCCGGCACTGGAATGGCTGCAGAACCATTCTGCCGACCTCATCCTCACCGACTACAAGATGCCGGGCATGGACGGCATCGAGTTCCTGCGCCGCGCGCGCGCCCTGCCACGCGTGGAGCACGTGCCCCTCATCATGATCACTTCCCACGAGCAGGCCGAGATCCGCTACCAGGCGCTGGAACTGGGGGCCACCGATTTCATCAACAAGCCCATCGACCACGCCGAATGCCGCGCCCGCTTCCGCAACCTGCTGCAGCTGCAGCAACAGCGACTGATCATCGAGGACCGCGCCCGCTGGCTGGAGGAAAAGGTCCACGAAGCCACCCAGGCGATCCGCGAGCGCGAACACGAGACCCTGATGCGGCTCGCCAAGGCGGGCGAATACCGCGACGAGGAGACCGGCAACCACGTCATCCGCATGGCGAAATATTCCTGCCTGATCGCGGAACAGCTGGGGCTGGACGACATCGAGTGCGAGACCATCGAACTGGCGGCGCCCATGCACGACATCGGCAAGATCGGCATATCCGACCAGATCCTGCTCAAGCCCGGCAGGCTCACCCGGGAAGAGTTCGAGAGCATGAAGGAGCACACCACCATCGGCTACGAGATCCTCAAGGACAGCCCCTCGCGCTATCTGCAGATGGGTGCCGTCATCGCCCTCGGGCACCACGAGAAATACGACGGCAGCGGCTACCCCCGCGGCGCCGCCGGGGAGGATATCCCGCTGGTGGCACGCATCGTCGCCGTCGCCGACGTGTTCGACGCCCTGTCCTCGGAACGCTGCTACAAGGCCGCCTGGCCGCACGAGAAGGTCATCGCCACCCTGGAAGAAGAGCGCGGCCGCCATTTCGATCCGGCCTGCGTGGACGCCTTCCTGGCGCGCATGGACCGGGTGCTGGAGATCCAGCAACGCTTTCGCTGAGCGGGCTCCGTGGCTCCGCCCGGGATGGCGGCGGGAATCAGCCCGCGTAGCTCCGGGGGACGCGGGCGGTAACGCCGCACAAGAGTTCGTAGCCGATGGTACCGGCGTGCGCGGCCACCGTCTCCACCGGCAGACCCTCCCCCCACAGCACCACTGCATCGCCGGCCGCGGCCTGCGGCTGGCTGCGGAGGTCGACACACAGCATGTCCATCGACACCCGCCCGACCAGCGGCACGCGCTCGCCGTTCACCAGCACCGGCGTGCCGCCCGGGGCGTGACGCGGATAGCCGTCACCGTAGCCCACCGCCACCACGCCCACCGGCATGTCCTCGGGGCACACCCAGCTGTGGCCATAGCCGATGGCATCCCCGCGCCGTCGCTGCTGCACGGCGATCAGGCGTGACTCCAGCGTCATCACCGGCCGCAAGCCGACACCGGGGACACCGCCGTCGCTCAGCGGCGAGCAGCCGTAGAGCAGGATGCCGGGACGTACCCAGTCGTAGTGCATGTCCGGGCGTGTCAGCAAGGCCGCCGAATTGGCCAGCGAACGCTCGGCGTCGAGACCGGCGGTCGCCGCCTCGAAGCATTCCCGCTGTACATCGTTGGCCGGGTGCTCCGCCTCGTCGGCGCAGGCGAGGTGGGACATCAGCCGCAGGCAACCCTTGCGCAGCTGTGGCAACGCCGCCAGCCGCTCCCATGCCTGGTGCAGTTCACCAGGGGCGAAACCGAGACGGTTCATGCCCGTATCCACCTTGAGCCACAGCGACAGCGGCGCACTGCCGCGCCACGCCTCCAGCCACTGCAGCTGGGCTTCGCTGTGCACCACCAGCTGCAGCCGCTGCTCCACCGCAGCTTCCAGTTCCCGTGCCTCGAACAGGCCTTCCAGCAGCACGATGTCGCCGGTGATGGCCGCCTCGCGCAGGCGCAGCGCCTCCTCCAGGCTGGCGACCGCGAGGGCGTCGGCGGCAGCGAGCACCCGCGCCGCCTCGACCATGCCGTGCCCGTAGGCGTCCGCCTTGATCACCGCCAGCACGCGGCTGCCGGGCGCGCGATCGCGCGCCAGGGAAAGATTGGAGGCCAGCGCCTGCAGATCGATACGCGCCCGCAGGGGTCGCGTCATGCATAGCCCTCGTCGGAATAGGACTCGACGGCGGTGAAGTTCTCGAAGCGGGTGTGCTTGCCCAGGAAGGTGAGGCGGCGCATGCCGATGGGACCGTTGCGCTGCTTGCCGATGATGATCTCGGCGGTGCCCTTGTCGGGGCTGTCCTCGTCGTAGACCTCGTCGCGGTAGATGAACATGATCACGTCGGCGTCCTGCTCGATGGCGCCGGACTCCCTCAGGTCGGACATCACCGGGCGCTTGTTGGGACGCTGTTCCAGGCTGCGGTTGAGCTGCGACAGCGCCACCACCGGCACGTGCAGTTCCTTGGCCAGCGCCTTCAGCGAACGCGAGATCTCGGAGATCTCGCCGGTGCGGTTCTCCTTGTGCCCCGGCACCTGCATCAGCTGCAGGTAGTCGATGACGATCAGGCCGAGGTCGTGCTCGCGCTTGAGGCGCCGGGCGCGGGCGCGCAGCTCGGTGGGCGACAGCGCCGGGGTGTCGTCGACGAACAGCGGCGCCTCGGAGAGGATGCTCACCGCCGAGGTCAGTCGCGGCCAGTCGTCGTCGTCGAGCTTGCCGGTACGCACCTTGGTCTGGTCGATGCGCCCCAGCGAGGACATCAGGCGCATGGCCAGCTGTTCCCCGGGCATCTCCATGCTGAACACCGCCACCGGGCAGCCGTCCTTGATGGCGGCGTGCTCGGCGATGTTCATGGCGAACGTGGTCTTCCCCATGGAGGGACGACCGGCGATGATGATGAGGTCCGAGGGCTGCAGCCCGGCGGTCATGTCATCGATCTCGGTGAAACCGGTGGGCACGCCGGTGAGCGGGTTGTCCTGGTGGAACAGGGTGTCGATGCGATCGACCGCGCGGGTCAGCAGGTCCTTGATGTTCTCGAAACCGGAACCGCGACTGTGGCCCTGCTCGGCGATGCGGAACACCAGCTGCTCGGCCTTGTCCAGCAACTCGCTGCTGTCGCGCCCCTCGCTGAAATAGGCGCTGTTGGCGATCTCGGTCCCGACCTGCGCCAGCTGCCGCAACACCGAGTTCTCGCGCACGATGTTGGCGTAGGCGAGGATATTGGCGGCGCTGGGGGTGTCCTTGGCGAGCGTGCCCAGATAGGCCAGGCCCCCGACCTCGTCGAGCCGGCCCTGGGCGTCGAGCCACTCCGACAGGGTAATGACGTCACAGGGATCACCGCGTTCGATGAGATGACCGATGGCGGCGAAGATGTGCCGGTGGTCGCGGCGGTAGAAGTCTTCCTCGCTGACGCGGTCCGCGATCTGGTCCCAGGCGCGGTTGTCCAGCAGCAGGCCGCCGAGCAGCGACTGCTCCGCCTGCAGGGAATGGGGGGGGACCTTCTGTCGGTCGCTGCTGAACTCGACCGCGGCCGCCGCTTGTACCGGTTCCGGCATCCGTCCTCCGGGATGAACTGGCGTGGTGGGAATCCCGCTCTCGTGGAACAGATACTAAATCGCGCGGGGGACGCGCTCAAGCACGCAAATTGCGCGCCCGGTTGCCGGCACCGGCAACCGGGCAGGCGGAACTACTCGGCTTCGATGACCAGCGTGATCTCGGTATTGACGTCGCTGTGCAGGTGGATGTGCACCGCGTACTCGCCGACCTGGCGGAAGGCACCCTCCGGCAGCCGCACCTCGCCACGCACCACCTCCACCCCGGCCGCGGTGATCGCCTCGGCGATGTCGGCGGTACCCACCGAGCCGAACAGCTTGCCCTCGTCGCCGGCCCGCGCCTTGATGGTGACGGTCATGTCCTGCAGCTGCTCACGGCGCGCCTCGGCATCCGCCAGCGACTTGGCCGCCGCCGCTTCCAGTTCCGCACGGCGCGCTTCGAACGCCTTGATATGTTCCTCGGTGGCCGGCGTCGCCTTGCCACTCGGAATCAGGAAATTCCGACCGTAGCCGGGCTTGACGTCGACCCGGTCCCCCAGGTCACCCAGATTCT
>DROT01000144.1 GCA_011321775.1 Gammaproteobacteria bacterium | reverse complement strand
GCCAGCGCCTTCCCCTTCGAGGAGACCCCCGACCAGGCGCGCGCCATCGAGGCGGTGCTGGAGGACATGGCCTCCGACCGGCCCATGGACCGGGTGGTGTGCGGCGACGTGGGTTTCGGCAAGACCGAGGTGGCGATGCGCGCCGCCTTCGTCGCCGCCCAGTCCGGCCGCCAGGTGGCGGTGCTGGTGCCCACCACCCTGCTCGCCCAGCAGCACTACCAGAACTTCTGTGACCGCTTCGCCGACTGGCCGGTGCGCATCGACGTGCTGTCGCGCTTCCGCAGCAAGAAACAGCAGGACCAGATCATCGCCGACTTCGCCGCCGGAACGCTCGATATCCTCATCGGCACCCACAAGATCCTGCAGGGCGAGGTGCAGCCGAAGAGGCTCGGCCTGGTCATCATCGACGAGGAACACCGCTTCGGGGTGCGCCAGAAGGAGAAGCTCAAGGCGCTGCGTTCCGAGGTCGACCTGCTGACGCTCACCGCGACACCGATCCCGCGCACCCTCAACATGTCGCTGTCGGGGCTGCGCGACCTGTCCATCATCGCCACGCCGCCGGTGCAGCGCCTGACCATCAAGACCTTCATCAGCGAATGGAACCGGGGCACCATCCGCGAGGCCTGCCTGCGCGAGATCAAGCGCGGCGGCCAGGTCTACTTCCTGCACAACGAGGTCGAGACGATCGAAAAGGTCGCGCGCGAGCTGCGCGAACTGGTGCCGGAGGCCAGCGTGGAGATCGGGCACGGCCAGATGCGCGAACGCGAGCTGGAACAGGTGATGCTCGACTTCTATCACCGCCGCTTCAACGTGCTGCTGTGCACCACCATCATCGAGAGCGGTATCGACGTGCCGACCGCCAACACCATCCTCATCAACCGCGCCGACCGCCTCGGCCTGGCCCAGCTGCACCAGCTGCGCGGGCGCGTGGGCCGCTCCCACCACCGCGCCTATGCCTACCTCATCGTGCCGCCAAGGCGGGCCATGACCGATGACGCCATCAAGCGTATCGAGGCCATCGAGTCACTGGAGGACCTCGGTGCCGGCTTCACCCTGGCCACCCACGATCTCGAGATCCGCGGCGCCGGCGAACTGCTGGGCGACGAGCAGAGCGGCCAGATCCAGGAGATCGGTTTCACCCTCTACACCGAACTGCTGGAGCGCGCCGTCGAAGCCCTCAAGGCCGGCCGCCAGCCGGAACTGGAGCAGCCGCTCAACCATGGCCCCGAGGTGGACCTGCACGTACCGGCACTGATTCCGGACGACTACCTGCCGGACGTGCACACGCGCCTGACGCTGTACAAGCGCATCGCCAGCGCCGCCGACAGCGAGCAGCTGCGCGAACTGCAGGTGGAGATGATCGACCGCTTCGGCCTGCTGCCCGACGCCGTCAAGCAGCTGTTCGCCGTCACCGGGCTGAAGCTCCGGGCGATTCCGCTCGGCATCCGCAAGATCGACGTCGGCGAGGCATCCGGCCGTCTGATCTTCGGTCCGGATCCGAACGTCGATCCGGCGGCCGTCATCCAGCTGATCCAGTCGCAGCCGCAGCACTACAGCCTCGACGGCGCCGAGCGCATCCGCTTCCGCTTCGACATGCAGGCGCCGGAACAGCGCTTCGCCGTGGTCGACGACCTCCTCCAGCGCTTGAGACCCGGCGGCGGACAGGGCACGATAGCCCCATGAAAGCTGACACCAAGAGAGCGCTGCGCTCCCTGCTGCTGTTGCTGCTGTGGTTGCCACTGGCCGCCCCGGCGGAATCACAGGCGCCGCGTGAATACGAGATCGAACTGCTGGTGTTCCAGGATCTGCGCGCCGACGACGGGGGCGAGGTGTGGCCGGTCGACTACTCGCAATGGTTCGAGGACGAGCAAACGCCCTCCGCCGACGAACAGGGGGCCACGCAGGTCACCTGGCTGCCGCCCGCGGCCTACCACTTGGCAGCGGAGAAGAACGCCCTCGCCCGCTCCCGGCGCTACCGCCCGCTGGCCTACTTCGCCTGGCGTCAGCCGGTGCTCGACCGGCGCCACGCCCTGCCGCTGCGGCTGCCCGCGGAGCGGCACGGTGACAGCGATGCCTGGGTGGACGGCCGCGTGCGCGTCGCCGTGGAGCGCTACCTGCACCTCTACCTCGACCTGAAACTGCACCTGCCTTACAGCGCGGAACAACTCGACCAGCTCGACGGCGAAGTACCGGAAATCCGCCTGCGCGAACGACGGCGCATGCGCAGCGGCGAGCTGCACTATTTCGACAACCCGCGCTTCGGCATCATCGCGCTGATCACCCCGGTCGGGGAGGACAAGGCCGACAGCGGCGGTAACTATTAACCCGGCAACCCGGTAGTCGGGCTACTGTTTCCCCGGCGGCGCCTTCGCCAGTTCGGCGGCCGCCTGGTCGATGGCCTTCGCCACCCCCGCCTCGATCTCGCGGGCCACGGACTCGGCCTTGCTGCCTGCGGCCACCACGCCCGGACGGGTGAACAGCACCCGGGTGTGGCCCTGTTGCTGGATCAGGGTGATGTGCAGCGGACACAGCGCCAGCATGTCGGGATCGGCATTGCCGACCGCGTTGGCATACCAGCCGTTGCAGAACACCATGGCGCGGATACCCTCGAGCCCGTTGCGGTTGTAGTCCTGGCCCCAGCGTTCCGCGAAGCCGGCCAGGTTGCGCTGGATATCGACCTCGAAGACGACGAAAAAGTGGTTGTTCTCCAGGCTGTCGTGCACCACCGGGTAGACGGCATCCAGTCCCCGCTCGATCGTCCAGGTCCGCACCGCCGGCGCAGCCAGCAGCGGCGGCGTGATCCACAACAGCAACAACACCCACAGGGCGTTCTTTTTCATGATGGGACTCCCTCTTCTATGCGCCGGTTGACGTCCCCCAAGCATAGCGCAGAACATTCGCGGCCGGCCGATTCAGGCCCGCCCGGCGGGACGTATTACAATGCACGCGAGACTGAGCGGGAAACACGCCCTGTGCCGGACCACTATTCGAGAATCTTTCTGCTGAGCCACATGCGTGCCCGCACCAGCCTGGCAGGGCACATACTCGGCTCCCATCCGAGCATCAACGGCTATTTCGAGATGCACATCAGCTACGAGGACGGCTCCGCGCTGGAGCGGCAGCTGGAGCTCCTGCAGCGCCATGAACGGCTCAAGGAGGGGTCCCGTTACCTGTTCGACAAGCTCCTGCACGACGACTACCGGCTCCTGCCCGACCAGCTGGGGCCGACCGATACGAAGATACTGGTCTCCTTGCTGGAACCCGAACGGAGCATCAGGAGCATCGTCGCCCTGTTCCGCCAAAAGAAGACACGGGCCCCCTATGCCTCGGCGCCGGAAGCCGCTCGCTACTACATCGAGCGTATCGAGACGCTGGCCCGCTTCGCGCGCTCCACGCCCGGGGGCTACTACTATTACGACGCCGCGTCCCTGGTGGATACGCCGGAGGCGCTGCTGTCCAGGCTGACGCGCTGGCTGGAACTGGATACTCCGCTGGAGCCGCGTTACCGGCTGTTCAGCCAGACCGGCAAGCCACGCATGGGCGATTCATCCGGACTCATCCGCAGCGGCCGCATCCGCCGTACCCGCAGCGACTATTCGCACATCGAGCTTCCACGGGAAGAGCTCGTGCAAGCACTGGATCGATATCGCGGCTGTCGGGCTCAACTGATCGACCATGCGCGCGATTCATTCCTGTCGACAGCTCAATAGTGGCGCGGCAACCTGATATGTCCGGTCAGTGCTGTTCCCTGAACTTCCGATTCGTCATCCCGGCACAGGCCGGAATGACGAAACAAGCCGTCGGATTAATAGATCAAGCGTTCCCAGGCCTCGCGGCCGCTGCGGTAGTGCATCAGTGCCTCGGTGATCTGGCGCTTGCGTTCGTCGCGGTGCTCCGCCGAGCGGATCTGCTCCCAGGCGGGCGAGTGTTCACCGAAATTGCGCCGGACGTTGTCGAGGAACGACCGCACCCGCGACAGGGCGTCGGCCAGCTCCGGCCTGTCCAGCCACCAGTGACCGTCCTGGAATACCAGCGTTTCCAGCGCGCGCGTCTTTTCGCCGATGGCATCGCGTTTGTGCTGGTAGAGCTGCAGCAGTTCACGTTCCTTCCGCTCCATGATCGCGGTGATGCAGTCCTTTTCGAAGGGCCTGTGGACATCCGCCTCGCGTACTAGGGTTTCGGTGGTAAACAGCATCAGGTCACCGAAGAACTGGCGCTCGAATTCGTTGGACAGGTCGATGATCTCCCGTTGCGCCTCCCGGTCCAGCTCAACACCCGGACGGAAGGCACCGTGCAGATCCCCGCCGGCGGTTCTTCGGTGCAAGTGCGGCAGATTGACCGATGCAAAGCGTTCGCCGATCTCGGCCGCGATCAGTCTCCCGGCCGTAGGGCCCGACATGCGCAGCCGCAGATGCCCGAAGGGAATGACGTATCTTAGCCCTTCGTAATTGGCGACATAGTTGCCGGGATAGAGGGTGCGCGCCGGCGTTCGATCATCGAATGCGCCCTGCCAGCCGAACCAGGTCTTGCGGGTCAGGTGCTCGCCGAAGAAAAAGGCGGCCAGCCGGCCGGCCAGCTCGCGCAGGCAGGCGGCGTTATCGTGCTCACCGGCCAGCTCGCAGTGATAGGGAAACACCTGGCGCGGACTCTCGAAACCGAACAGCCCGGCCATGTCATGGTAGGCCGCGTCCTGCCGCGATCCCGCCGTCGCGTCCGGTGCCGGCGCATGGAAGCGACACGCCTGCCCGGCACGCGTATCGGCCAGCATCGTGAAAAAGGCGGTGATGTCGTCCAGGAAGTTCGCCGCCATCACGGCCGGTGATACCGGCGGATCGCCGACCATCTTGCCGGTCAGGATGCGGGTGTCGCTGGTACGGAACACCCGGTCGATATAGTAGAAATAGTTCAGCGCATGGACGGCCTGCTCTCCGGCCCCGGTCTGCCGGCTGACACAGAAGGATTCGTCACTGTCCACCATGTAGTAGAGCGTGCGCGCCCTGTCGGCGCTCAGCTGCAGGCATTTCAGGTAGCTCAGGTTGCGGTTGACGGCCTGGCCTTTCAGGTAGAAGCGCTCCTTCGGCGGTGTGCCCAGGATATGCGCCAGTTCCCTGCGCTCGTTCACGGGAATCGACTGCAGCAGTTCATACTGCTCGTCGAGGCCGAAGTGGAATACCTGCAGACCCTTGCGCCGGTATTCCTCTGCCAGCGCCCTGTGCTGCCGGACGCTCTCCGGCTCCCGGCTGTCCTCGGCGATGAGCACCTGGATGCGCGAATAGCGGCCGTTGCTCCTGCCGCCGTAGCCGAAACACTCGCACAGCCTGTGGATACTCTCGAGGCAGGCGCGCAGGTGGGCCGGGCGGTCCGCGACCGGAATGCTCAGTATGAAGTGATGACGTTCGTCCGCGGCTTCCCCGGCTTCCTCCCTGGCGCGAATGAGCGCGTCCTGTTCGCGGAACAGTGCCTGGTACACTTCGAGCATGGCGTCGAAATCACCGTGCCCGGACCACAGCGCCCGTTCCAGCAGCGGGAAACAGCGATCATAGAGTCCGACCAGTTCAGCCGGCGTCGCGGTCTCCATCGACACGGCGACGGCCTCCAGTTGCGGGATGCGCTTCCGGTAGCGCGCGACGCAGTCTCTCAGGTGTCTGGCATCCACTTTCGTCATGATGTCGTGTCGAGCGTTACCGTGTGCACCGGCTGCTTGCAGAAGGCTCCCGGATATGGGGCATCGACCCGAACCTCAGCCGCGGCGGGAAGAATAGTTCGGGTACAGGTCCCGGTCGATGACCATTTCGATGAGACGGATACCGCTGCCGAAGTCCACCCCCTCCTCCAGGCGTGACAGGTCCTGCCCGTTTTCGATACGCAGGTGCTCGATGCCGAAGGAGTGCGCCAGCTGCGCGTAGTCGGGATTGACGAAATCACAGTCGATGAAGCGGTCGTGGTAGTGCTGGTGCTGGTTTTTCCGGATCAGGCCCATGGTCGAGTTGTTGAACAGCACCACATTCAGCGGAATCCCGTAATTGACGGCCGTCATGAGTTCCATGGCACACATGTGGAAGCCACCGTCGCCGATCATGGCGAACACCGGTCTGGCTTCCCCGCAGGCGGCGCCGATGGCCGCCGGGACGGCGTGCCCCAGCGAGGAGATGCCGGTGTTGGGGCAGAAGCAGTCCCTGTCCGATACCCGATAGAAGTTCTGCGCGAACACGATGTTGTCGTCGAACATCACCAGCCCTTCCGGGAAGCGCTCTTCCAGCCAGCGATAGAAGGCCCGCACGTGATCGAACTGCTCACTGAATATTCTCTCGCCGGCCGTGTCGATGGCCCGTTGCGCTGCGTCGATGAAGGCGCCGACATCCACCGGCGCCTTGGGCGCCAGACGCCGTTGGCGGACGGCCTCGGCCAGCGCAGGCAGGTAGCTGCCGAGGTCCGCCTCGATCGCCAGGTCGGCGCGAAACACCTTTTGCAGCTGGCCGGCGTCGTTGTCGACCTGTATGAGCTTTTTCCCGGCCAGCAGACTGCGGTCCCACACATAGCTGGTGCGTTCGTTGAAGCCGGCGCCCAGCATCAGGACCAGGTCGGCTTCCTGCTCCAGGTAGCGCATGGCATGACCACCGGAGGTGACCCCCAGGCTGCCCAGGGCCAGCGGCGAGCGCTCGTCGACGGCGCCCTTGGCCTTCAGGCTGCTGGTCACGGGAATGTTGAGCCCCTCGCTGAGGCTCCCGAGTGCCGCCTGGGCACCGGCCCGGAGGCAGCCGTGACCGGCGATGATGAGCGGGCGTTGCGCCTCATCGATGAGTTCCAGGCTCTGCTCGATGCCGGAGGCAGCGATTGCGGGCTCGGCTCCCGGAGCGCCGAAGGCCACTTCCTCCAGGACGGAGTCATCCACGGGTTCCTTCTGCACGTTGAAGGGAATGCTCAGGACCACGGGCCCAGGCGTGGCCGCCAGCAGATGCTTGGCCGCCTGATTGAGAACGCTGCCGAGGTAGTCGGTGCGCTCGATCAGGCGGTGGTAGCGGGTGATGCCGGCAAACAGCGCCACCTGGTCCACGCTGCCACCCTCGCCGGAGCTCTCCTGCAGGCCGCCCTTGCCGAAGATATGGGTCGGCGCCTCGCCGGTAATGGCGATCAGCGGCAGGCTGTCGGCGTAGGCGCTGGCAATCGCCGTCACCAGGTTGGTGGCGCCGGGTCCCGCGGTGGTGATGCAGGCGCCGACCCCGCCCGTGGTGCGCGCCTGCCCGCCCGCCATGAACGCCGCGGCCTGTTCGTGCTTGACCAGCAGCGAGCGTATGGAAGAATCATAGAGCGCATCGTAGACCGGGAGAATGTGGGAACCGGGAATGCCGAAAATGTAGCGCACGCCCAGCCGTTCCAGGAACTGTACGAGGATCTGACTGACCGCTACTTTCATCGGCGCCCGGCAGCCCGTGCTGCATGTCGAAAGGAAACGAAAGCATAATAGCAGCGCCGTGCAAAAGAAACCGCGCTTGCCGGGAGGCGCCCCATGCTGCAGGATGAGGCGCGCCGGGAAGCGGAGCGTCCGTCTCCTCCCGGCAATGGCGGCCACGGCCGCAAGGTCCGCCGGCAGCAGGTGAAGGATGTCGAAACCGTCCATCAAGGCCATATTGCTCGACTATGGCGGTGTCATCGCCGAGGAGGGCTTCCGCAACGGGCTCGTCGCCATGGCGCGCGAACAGGGGCTGGACCCCGGGCGCGTGCTCGAGGTCGCCCGCCAGGCGGTCTACGATTCGGGCTTCGTCGTGGGTCGCGGAAGCGAGCACGAGTTCTGGACGGCGATGCGCAGCGGTGCCGGTCTGCGCGGCGATGATGCCGAACTGAGGCAACGGATCCTGGACGGATTCATACTGCGACCCTGGATGATGGAGCGGGTTCGGCGATGGCGCGCGCAGGGCTACCTCACCGGGATTCTCAGCGACCAGACCTGGTGGCTGGACCGTCTCGACGAACGGGATCGGTTCTTCGGCGACTTCGACTACGTCTTCAACAGCTATCACCTGGGCAAGGGCAAGCGCGATCCGACCCTGTTCCACGACATCGGCCGGCGGCTGGCGCTGGCGCCGGGCGAGATCCTGTTCGTGGACGACCTGCGCAGCAACGTGGAACGCGCCCGGGCCGCTGGCTGGAACGCCATCCACTACCGCGACCGCGCCTCCTTCGAGGAACAGATCGAACAACTGCTGTCGCCGCGCGCAGGGGAATGAGCTTTTCCGGTCATCCCCGGAGGCGGATATGCCTTCCGGGCCCTGCCCGGGTCCTGTCAGCGGTCGCCGGCCGGTAGACAGCGGGCCAGCAGCGCCGCACCGACCTCCCCCTGTACCGGCAGCGGGATGCGTACCCGGTACCCGCTGCCCGGCGCCACCTGCATCGCTTCGCCGTCCTCGTTCAGCATGCCTTGCAGGCGGAACAGCCGGTTGCCGCCGGGAGCGACCAGTTCCAGCTGGTCCCCGACCTGGAAGCGGTTGCGCACCTCGACCTCGGCCAGCCCGGTCGCCGGATCGAGGCCGAGCACGTCGCCGACGAAGCGCTGACGCAGGCTCGTCGAATGCCCCTCGAGATAGTTCTGGTAGTCCTGGTGGTGGTGGCGCTGGAAGAAGCCGTCGGTATAGCCGCGGTTGGCCAGGCTCTCCAGGCTGCCGAGCAGGCGCGGATCGAACGGCCGCCCGGCAACGGCGTCGTCGATCGCCTGGCGGTAGACCTGGGTGGTGCGCGCGGTGTAGTAGTGCGACTTGGTGCGGCCTTCGATCTTGAGGCTGTCGACGCCGATGTCGACCAGCCGGGCGACGTGCTCCACCGCGCGCAGGTCCTTCGAATTGAGGATGTAGGTGCCGTGTTCGTCTTCCTCCACCGGCATGCGCTCGCCCGGCCGCCCGGCCTCCTCCAGCAGCCAGTCTCCGGCGGTGGCATCCGCGCCGTCCGGCCGTACCCGGTACTCCCAGCGGCAGGCATTGGTGCAGGTGCCCTGGTTGGCGTCGCGGTGGTTGAAATAGCCCGACAACAGGCAGCGCCCCGAGTAGGCGATGCACAGGGCACCGTGCACGAACACCTCCAGCTCGATATCGGGGCAGGCCTGGCGGATGGCCTCCACCTGCTCCAGCGACAGCTCGCGCGACAGGATGACGCGGCGGATGCCCTGGCGCTGCCAGAACTTCACCGCCGCGTGGTTCATGGTGTTGGCCTGCACCGACAGGTGGATGGCCAGCTCCGGCCAGCGCTCGCGCGCCAGCAGGATGAGGCCGGGATCGGCCATGATGAGGGCGTCCGGGCCCAGCCCGACCACCGGCTCCATGTCGGCGAGGAAGGTCTTCACCTTGCGGTCGTGCGGCAGCACGTTGCTGGCCAGAAAGAAGGCCTTGCCGCGCGCGTGGGTCTCGTCGATGCCCGCCGCCAGCGTTTCCAGGCGGCTGAAGTCGTTGTTGCGCACCCGCAGGCTGTAGCGCGGCATGCCGGCGTAGACCGCGTCGGCACCATAGGCGATGGCGTAACGCAGGTTGCGCAGGGTGCCGGCCGGGGCCAGGAGTTCCGGTGCCTTCATGTGCTCAGCCCTTGCGGATCGCCTCGTCCATGGCCGCCACGGCCGCCTCCCACTGCTCGCCGCGATTGTCGCCACGGGCCATGAGTTCCATCAGGCCGTAGGCCAGCCGGCGGTGTTCCGGCGACAGCTCGCGCAGCTTGCGCAGCATGTAGAGATGGCCGCTGCGATCCATCTTCAGGGTGCTGACCAGGGCATACAGCCCCAGCGCCGGCCCGCCGTGCGGATCGGCGCGAACGATGTCCACCACTTCCTGCAAGATCCCCTCCATCGATCACCCTTTTGGCTTCGGCTGCGCGGCCACCTGGTTGCGCAGGTAGACCGGCAACGCCTGTTCCGGCGCCAGCGCCCGACCCCGCCGCAACTCGCTCACCGCCAGGCGCGCGATATCGGCCGCGTGCGGCTTGAGGTGCCCGTGGATTCGGTGCTCGTCCACCCCCGCAACCCCGGCCAGCACGCCGGCATAACGTTCCCAGCCGCTGCCGGCGCCGCTCCAGCGATCCTCGTGCGGCGGTCGCAGCGCCTGCGGCGCGCACAGCCCCTCCGGGCCGGCCGCTTCGACCAGGCCGTCGGCAGCGCGCCGGTAGGCGCCCCAGTAGACCTCGCTCATGCGCGCATCCAGCGCCGCCAGCACGGCCGTCGCTCCCTGTTCGCGCACCGCCCCCAGGGCCAGCGCCGCCAGGGTCGATACCGGCACCACCGGCAGCCCGGCGCCGAAGGCGATGCCCTGGGTCATGGCGGCCGCGATCCGCAGGCCGGTGAAGGAGCCCGGGCCGCGGCCGAAAGCCACCGCATCCAGCTGTCCCGCCAGCAGCCCGGCATCGGCCAGCAGCGCCTCCACGAACGGCAGCAGCAGGGCTGCGTGCTGGCGCGGTGCGACCTCGAAACGCTCGTGGACCTCCCCGTCCACCAGCAGCGCCGCGGAACAGGCCTCGGTGGCGGTTTCGATCGCCAGGATACGGCTCACGAGGACAGCCCCATCAGGTCGCTGCTGTGGAAGAAGTCCACCACCGCAGAGAAGTCGCGCGTACGACGCATGTCCGGCAGGCTGTTGAGGAATACCCGGCCATACCGCTTGCCGAGCAGGCGCGGATCGCAGATCACCAGCACACCACGATCGTCGACGTCGCGGATCAGGCGCCCGACCCCCTGCTTGAGAGTGATGACGGCGTGCGGCAACTGTTCGTCCATGAAGGGGTTGCCCCCCGCTTCCCTGAGCGCCTCGATGCGCGCCTGCCAGACCGGATCGCCGGGCGAGGCGAACGGCAGCTTGTCGATGATGACGCAGGACAACGCCGCACCGCGCACGTCGACCCCCTCCCAGAAGCTGCTGGTCCCCAGCAGCACGGCGTTGCCGAGTTCGCGGAAACGCTGCAGCAGCTCGTTGCGCGGCGCGCTGCCCTGCACCAGCAGCGGCCAGGCGCAGCGTTCGCCGAGATACTCCTGCGCCTGCTTCAGCGCCCGATAGCTGGTGAACAGCACGAAGGTACGCCCGCGCGCCGCCGTGATGATGCGCTCGGCCTCCTCCAGCACGCGCCCGGTATAGTCCGGCTCCGCCGGTGAGGGCAGACCCTGGGGCACGTAGAAGAGCGCATTGCGCTGGTAGTCGAAGGGGCTGTCTAGCATCAGGGTACGCGCGTCCTCGAGCCCCAGGCGGCGGGCGAAGTGTTCGAAACGACCGTTGACCGACAGGGTCGCCGAGGTGAATATCCAGCGCCCCTGCAGTTCCTCGCGCCGGGCCCCGAAGTTGTCCGCCACCTCCAGCGGCGTCAGGTGGACACGGAAGGAGCGGCGCCAGGTCTCGAACCAGTGCACCTGCCCCGCCGGCGTCGGACCCGTCAGCTGCTGCAGCAGGCCCTGCAGGCGCTGTGCGCGCTGATGGCAGTTGTCCAGCCCGCGGCTGCGCGGCGCCTCGGTCTCCAGCGCCGCGCCCAGCCGTGCCAGCG
>DROT01000143.1 GCA_011321775.1 Gammaproteobacteria bacterium | reverse complement strand
GGTGAAGACCCTGCGCGCCGGGGGAACGGCTTTCGAGGATTACCGCTTCCACGTCTACCGCCGGGCCGGCCAGCCCTGTTATCGCTGCGGGACACCCATCGTCAAGGGTCGCTTCTGCGGGCGCATGGGCTATATATGCCCGGTCTGCCAGCCGGCCGGGCGCTGAACGGGTGTCTGTTTCCAAGCCGTTTCCGGCCCCCTTAATGAATCAGGGCGTATTTGGCGCCATATGGGAATTATACGTTGAATTAATAAGTTAAGTCAGCTTGGCGCAGGGTGGATGAACTGGCTGGTGGACTGGGAGTGTATCGCGCGATAGGTCTAATTGGTCGCACAGGTTATTGCAGGCAGAATATGCCGGCAAGTTTGCCGGCGAGATTTTGACTTGCCCTTTTCAAGGTGCTATGAATGCACCTATGCAACCGCAACCCTTCATTGCACCCCCCGATTCACCAGCGGACATCCGTGCGTTGGCGGGCCTTCGTTTCGGCGACAAAGGCACTCACACCAGCCGAACCATCATGCTGTCGGAGTTGCAAGATCTGTTCGCGGCGGTTCCGCCGGATGTCCCTCGTGAAGCCTATGCAATGGCAGTTGTCGACGAGAATGTGCTCGGCAAGCAGACCGTCGCGACACGTCGACTGACCCGCCAGCGGTTGGCTGAGCTTTATGGTCTGGATCCTTCCGTCCCGCTTTTCCGGGTGCTGCGGCGGCTCTGGGGCATCGACGAAGCGGGAAGACCGCTGTTGGCGATACTCTGTGCGTTGGCGCGAGATCCACTACTTCGAGCTACCCGGCCCAGTGTGCTTGCCCTGCCGGAAGGCGCAGAACTGGTCCGTGGCAATTTCCGGGATGCTATCCGCCAGGCCGTTGGGGCACGCCTGAATGAGTCGGTGCTGGACAAGGTGGCGCGTAACGCGGCCAGCTCCTGGTCTCAATCGGGGCACCTCCATGGCCGTGTTCGCAAGATTCGTCGGCACGTCGCACCCACGCCCGGCGCCTTGAGTCTGGCGCTTTGGCTGGGCTCGCTCGAAGGACTTTCCGGCCAGGCGTTGCTGGACACTCCGTGGACCCAGGTCCTGGATTGCACGGGCCAGCAGCTTCTGCCCGTGGCCCTTCAGGCGAAGCAGCTTGGCCTCATTCATGTGCGTGCGGGTGGCGGTATTGTCGAAATTGATCCCAGCGGCCTGGATCCATTGACCGCGAGGCGCCGATAGATGGGCAAGATCGAGGCGCTCGCTGCCGTCTACGAGCATCATGTCAGCGCACCCTGGCAGGGTTCATTGGCGGGTGCGCAACGGGTCATGATGGTGGTCTATGACAAGGACCTGGAACGCACCCTGCGCGCACGCATCGGCGAATACGAACAGGCCACGACACGGGCGGGTCATCGCTGGAAGCTAGTCGACTGCACCCGCTGGTTCAGCGAATGGATGGCAGCCGACGAGTACCGGGATGCCTACTTCGAGGAGCCCGAGCTGTTGGGGATGAAACTCGAAGGCGAGTTCCGTCCCTTCGTGGCAACCCGTCTGACCGAGGCACTGGAAACTGCTGATGACAACACTGTGGTCGCTCTGCTTGGTGTGGCCTCTCTTTATGGATTTTTGCGGGTCTCCGAACTGATTCGTTCGGTGGAGCAGTCCATCAAGGGTCGCTTGCTGGTCTTTTTCCCCGGGACCAAGAACGACAACAATTACCGCCTGCTGGATGCCCGTGATGGCTGGAACTACCTCGCCCAGGGCATCACGCTCCATAACGAAGGGTTGTTCCCATGAAAATTCACGAAGCGCTCGCACGAGATCCGCGTTCCACGCCCCTGGCCAACAATGGCCAGGCCCGCATCACGGACACAGCGGACCAGAAAGCGCAGGCAGAACTCCGCGCCGAACTGGAAACCTTCGTCTGCGACGGCCAGTTCGGTGACGCGCTGCAACGCATCCTGGGGGCCTATCTCACGGGTCTGGACAAGTCCCGCCAGGACTCTGCCTGGGTCAGCGGGTTCTTCGGTAGCGGCAAGTCGCACCTGCTCAAGATGCTCACCCACCTGTGGCTCGATACCGGGTTCCCAGACGGGGCCACCGCCCGCAGCCTGGTACACGGTTTGCCGGACGAGGTCGCGGCCCAACTCCGCGAACTGGACATCCAGGCCCGCCGAACCGGCAAGCCTGTCGTGGCCGCGGCGGGGACCTTGCTGGGCGGCAGCGTGGATTTCGTACGCCATACCGTGTTGTCCATTCTGCTGCGCGCCACGGGCTGGCCTGCCCAGTATCCCCAGGCCATGTTCTGCTTCTGGCTTCGCGACCAGGGGCTGCTCGACACCGCGAAGAGCGCTGTGGAAGCGGCCGGCAAGGATTGGCACAAGGAGCTGAACAACCTGTACATCAGCCCCGTGATTGCCCAGGCCCTGCTGGAGGCGGATCCCGGCATCGCCTCGGACAGCAAGGGAGTTCGTCAGGTGCTCACGCAGCAGTTTCCCCAGCTTCGCACCGACATCACCACCCAACAGTTCATCGAGGCCGCTCGCAAGGCCCTCGGCCCCGACGGTGAGCTGCCGCTCACGCTCCTGGTGCTCGACGAGGTCCAGCAGTACATCAACGAGGCCCAGGATCGCTCCGCGGCCATCACCGAGCTGGCAGAGGCGCTGCAGACCCAGTTCGACAGCCGGATCATGCTGGTCGGCGCCGGCCAGTCGGCCCTGTCGGCAGGCACCCAGGCACTGCTCTGGTTGCGGGACCGTTTTCGCATCACCGTGGAGCTCTCCGATGCAGATGTCGAGGCCGTCACGCGCAAGGTGCTGTTGCGCAAGAAGCCCAGCGCCGTGCCGGAGATCGAGCAGCTCTTCGAGAGTCATTCCGGTGAGGTGGACCGTCACCTTCAGGGTACGCGCCTCTCCGCACGGCCCGAGGACCGCAGGGATCGCGTGCCGGATTACCCCCAGCTCTGTACCCGCCGCCGCTTCTGGGAGGCCTGCTTCCGGGCGGTGGACGCCGCCGGCAGTCACAGCCAGCTACGCTCCCAGCTCCGCATCCTGCACGACTCGCTCCAGAAGGTGGCTGAGCGCCATTTGGGCGGCGTCATTCCTGCCAGCGACCTGTTCAACGCCTTGGCGCCCGACATGGTAAACACTGGTGTCCTGCTGAACGAGATCAACACCCGCATCCAGAAGCTGGACGACGGCACGGAGGAGGGGGCTCTGTGCCGCGATCTCTGCGGCCTGGTGTTCCTGATCGGCAAGTTGCCCCGCGAGGCGTCCGTCGATCTCGGCGTGCGCGCCAACGCGGAAACGCTTGCCGACCTGCTGGTTGCGGACATCACCGCCGACAGCGGACCCTTCCGCCGCCGGGTGGCCGAAACCCTGGAACGACTGGCAACGGAAGGCGTGCTCATGAAGGTGGGCGAGGAATACCGCCTGCAGACCACCGAAGGGGCCGAATGGGACCATGCCTTCCGCGAGCGTCGGGCCGCCTTGATGCAAAACGAGATCGAGATCGCCACCCGTCGCGATCAGCTCTTCGGACAGGCGGTACAGGACGTACTGGCCGGCATCAAGCTGATCCATGGCGAGGCGAAGCTGCGTCGCAGCCTGAGCCTGCATGCGGGCAATGAGCCGCCAGCGAACACCGGTGATGCCGTCGTGGTCTGGCTGCGCGACGGCTGGTCCACCGCCTTCAAGAAGGATGTGGAGGTCGAAGCGCGCCGTGCCGGCACGGAGGATCCCGTGCTGCACCTGTTCCTGCCGCAGAAGAGCGCCGAGCTGCTGCGCGATCGCATCGTCGATGCCGAAGCCGCCCGCCAGGTGCTGGATCACTACGGGCTCCCGTCCACCGCTGAGGGCCGTGAAGCCCACGAGGGCATGGAGAGCCGGCGCATGGCCGCCGAGCACGCGCGCAACGAGATCGTCCAGGAGATCCTGCGCGCAGCCAGGCTTCTCCAGGGCGGTGGCACGGAGATTTTCGGCGAAAATCTGGAGGAAAAGATCCGTACCGGCGCCGAGGCCGCGCTGGCGCGGCTTTTCCCCCGCTTTGCCGACGCTGACCACCGCGCCTGGGAGGCAGCCCTCAAGCGCGCCAGGGACGGCTCCGACCAGCCCTTCAAGGTAGTGGGGTGGGAGGGTCCCACGGAGGATCACCCCGTGGCCAAGGAAGTGCTGGCCACCATCGGCGCCGGCAAGCGCGGCACCGAGATCCAGAAGACCCTCAAGGCCGCCCCCTACGGCTGGCCCCAGGACGCCATCGACGCCGCCCTGATCGCCCTGCACCGCAGCGGCCACCTGCGTGCCAGCCGCAACGGCCAGCCGGTCCGGCCCGGCGCGCTGGACCAGGCTGGCATCAAGAGTGCCGAATTCCGCCCGGAAAAGGTCCGGCTCACCACCAGCCAGCGCATCGCCCTGCGCGGCCTGTTCGGCAAGCTGGATATCAACACCAAGAGCGGCGAGGAGGAGCTGCGCGCCCCGGAATTCCTGCGGGCGCTGGCCGAACTGGCCAGCCAGGCCGGAGGGGCGGCGCCCCTGCCGGAGAAGCCGGACACCCACCTGCTTGACGAACTTGGCCGCCTCGCCGGCAGCGAACAGCTCGGCGCCCTGTACGAACAACGGGAGACGCTGCAACGGAACATCGTCCGATGGTCAGGCCTGGCCGATCTCGCGCGGGAACGCCTGCCCGAGTGGCAACTGACCCGCGAGCTGCATGAGCAGGCTGGTAACCTGCCGGCCGCCGCGGAGGTGGGACCGGAGCTGGAAGCCATCGAAGCGCAGCGCAGCCTGCTGGAGGAAACCGACCACGTCGCCCCCCTGCTCAAGACACTCGCCGCTGCCCTGCGCGAAGCGCTTGTCACCCGCCACCAGGCGCTCACGGACGCCGTTGGACAAGCCATCGACCAACTGAAAGCCGATGCCACCTGGCAGCACCTGGCGCCGGAAGCGCAGGAAACGATCCTCACGCAGGTGGGGCTGCGGCCGCCCGCGCCGCTGAACGTGGCCACCGACGAAGACCTGCGCCAGACCCTGGTCGCCCACCCCCTCGATGCCTGGCAGGCCGACATCGATGCCGTGAGCGAACGGGCCGCACGGGCCCTGCAAGAAGCCGCCGCCCGCCTGGCAGATGAACAGGGCGGCCCGCAGCCCGTTACCGTCCATCTCCATCGCGGCACCCTCGCCGACGAGGCGGCGGTGAAAACCTGGTTGGAGGAAACGGAGCAGGCGCTGATGCAGGCCATAGAGAAAGGCCCCGTGATTATTCGCTAGGCGGTCATGGAAAAAATGATTGAAAACAGTTTGTTGAATACATGCCCGGGTGGTTTGGCGGAAGGATTCAAGCTTGACAGACAGGAGGTCGATTCCTATGATTGAAACGTCATCCGCCCCTGGCAGTAAGCCCTCCCGCCCTCATTCAGGGAAGGCCGAACCCCGGGGCAATTCTTTTTCCGGCTCGCTCCTGGGCCATGTCAGCCCCACCCTGAGCGCCGTTCTCGTCGATGCGGCCTTCTTCCTGAAACGCGCCCGGCTCATTTTCGGTCGCCTGTCGCCACAGGACGCAGCCCAGCGCCTGCACCGCACCGCACTGGAACATCTCAACGGTGGTCCGCGCAACCAGCGCATGGCCAGGCTCTACCGTGTCTTCGTCTACGACGCCCCACCCGCAGCCTGGAAGGGTCACCGGCCCATCAGCAAGTCGCCCATCGACCTCCTGCAATCCCCCACGGCCCGCTGGCGGAAGGACTTCCACCAGGCCCTGCGTGGCTGTCGAAAGGTGGCGTTGCGACTCGGCGAGGTGCCCACCAGTCAGATACGCTGGCAGCTCAAGCCGGATGCGCTCAAGGCCCTGGCGGCCGGCAAGCGTGCCTGGGACGACATCACCGATGACGACTTCCGGCTGGATCTGCGCCAGAAAGGGGTAGACATGCGCCTCGGTCTGGACATCGCATCGCTGGCCTACCAGGGCCGGGTCAACCAGATCGTGCTGGTTTCCGGCGACGCCGACTTCGTGCCCGCTGCCAAGCTGGCGCGACGCCAGGGAATCGACTTCATCCTTGATCCCATGTGGGCCACCATCCGCCCGCAGCTCTTTGAGCACATTGACGGCCTGCGCAGTGTCTCTCCCAAGCCGCGTGGAGCTGGAAACACCGAGGGGTCCGAAGGCTGATGCACGCCCTCACCAGTGAACAACGTACCCGCCTTGCCAGGGTCATCCTCCAGGCCCGGCGCGAGGGCGAGGCCGGCGCGCGCAAGGCGTTGCAGGCACTGGCGGTAGACAAGGCGCGGCCCTTCGAGGCCATGAGCGAGGCTGACAAGACGCTGCGCGTCCGGCTGCGCGCCCATGGCCGGCAGCTCGGTGACCGGCGGGACAGGAAAACCGGCGAGCAGCAGATCGACCACTTGGCGCACGAGGTGGCCTACGAGCACTGGCACCGTATGCTCTTTGCCCGCTTCCTGGCCGAGAACCACCTGCTCATCGAGCCAGAATCCGGCGTCGCCATCCCCCTGAAGGAATGCGAGGATCTGGCCCGTGAACAGGGCCTGGATCCTTGGGCACTGGCAGGCCGCTTTGCCGCGCGCATGCTGCCGCGCATCTTCCGGCCGGACGACCCGGCGCTGGAGGTAACCCTCGCCCCCGAGACCCGCCAGGCCCTGGAGAAGTTGCTGGAATCCCTGCCCACCGAGGTTTTCACCGCTGACGACGCCCTGGGCTGGACCTACCAGTTCTGGCAGGCCGAGAAGAAGGAAGAGGTCAACAGGAGCGGCGAGAAGATCGGCGCGGACGAGCTGCCGGCAGTCACCCAGCTCTTCACCGAGCACTACATGGTGCAGTTCCTGTTCCACAACACCATTGGCGCCTGGCACGCAGGCAAGGTGCTGGCGGAACGGCCCGAGCTGGCCGAGAGCGCTGCCGATGAGGACGCGCTGCGCCGGGCCGTGCGCCTCACCGCCGCCGGCGGTTACGATTTCGACTACCTGCGCTTTGTGCGCGAACCGCGCGAAGCGGATGAAGAAGGTAAACCCACCGGCCCCTTGCGACCGGCGGCAGGCGCCTTCGAGGGCTGGCCGGATACCGCCGCTGAACTCAAGGTGCTGGACCCGAGCTGCGGCAGCGGCCACTTTCTCGTTGAGGGTCTGCACATTCTTGCCCGCCTGCGCATGGAAGAAGAGAGCCTAGAGCTGATCGATGCCATCCGCGCCGTGCTGGCCGACAACCTCTTCGGCCTGGAGATCGACCCCCGCTGTACCCAGATCGCCGCCTTCAGTCTGGCCCTGGCCGCCTGGAAGCTGATCGGCAAACCCATTGAACTGCCGGCACTGAACATTGCCTGCTCCGGCCTGCCGGTGGCAGCGTCGAGAAACGAATGGCTCAAGCTCGCCGGCGGCGACGACCAGCTCGAGCGTGCCATGGAACAGCTCCACGACCTGTTCCGCAAGGCCCCGGAACTGGGCTCCCTAATCGACCCGGCGGCGCTCGGTGGCGACCTGGTCCAGGCCGACTTCGGCGCCGTGCGCGAGCTGCTGGGCCGGGTGCTGGAACGGGAAGACGACATCGACGCCCACGAGCGCGCCGTGGCCGCCCGCGGCATGGCCCGGGCCGCCGAGCTGCTGGCGGACCGGTACACCCTGGTCATCACCAACGTGCCCTATCTCGCCCGCGGCAAGCAGAGCGAAACCCTGCGCAGCTTCGCCGATGACCACCACCCGGCAGCCAAGCAGGACCTGGCGACCCTCTTTCTCTCCCGCAGCCTGCGCTGGCTGGGAGAACAGGGCAGCACCGCCTTGGTCACTCCCCAGAACTGGCTGTTCCTCACCAGCTACAAGAAGCTGCGGGAGAAGCTGCTCAAGGAACGCACCTGGAACCTGGTAGCGCGGTTGGGTCCACGGGCCTTCGAGACCATCGGCGGCGAGGTGGTCAACGTGGCACTGGAGGTAATTTCCGCAGACAAGGCGGAACCCGAGTGGCAGATGGGCGGCATCGATGCTTCAAATGGCCAGACTCCACAGGAAAAAGCCGCCCTGTTGCGAGGCGAGGGCGTGGATGCCGGGCGGATGGATGGCGTTGTGCGGCTTGTTGCACAGCAGGAGCAACTGAAGAATCCGGATGCGCGAATATCGTTCAATGATTTGAGCAGCAGTTTGCTGCTGGCAGATATTGCCGACTACGGCAAGGGAAGTACGACCGGGGATGGACCAAGATTTCTTTTACATTTCTGGGAGTTCTTGGCCGTGGAAAAACATCATGTTTATTGGCTTAACTCCCCCACAACAACGGAGCCTTGGTCAGGCCGGACAGAATTGTGCAAAGTTCCGTTGAATGATGTCGAGCTAAATTCGCAACTAGGCTGTCGTTTGCATGGGCAAAACGTCTTTAATCGCAACGGTGTTGTGGTGAATAAGATGCGGCGCCTAGAACCGTTTCTTTATGGGGGAGAAGCTTTTGATGACAATATATGCCCTATTTGTCCTAGCGATCCAAAAGTGGTGCCAGCAAGCTGGGCCTACGTTACGTCAGAGGAGTATCATGATGCAGTTCGTGCAGTAGACCAAGCACTCAAAGTTACTGCCGCAACGTTAACGAAAGTCCCTTTCGATCAAAGTCGCTGGGAAAAAATTGCGGCAGGCAGATATCCGCACGGCCTCCCCGAACCCCAATCCAACGACCCCACCCAGTGGCTCTTCCACGGCCATCCGGCCGGGATGGTGGCGGCGGGGCCGGCGGCGCGCTCGCCCTGGGGCATCGCCGATCCGGTGGGCACCGATCGCCATCCCTCGCTCATCTGCCGCGAACCCAACCTGAAGGACGTGCTCCAGGTGGCCGTGGCCCGGCTGCTGGGCTACCGCTGGCCGGCGGAGCAGGATGCCGACATGCGCCTGGACGCCGCCGCCCGCGCCTGGGTGGAACGCTGCAAGGCACTGGATGAATTTGCCGACGATGACGGCATCGTCGCCCTGCGCCCGGTGCGCGGCGAGCGCTCCGCCGCCGACCGCCTGCGCGCCCTGCTCGCCGCCGCCTTCGGCGATGCATGGAATTCTGCCCGCGAACGCGAGCTGCTCCAGGCCGCCGCCGGCGACGGCAAACCAGCAGCCAGCCTGGAGGATTGGCTGCGCGACCAGTTCTTCGAGGCGCACTGCAAGCTATTCCACCACCGCCCCTCCATCTGGCACCTCTGGGACGGTCGCAAGGACGGCTTCCACGTGCTGGTCAACTACCACCGCCTCGCCGCCCCCAATGGCGAGGCCCGCCGCACCCTGGAAGCCATCGCCTACAGCTACCTGCGCGAATGGATAGAGCGCCAGCGCCGCGAGCAGCAGGGAGGCACAGAGGGCGCCGATGCCCGCCTTGCCACTGCCCTGGATCTCCAGGCTCAACTCCAGAAGATTCTCGAAGGCGAGCCGCCTTGCGACATCTTCGTGCGCTGGAAACCCCTGCACGAACAGCCCATCGGCTGGGAACCCGACATCAACGACGGCGTGCGCCTCAACATCCGCCCCTTCATGACCGTCGAGTTGCGCAAGGGCGGTCGCAAGGGCGCCGGTATTCTGCGCTGGAAGCCCAATATCAAGTGGAACAAGGATCGTGGCAAGGAAACCGAAAGCCTGCGCCCCAGGGAAGACTTTCCCTGGTTCTGGTCCTGCCCCGGCGACGGCAGCCTGGAAGAACGCACCGACTTCACGGGTAGGAGCAACTTCGATGGCAACCGCTGGAATGACCTGCACTACACCAACACCACCAAACGCGCCGCGCGCGAACGCAAGGCGAAGGAGGAAGAATCATGACAACAAACAACGGTTTTGCCGGCGCCCGTTGGTGGAAGTTCGATTTTCACACCCATACACCTGCTTCCCTTGATACAAGTGCATGGCAGAAAGCAAAGGGTTCGGAGGATGAGGTCAGCCCTGAGCGCTGGTTGCTCAAATTTATGGCAGCAGGTATCGACTGCGTCGCCATAACCGACCATAACACCGGTGAATGGATCAATGAGCTGAAGGACGCCTATCAGCGCTTGGATGAAACACGACCAGATGGGTTCCGGCCGCTCTATCTATTCCCCGGCGTCGAGATCACGGTCAACGGAGGATTCCACCTGCTAGCAATTTTTGATCCCAACGCCTCAAGTGAAGTAATACAACTTCTGATGGGACGTGTTGATTACCGAGGAACACCCGGAGATAGTAATGAGGCAACTCGGGAATCGGCGGCAGAGGTGGTACGGTTGATTCATGAAGCCGGCGCCATCGCCATCCCCGCCCATGTGGATGGACCCAAGGGGCTACTGGAACTTCGAGGAGATGGCAGCAACTCCAGCCGTATCGATGCAAATACGGTCAGGCAAGTCTTGTGTGACAAGCGTATTTTGGCCGCAGAGGTGCTGGATCCCAAGACCAACAAGCCGCAGATCTACCACAACGAAAACTGCGAGTGGACGGAAGTCATTGGCTCGGACTGCCATAGTTTTCAAGGCGATGCTATACCAGGTTCGCACTATACCTGGGTGAAGATGTGTGAGCCGTCCCTGGAAGGTCTGCGACTTGCTCTGCTCGATGGTGCGCCCCTTTCGATCCAACGCTATGACGAGGTGGCTGGCAATCCAAACGACCATGCCCGCTTGTACATCGAGCAGATCGAAATTCGGAATCTGAAACACGTGGGTCGGGTGAACCCCTTAAAAGTGACTTTCAGTCCCTGGCTGAGCAGTCTGATCGGTGGTCGTGGCACCGGGAAGTCCACGGTGATCGAGCTGCTCCGGTTAGCGCTGCGCCGGGGTACGGAACTACCCGGTGCCCCCGATGAACGCAACAAACCTGAATCCCGGGGCAACTTTGACCGTACCGAGGCGGCGCTGCTGGATGATGCGACAGTATCGGTCTTCGTGCGGAAGGAGGGTGGGCGATTCCGGATCAACTGGGACAAGAAGGGAGAGATGCCGATCATCGAGGAGGAGATTGAAGGTGCCTGGCGGTCAGCCCCGGGGGAGGTGCCCAGCCGTTTCCCGGCGCGCATCTTCAGCCAAAAGCAGGTTTTCGCTCTGGCGGAAGATTCGAGTGCCTTGCTTAGAATGATCGATGAATCACCGGAGGTGGATGGTGTCCAATGGTCAACCCGGCTTCAGGAGCTGGAGGCGCAATTTCTGCGTTTGCGAGGTGATATTCGGGAACTTGAGGCTCGGCTGGCAGAGCAGGAGCGACTCAAAGGTGAACTGGATGATCTCAAGCGCCAGATTGCGATCTTTGAATCCGGAGATAACCGGGAACTGTTGAGGAGTTATCAAAAACTCAGGCGGCAGCAGGCGGCATTCGACGAACGTGCCGAAGAGCTTGATCAGGCTGTTGCTCAGCTACGGGCAATGGGGGAGGAGATCGCGCCTGCCGATCTCCGGCCCGATGATTTTGACGCCGATGATGATGTGGAAAAAGCGGCATCAGACCTTCTTTCCGAGGCGGCAACAAGGCAGCGGGAAATACAGCGCGCACTCATTGGGTTGTCTGCAGATCTTGAAAGCTATACCCGAGACTGGCGTAAAAAGGTTGAGGACTGCGAATGGTCCCGCAGAAAAGGGCAGATCGAACGGGAATACAGCCAATTGGTGCAGAAGCTGCACGAGGAAGGTGTCGAGGATCCGGGCGCCTATGGTGCATTGGTACAGCAGCGCACCTTGGCGGAGCGCCAACTGGCTGAGCTGGAAGCGCTAGCGGAGAGAAAAAAAAAGCTGCATGAGAAGGCACACTCCATCCTGGAAGAGATCGAAAAATGGCGGCTGGAGCTGTCGAACCGACGGAGCCGTTTCCTCACAGGGATTCTGGATGATAACCCCTATGTTCGCATTTCGGTAGTCACGTTTGGAGATGGTGCGCGCGGTGCCGAGGATGGATTCCGAGAAGCTATTGACCGATCAGATGGCAGGCTGGAAGACGATATTCTCAACAGCGACGGGGAAGGTCTTCTTTCTGAATTGTACGCCGATTTGCCCGAAGACGACGACGTTCGGCGCAAAGAACTGGGGCAGCGTCTGGTCATGCTCAAGACAGACCTTGAGAACATCGTCCTGGGCGAGGAACCGGCCGCTCCAAGAGGCAAGCGGTTTTTGAATCATATTCGCAGGTTGCCACCGGAGCGCATCGACCGCATGTTGCTGTGGTGGCCGGAGGATACTTTGAAGATTCAGTATAAAAAGCAAGATGGAAAGTTCGCGGACCTGGAACGGGGATCGCCGGGCCAGAAATCAGCGGCGATTCTTGCATTTCTGCTCCTGCACGGTGAAGAGCCTCTGATTCTCGACCAGCCAGAGGATGACCTGGATAACCACCTGATCTATGACCTGATCGTGACACAGCTTCGCGACAATAAACGCCGGCGGCAGGTGATTGTGGCAACACATAACCCGAATATCGTGGTCAATGGCGATGCCGAGATGGTCAACGCGATGGACCAGGTGAATGGCCAGTGCGTAATCCTCGATCAAGGATCGGGATGCCTTCAGTCGGAGGAAGTCCGAAAGGAGATATGCCGAGTCATGGAAGGTGGTGTCGATGCCTTTGAGCTGCGCTATCGACGCCTACGGGAGGAAATGAAACGTGTTTGACACGGCCCAGGAACTGCTGGACAAGATTCGCCTCGGCGAGGACAACTTTCTCGAATTGAAGGAGGTGACCTTCTCCGAAAAGAAAATCAAGGGACCCCACCCGGATGGGCTGGCAGACGAAATGGCAGCGTTCGCCAACGCCCGTGGTGGTGTGATCGTGCTGGGCGTGGACGATCATCGGGAGATCGTTGGTATCCCGCCGGACCGGCTGGATGATGTTGAGCGTTACGTTGTGGAAATCGCAAGGGATAGGATTACCCCGCCTATTTATCCCATCGTGGAGCGGCTGGAGTTGCCTGCCAGCGATGGGTCGTTGCGGCCGGTCATTCGCACGGAGATACCGCGCAGCCTTTTTGTCCATCGCAGTCCCGGAGGGTACTTGCACCGTGTAGGAAGTAGCAGGCGCGAGATGGAGCCGGAATATCTGGCGCGCCTGTTTCAGCAACGCAGTCAGTCGCGAATCATCCGCTTTGACGAGCAGGTGGTTCCCGAGGCAGAACTTGCCGAACTGGATAACGCGCTGGTGGATCGATTCCGCACACGCCAGACACAGGATGACAGAACCACGCTGCTGCAGAAGCTTGCCATGGCGCGGTTCGATGAAAGGGAAATACTCCGGCCCACGGTGGCGGGTCTTCTCATGGGATCCAGAAATCCTCAGCACCATCTTCCCCATGCCATGATCCAGGCGGTAGCCTATCGTGGATCGGAAGTGGCCGAGCATGTCGGTGACGTTTCCTATCAGCTCGACGCCAGGGACATCAAGGGGCCTTTGGATGCGCAGGTGGTTGGTGCCTGTAACTTTCTGTTACGCAACCAGAAAGTGGCCGCTTCAAAGGATGTGGGACGCAAGGATATTCCCCAGTACGACATGACGGCGGCGTTTGAGGCGCTGGTCAACGCAGTGGCCCATCGTGACTATTCCATGTCGGGAGCGCGGATTCGCCTGCGCATGTTCAGTAACCGGCTGGAGCTGTACTCTCCCGGCGCTTTGCCCAATACCATGACCGTGGACAGCTTGCCCTTTCGCCAGGCCAGTCGTAACGAGGCCATCACCAGCCTGCTTGCCAAGTGTCCAGTTCCAGATGACATCAACGGATTAAACACCAGCCGTGCGACGATGATGGACCGACGTGGTGAGGGTGTCGCCATCATCATGGAACGCAGTGAACAACTTTCAGGACGCCGGCCTGTTTACGAAATGCTGGACGATTCGGAACTCCGTCTGACCATTTTTGCAGCGAACCCGCAGGGCAACCCGGAATGAGCGTTATGAATTCGATATGTCCGCACATATCTGGATTGTTATATAGGTTATCCATTTGTATCAATGAGCTATGCCGACCATGTGGCGGCCGAAACACTCTGGATTCAGATTTTAGGTCGAGGCAAGTGTATTGAACACCCTTGCACCACAACCTGGGTCTAACGAACACCACACTGTCTTGGAGCGGCTCATCGAGCAACTACGCGCACGCGCAGTGCCCTTGGATGGCCAGGTGCCCCCGGCGGCGATTCTCTGGACGGATCCACATGCGGAATGGCGTGGCCTGATGGAATTGCTGCGGACCCGTGTCGGAGAACTGCTGGTGCTGGGTGACTACGCGCCCGAGGCACGGACCGGACCGGCCATCTGGATCCGGTGCGTCGTCGATGGCGCTTTGGATATTCCCGGGCTGCCCAAAGGTAGCGTGCCAGTTGTCTACTTGCCCGGCGTTGGGCGCCAGCAGCTACGCGCGGGCGAGGAGTGTGCGGACCACCTCAAGCCGCTGGTAGAGCTCATGTACCGGGGTGCGCTGTGGCATCAGCCCAACGGCAAGGACTGGACAGTGATGGCTTTTCTAACCTCGTCCCGGACACTGGGTCTGGATATCGCGCAGGACCGGGCGACGCACGATGCATTGTTGCGGGCCCTGCCTGAGGTCGCGCTCACACCTCTGGCGCAGCTCGGTGATCGCCAGCTCCAGGCGGACGATTTCGACCGCATGCTGGCCGGTGACGTGATCCGGGACATCTTGAGATGGATGGGCGACCCGCACGGAACACGCGCTCGCCTAGGTGAGAACGGATGGGAAGCGTTCCGCAATCGCTGTCGCGACGAGCTGGATTTCGACCCGGATCGGGAGGCGGATGTCGTCGCGGGCGAACGACTCGGGCGCGGGGAGGGTTCCTGGGCGGCTGTCTGGGAGCGTTTTGCCGAGGCACCGTCCAGCTATGGCGACATCGCAGAATTGTTGCGGCGCAGCCGGCCCGTCGACGAGATGTTTCTGGATCGGTCACGCTGGCCCGACCTAAACGAACAAGATGAAACCTGGGTGCGGAACGCACTCTCCGAGCTCCCCCAACGTTCCCATCACGAGGCCTGCAACGAGATCCTTGAGCTGGAAAGCCGGCATGGAGAGCGGCGGGGATGGGTCTGGGCACGGCTGGGGCTGTCGCCCATGGCAGAGGTGCTCGAGCCCCTGGCCCGACTGGCCCGGGCAGTAAGCTCAGGCTTGGGAGGGCATGCCCCGGACGAGATGGCCGAGACCTATGTTCAGCGCGGCTGGCAGGCGGATGCGGCAAGCTGGGAGGCCCTTGCGTCGATACCCACTGCCGATGAGGCCCTGGTGGCCCCTGTGATTCGACATCTGTTGCAGCCTTGGCTGGAAGATTCGGCACAGACATTTCAGGCATTGGTGGCGAGACAACCGCTGCCGGGAAGTGGCGCCCTCTCCCTGGTCGAGGCTGGAGAAGATGTCTGCCTCCTGTTCGCCGATGGGTTGCGCTTCGACCTGGGGCAGCGGCTGGCCGAACGTATGGAGGCTCGCGGTCTAAGAGCGTCCCTCGGTCATCGCTGGGCGGCATTGCCCACCGTGACCGCCACGGCCAAGCCGGCGGTAACGCCTGTGGCTCATCAGATTACCGGCAAGCAACTGGGCGAACAGTTCGAGCCCTCGTTTGCCGATCAGAACAAACCGGCCAATGCGGTCAATCTGCGCAGTGCCATGAAGGCCAAGGGATATCAGGTCATCGCCGATGGAACGCTGGACAGCCCGCGAGCTCATCCGGCGCGGGGTTGGTTGGAGGCCGGTGATGTCGACCCACTGGGGCACAAGCTGGGCACACGGCTGGCAAGGCAGATCCCGGAGGAATTGGACCGTCTTGCGGAACGCATCCAGCACCTGCTGGATGCAGGATGGCGCGCGGTGCGCGTCGTGACGGATCATGGCTGGCTGCTCCTTCCGGGTGGCCTGCCGAAAGTCGGCCTGCCCAGGCACTTGACGGAAAGCCGCTGGGCGCGCTGTGCGGTCATCGCCGGAGAGTCGACACCCGATGTGCCTCGTCTCCCCTGGTTCTGGAACAGCTCACAATGGTTTGCCGCCGCTCCCGGGATCGCCTGCTTCAACAAGTCCGAGGAATACGCCCACGGTGGCGTAAGTATCGAGGAGTGCCTGATTCCGGACCTTTTGATCGAACAAGGCGACAAGACCCGAGTTGCAGCGAAGATTCTGTCCATCACCTGGCGGGGCCTGCGGTGCTTCGTGGAAGCCAGCGTAAGCGGTGGCGCGGTAACGGCCGACCTCCGCCTTGAGCAGCCCTCCGGTCAATCTGTCACCGCACAGCCCAAACCGATTGAGCCCGACGGCGCAGCCAGCCTGGTGCTGGTGGACGACGAATTCGAGGGCAGGGCCCTGGTGCTGGTGCTTTGTGATGAAACGGGCCGGATACTTGCCCAAAAACCCACTTCAGCAGGTATTGATTCATGACGCAGATGGTTATGGAAATGGATGATCTTGATCGTTTGGCAGCGGATGCCTTCCCTGGATACCTGGTTCGCAAGGATCTGGTGCGACGCTATGCGCGCCAGTATCCGGTGCCCACCTATGTCGTGGAGTTTCTGCTGGGTCGCTACTGTGCCAGCGTGGACGAAGCGGAGATAGAGGAGGGGTTGGGTATAGTACAGAAACAACTTCAGGGGCGTACCGTTCGGACTGGTGATCAGGAAATCTTCAAGTCCAGGGCACGCGAGCAGGGTTCGGTCAAACTGATCGACATCGTGCGGGCGCGCCTGGATGCGAAAAACGACTGCTATGTGGCGGAACTCCCCAGTCTGAACCTGAAGGACGTGCAAATCTCGGATACCTTGGTCAAGGAAAACCAGCGCATGCTCACCGATGGCTTCTATGCCGAGGTCACGCTGGAATATGACCCCCTGGTCGCCCAGGAGAGCCAGGGGCGACCTTTCCGAATTGCCATGCTGCGGCCCATTCAGATGTCGAAGCCGGATGTGCTCGATGTGTTGGCACGTGGCCGACAAGGGTTTTCCACAACCCAGTGGTGCGACTTTCTGATCCGATCTGTCGGGCTGGAGCCGGAAGCGCTCAGTGAACGTGCCAGGCAAGTTGTCTTGTTGCGCATGATTCCCTTCGTCGAGCGTAATTACAATTTCGTTGAGCTGGGTCCGCGGGGCACCGGGAAGAGCCACATCTATCAGCAGATCTCGCCCTATTCACACCTGATTTCCGGTGGCAAGGCAACGGTGGCCAAGATGTTCGTGAACATGGCCAGTGGCCAGCGAGGGCTGGTTTGCCAATACGATGTCGTCTGTTTCGATGAAGTGTCCGGCATCTCTTTCGACCAGAAGGATGGTGTGAACATCATGAAGGGCTACATGGCCTCCGGCGAGTTCAGCCGCGGCAAGGAGAGCATCCGGGCTGAGGGTTCCATCGTGATGGTTGGCAACTTCGATGTCGATGTTCAACAGCAACAGCGCATCGGACACCTGCTGAGCCCCTTGCCAAAGGAGATGCGCGACGACACGGCCTTCCACGACCGCCTGCATGCCTATGCACCAGGCTGGGATTTTCCGAAGTTGAATCCTCACGAGCATCTGACGAATCACTTTGGCCTGGTCAGCGATTTTCTCAGCGAATGCTGGAGCCGCATGCGGCATTCGAGCCGGCTTTCGGTCCTGCAGAATCGGGTATTCTGGGGCGGTGCGCTCAGCGGTCGGGATATCGAGGCCGTCAACAAGACCGTTTCCGGCTTGATCAAGCTGATTTATCCC
>DROT01000142.1 GCA_011321775.1 Gammaproteobacteria bacterium | reverse complement strand
TGGTACGCGAATACCCGGTCTCCACGGCGCGCAAGGGTCCGGGCGAGCGTCACCACAGCGAACAGACGCCGCGCGGCTGGCACCGCATCCGCGCGCGCATCGGTGGCGGCTGCCCGAGCGGTACCGTGTTCGTCGGCCGGCGGCCGACCGGCGAGGTCTACACGCCGGAGCTGGCCGCCCGCCACCCGCAACGCGACTGGATCCTGAGCCGCATCCTGTGGCTGTGCGGCAACGAAGCGGGGCGCAATCGTGGTGGCGAGGTCGACAGCATGCGCCGTTTCATCTACATCCACGGCTGTCCGGACAGCGAGCCCATGGGGGAACCGCGCTCGCACGGCTGCGTGCGCATGCGCAACCGGGATATCATCGAACTGTTCGAGCTGGTTCCGGCCGGTCTGCCGGTGCTCATAGAGGAGTAGCCGCGCTGCGGTATGGTAGACTCCGGTGAAAACACAGACGTAGCCCCATCTTCCATGGCCAGGATCCTTTCACTCGTCGCCGGCAAGGCCACCGTCGGAAAGACAGGCATTGCCCTCAATCTCGCCGCGCAGCTGGCCCGGCAGGGCCAACGGGTGTGCGTGCTGGATCTCGGCTCGGAGGGCGCCGACCTCTGCCAGCAGCTGGGGCTGCAGCCGCCTGTGCGCCTGCGGGAACTGGCGCTGGGCGAGACCCGGCTGGAGTCCCTGCTGGTGCACGACCGGCGCGGTTTCGACCTCGTGCCCGGCGGCGGTGACTGGCTGCAGGGTCTGGACGCGGCCGCGCATCGGCGGCTGGCGGAAGCGCTCGCGGCGCTGTGCGACTACGACTTCCTGTTGATCGACGCGCCCGCCGGGAACGAACGCAACGCGCTCGCGTTTGCACTGGCTGCCAGCGAAATCCTGCTGGTCATTACGCCCTACGCCGGTTCCCTCGACCGTGCCTGGTCGCTGCTCAAGCTGTTGTACGCGGAGCAGTACCAGGGTCCGGTGCGGGTGATCGTCAACAGCGTCAATGATCATGCCAGCGGTCGCCAGTGCTACGACAAGTTTCACGGGGTGAACGACTTCTACCTCGAACTGGACCTTTCGCTGCTGGGCCTGGTACGCAAGGACAGCGCCATGGGGCAGGCCTTCGACCGTCACGGCATTGCCGTGATCGACGCGCCCGAGTCGATGGCGGCCATCGACCTGCGCTATCTCGCCGACCGCCTGCTGGCCGCAGACGATGCCCCGCAGGCGCGGCCCCAGGAGGTGCGCCAGGCCTACCTGCGGGCGGCCGGGCTGCTGGCCGTACCGGAGGTCGCCGAGATGGAGCTCGCGGGCAGGGCGGCGTCGCCATCCGACGACGACCTGCACCTGCAACTCGAGTACCTGTCGGTGCAGGTGGAGCAGCTGATCGGCGAGGTGACGCGGCTGCGCGATAGCGAGCCGGGAGCGCGGGGGAACGAAGCGCGGGAAGAACGGCCGCCAGCGGTGGCCGCCCAGGGGGATTGCGGGATCGCGGCCCTCGCCAGTGCTTCCGAGCAGGTGGTGATCGACGGCGAGGCCTTTACCCTCTACCGGCTGGACCGGCCGGGCGCCGGGCCGCTGCACTTCGCCTGTCATGGCGCGCCCGACGAGGTCGTGGAGGCCGATCCCCGCGTCGGATAGCGCGCACATGTCTTCCTACTTTCTCTCCCGTCTGTTGCTCGCCTTCTGGGTCATCCTCGGCGTGACTACCCTGGTGTTCTTTCTCATCCACTGGGTGCCCGGCGACCCGGTGGAGGTCATGCTGGGCGAATCGGCCTCGGGCGTCGACCGCGAGGCCCTGCGTCACGCCCTCGGCCTCGACCAGCCATTGTCACGGCAATGGTGGTCTTTCGTCTCCGGCGTCGCCCTGGCCGACCTCAGGACCTCGCTGTACCACCACCAGCCGGTGGCCGCGCTGCTCGCCAGTCATTACGGCGCCACCCTGGAGCTGGCCGCGGTCGCCTTCCTGGTGGCGGTGCTGATCGCCATTCCGCTGGGCGTGCTGGCGGCCGCCCGCAAGGGCAGCGGCTGGGATCGCTGGGCCATGGGCTTCTCGCTGGCGGGCGTGTCGATCCCCAATTTCTGGCTCGGGCCGCTGCTGGTGCTGCTGTTCTCGCTGTGGCTGGGCTGGTTTCCCGTCAGCGGCCGCGAGGAGGCCCTGTCGGTGGTGCTGCCGGCCATTGCGCTGGGCACGGCGCTGGCGGCGGTGTTGTCGCGCATGGTACGCAGCAGCCTGCTGGAGGTACTGGGCGAGGATTTCATCCGCACCGCGCGTGCCAAGGGGCTGTCGGAATTCCAGGTGCTGGTACGGCACGGCCTGCGCAACGCCTGGCTGCCGCTGCTGACGGTGCTGGGCATGCAGATGGGCGCCTTGCTGGGCGGTGCCGTGGTCACGGAGATGGTATTCAGCTGGCCGGGCGTCGGTTCGCTGCTGGTGGAGTCGATCCAGCGCCGCGACTACCCGGTGGTGCAGGGCTGTGTGCTCGCCATCAGTCTCTCCTACGTCCTCATCAACCTGGTCACCGACCTGCTGTACGCCTGGGTCGATCCGCGCATCCGGCTGGGGCGGACGTGAAACGACCGGACTGGGCGGCCGTGGTGCTGGTGCTGTGGGCCCTGCTGGCACTGGCGGCGCCCTGGCTGCCGCTGCAGCCGGAACGGATCGAGCTGCCCGCCATCCTGGCGCCCCCGGGTGCCGGCCACTGGCTGGGCGCCGACGACCTGGGACGGCCGGTACTGGACCGCCTGCTGGCCGGTGCCCGGGTGTCCTTCCTGGTCGCGGCCTGGGTGGTCAGCCTGTCGTTCGTGTTCGGTAGCCTGGTCGGCAGCGCCGCTGCCTACGCCGGTGGGCTGTGGGACCGCCTGCTGGTACTGGTGATCGACGTGTTCATGGCCTTTCCGGGCATCCTGCTGGCCATTGCGCTGGCGGGCTTGCTGGGACCGGGTATCGACAACCTGGTGCTGGCGCTCACCCTGGTGGGCTGGGTAGGCTATGCACGGCTGGCGCGGGCGCAGGTACTGTCGGTGCGCCAGCGCGAACACGTGCTGGCGGCGGTGGCGCTGGGCAGTCGCATGCCGCGCATCGTCGCCCGTCACCTGCTGCCGCTGGTCAGCGCGCCGCTGCTGGTGGAGGCGACCTTCGGCGTGGCGGCCGTGGTGGTCGCCGAGTCCGGGCTGTCCTTTCTCGGGCTGGGGGTCCAGCCGCCGGACGCTTCCTGGGGCAGCATGATCCGGGACGGGGTACGCTACCTGCTGGTGGCGCCGCACCTGGTGCTGGCGCCCGGCGCGGCGCTGTTCCTGGTGGTGCTCAGCGTCAACCTGCTGGGTGACCGGCTGCGCGACCGCCTGGACGTGCGCGCCAACGAACGACTGCAAGGAGAGGGTGCATGAGCATCGGTCCCGTGATGGTGGATCTGCAGGGCCTGGAACTGCAGCCGGAGGAGCGTGAGCTGTTGCAGCACCCGGCGGTGGGCGGCGTGATCCTGTTCAGTCGCAACTACGAGTCGCCGCAACAGCTGCTGGCGCTCAGCGAGGCCATCCATGGCCTGCGTCGGCCGCCGCTGCTGATCGCGGTGGACCAGGAAGGCGGGCGGGTGCAGCGTTTTCGCGACGACTTCGTTCGGCTGCCGCCGGCGGGGCGCTTCGGCGAACTCTACGACAGCGACCGGGTGCGGGCGCTCAAGCTGGCGCAGGCGGCCGGCTGGCTGATGGCGAGCGAGGTGCTGTCGGTCGGCGTCGATCTCAGTTTTGCCCCGGTGCTGGATCTCGACCTGGGGGTGTCGGCGGTGATCGGTGACCGTGCCTTCCACCGCCGCCCGGAAGTGGTGGCGGAACTGGCGCAGGCGTGGCAACGCGGCATGCACGAGGCCGGCATGGCGTCGGTCGGCAAGCATTTCCCGGGGCACGGCGGGGTGGCTCCGGACTCGCACCACGAACTGCCGCAGGACGATCGCAGCCTGGCCGACCTGGAACTGGCCGATCTGATCCCCTTCGAGCGCCTGGTGCCCAACGGCCTCAACGGGGTCATGGTGGCGCATGTGCTCTATCCGCAGCTGGACAGGCAGCCGGCCGGATTCTCGCAGCGCTGGCTGGGTGGGGTGCTGCGGCAGTCGCTCGGCTTTCAGGGGGCGGTGTTCAGCGACGACCTGAGCATGGGCGGCGCGGCCTGGGCCGGCGACTACCCGCAACGGGCCACGGCGGCACTGGAGGCCGGCTGTGACATGGTGCTGGTGTGCAATCAGCCCGAGCGGGCTGCCGAAGTGGTGGAATCGCTGGCCGGCTACCATGAGCCGGCCGCCCAGCTGCGGCTGGCGCGCATGCACGGCAGCCGTTTTCCGGAGCGTGCGGAGCTGCTGGCCAGCCAGCGCTGGCGGGCGGTGACGGCGGCACTGGAAAGCTGTGAGTCGGAACGCTGGCTGGACATGGACCTGGAATAGGCGCCGGGAGCACCGTTTAAAGTATCTCCGGGAGCCGTCCGTTATATAATGGCAGGAGTACTCCCGGCCGCGACCTGAAATCCGGGCCGGTTTCTGACGTCCCACCCGATCGCCGCGGGACGTGATACAAGGAAGAATCTTACATGGATTCCAACCCGTATACTGAAGAACTCGCACAAGCCTCGGAATATCTTAGGCTGGCGCTGGCGCTGCTGGCGAAACACCGTATACCCCCCTCACCGCTGAACTACCGAATCGGCTATGACTATGCAGCAGGGCGCAATGCGAAGCTGCAGGAGGCTTTTGACAGTCTCGTGGCCCGGAACAAGGCGGCGAATCCGGATGCGCTGTGGGGCTTGTACCAGCAGAATTTCATCCAGGACGAGGAAGCACTGGACAACATGCGGCGCGAACTGCGGCGCATCATCTCCGACGTCCAGGGCGAGTTCGAGCAGTCCGGTAACCACCTGTCGCGCTATGTCAGCACCCTCGACCGTTTCGCCGGACTGCTGGAAGAGCCGGAGCCGCGCGAAAACATGGCCTCGGAGGTCAACCGGGTCATCGGCGAGACCCGCTCGATGGAGCAGTCGCAGAACCAGCTCGGGGAACAGTTGTCGGGAATCGTTGCCGAGGTGCAGGCGTTGCGCCGGGAGCTGGAGCAGGTACGCGAGGAATCGCTCACCGACGCGCTCACCGGTATCTCCAACCGCAAGGCCTTCGATGCAGCGCTGGAAGATGCCACC
>DROT01000141.1 GCA_011321775.1 Gammaproteobacteria bacterium | reverse complement strand
TCGCTGGATCTGACCAACGAGAGGAGGAAAGCATGAAGATCGGTATTCTGTTCGGCCTGGGAGTGATGTTGTTGATCTCCGGGATCGCCCTGTCCGAACCACTGCCCACCGGCGACGAGATCGCCCGCCGCATCAATGCCCGCGACGAGGGGGTGGCGGTGGCGCGCCACCTGACCATGCGCATGACCGACCGCCGGGGCAAGACCCGCACGCGCGAGACGCGGGCGTTCAGAAAATACTACGGCAAGGAAAAGCGGACGGTGATCTTCTACCTCGAGCCCGCCAACGTCAGGAACACCGCCTTTCTCACCTGGGACTACCCGGATGCCGACAAGGACGACGACCAGTGGTTGTACCTGCCGGCGATGCGCAAGGTGCGGCGCATCTCCGCCTCCGACCGGGGTGATTACTTCCTGGGCACCGACCTCACCTACGAGGACATCAAGCTCGAGACCCGTGTCAGCATGGAAGACTACCGGCGCAAGACGATCGGCGAGGACGAGGTGGACGGCCACCATTGCTACCTGGTCGAATCCGTTCCGGTGGACCGGCAGACGGCCAAGGAGCTGGGTTACGGGCGGGTCGAGCAGTGCGTGGACAGCGAGATCTGGATGGTGCGGCGCAGCCGCTTCTGGGATATCAAGGGCAAGCCGCTGAAGACGTCGTACTTCCGCGATATCCGCAAGGTGCAGGGCATCTGGACCCAGCACCGCATCGAGGTGGAGAACCACAAGACCGGTCACCGTACCCTGTTTCTGTTCCGGGACGTGGACTATGAGCAGGGTGTCAGTGACAACCTGTTCACGCAGAACGCACTGCGCCGTGGTCTGTAGGCGCGGCGCCGCATTCGCTATCGCCCTGTTCGTCGCAGCATTGCCGGGCGCCCACGCAGGGGAGCCGGACTTGAGCCACATCCTGACCTCGCGTTGGGCCGTCGGTCTCGATGACGGGGCTACGCAGTTGCTGGATCTGGGATGGCGGCCGGAAGCCCGCTGGCGGTTCGACGATGGCGGCCGCCTGACCGGCAGGCTGCGCCTGCGCGTGCAGACCGAATCCGGTACGCGACCCGGCGATCTGGAACGGGACAGCTATGCGCCGTCCACCCGTCCCCGGCTGATCGGGGACAAGACCGAACTGGCGCTGCGGGAACTGTACTATGAACGCCCGCTGGGCGACTGGTACTTGACGCTGGGCAAGCAGCAGGTGGTCTGGGGCAAGGCCGACGGCCTGAAGGTGCTCGACGTGGTCGATCCGCAGTCGTTCCGCGAGTTCATCCTCGAGGATTTCGACCAGTCCCGCATCCCCTTGTGGACGGTCAACCTGGAGCGTTCCGCGTACGGCTGGATGGGCGGCGACTGGACGCTGCAGGTGCTGTGGATACCGGACCGGAGCTACCACGCCCTGCCGCGGCCGGGCGCCACCTGGGCGTTTTCTTCACCCCGCCTGGTTCCGCAGGCGCCGCCCGGGGTCACCGTGGTACTCGACGATGCGCAGACACCGGACGCGTCGCTGCGCAACTCGGATGC
>DROT01000140.1 GCA_011321775.1 Gammaproteobacteria bacterium | reverse complement strand
TCCACAACGCATTGACACGTTAACGTTAGCAAAGAGGATTTACCATGAAGACAGCACAACAGGGCTTTACCCTTATCGAACTGATGATCGTCGTGGCGATCATCGGCATCCTGGCCGCCATCGCGCTGCCGGCCTACCAGGACTACACCATCCGCGCCCGCGTATCCGAGGCGATGGTACTGGGATCCGGCGCCAAGTCCACCATCGGTGAAAACATCGCCAATGCAAATGGCATCGACGCCACCGCCTGTCGTGGTGTCGATAACACCACGGCCGCTACGGACAACGTGGCCAGCATGACCTGCAATGCCGGCGTTGTTACGCTGACGACGACTGCCGCCGCGGGTGGCGTCACCATTACCCTGACACCTCTGCCGAATGCGGACGGCAACATCACCTGGTCCTGCCAGGTCAGCGACGCCGCCGACAACAAGTACGTACCCGCCGAGTGCCGCGTCTAGCAAGCACACTGCAGGGAACGAAAAAGGGACCGCCCCGGCGGTCTCTTTTTTTTTTGCCCTTCGCCGGGGTACGCTTCACCACCGCCGGATGCTGTGAACAGCGCATGTCGTGACCCACACCTCAAAGCGGTACCGCCGGCGCCGCATGGCGATAAAGTTTTACCCTTCGCTGACGAAAACCTGACAGACCGGACAACTTCAGAGTTGCGTCTGAAACGCTCCGGCGAACGGTTTTTGACCTCCTTCAGGGAAAGCGCTAAATTGCGAGTCGGATCATGGAAGTCCGGATGAAATAAGGATATTTATCGATAATGGCAACATCCAACCCAGTCTCCCATCTCAGCGGACTTGCGAAACGCCTGGTATCCGATGGCCTGATCGCCGAAGAAATCGCGCGCGAGGCCCAGGAGAAGGCCCTCAAGGAACGCGAACCCTTCGTCAGCTACCTGGTCAGCAACAAGCTGCTGGACAGCACCTCGATTGCGAACTCGGCCTGCCAGGAATTCGGCATTCCGCTGTTCGACCTCGCCGCCATGGACCTCGACAGTGCCCCGGTGTCGCTGGTCGACGAAAAGCTGATCCGGCAGCATCGCTCGCTGCCGCTGTTCCGCCGTGGCAACCGGCTGTTCGTCGCCGTCTCCGACCCGACCAACCTGCAGGCGCTGGACGAGATCAAGTTCCACACCGGCATCAGCACCGAGACCATCCTGGTCGAGGAGGACAAGCTCGACAAGGCCATCGACCGGGTGCTGGATGCGGCCGACACCTCGATGTCGGAACTGCTGGACGAGGACCTCGACAACCTCGATATCGAGAGCGGTGAAGAAGCTCCGGGCGACGACGGCAACGATGCCGACATCGACGACACCCCGGTGGTGCGCTTCGTCAACAAGGTGTTGCTGGACGCCATCAACAAGGGCGCCTCGGACATCCACATCGAGCCCTACGAACACGAATTCCGCATCCGCTTCCGCCAGGATGGCGTGCTGCACGAGGTCGCCAGCCCGCCGCTGGCCATGGCCACCCGCCTGATCTCGCGCGTCAAGGTGATGAGCAAGATGGACATCGCCGAGCGCCGCGTACCCCAGGACGGCCGCATCAAGATGAAGCTGTCCAAGAAGCGCGCCATCGACTTCCGCGTCAACACCTGCCCGACGCTGTTCGGCGAGAAGGTGGTGCTGCGTATCCTCGACCCCAGCAGCGCCAAGCTGGGCATCGATGCGCTGGGCTACGAGGAAGATCAGAAACAGCTGTATCTGGAAAACCTCAACAAGCCCTATGGCATGATCCTGGTCACCGGTCCGACCGGCTCCGGCAAGACGGTATCGCTGTACACCGGCCTCAACATTCTCAACACCCCGGACCGCAACATCTCCACCTGCGAGGATCCGGTGGAAATCAACCTGTCCGGCATCAACCAGTGCCACATGAACCCCAAGGCGGGCCTCACCTTCGCCTCGGCACTGCGCGCCTTTCTGCGCCAGGACCCGGACATCATCATGGTCGGTGAGATCCGCGACCTGGAGACCGCCGAAATCGCCATCAAGGCGGCCCAGACCGGTCACATGGTGATGTCGACGCTGCACACCAACAATGCACCGCAGACCTTGACCCGCCTCGCCAACATGGGCGTACCGCCCTACAACATCGCCTCCTCGGTCAACCTCATCATCGCCCAGCGACTGGCGCGGCGACTGTGCAACAGCTGCAAGAAACCCGTCGACATTCCACGGGCCGCGCTGCTGGAAGAAGGCTTCCACGAAGAGGAACTCGATGAACTCAAGATCTACGGCCCGGTCGGCTGCGACCAGTGCGCAGACGGCTACAAGGGCCGCGTCGGCATCTACCAGGTCATGCCGGTGTCCGAAGCCATGGGTCGCATCATCATGGAAGGCGGCAACGCCATGCAGCTGGCGGATCAGGCCAAAGCGGAAGGCATCGCGGACCTGCGTGAATCGGGACTGAAGAAGGTGCGTGACGGCATCACTAGCCTCGAAGAAATCAACCGAGTAACCAAGGACTAGATCATGGCAGAAGCAGCGATCAAACCCAGTGTGTTCGTGTGGGAAGGTACCGACCGGAAGGGCAACAGGGTCAAGGGTGAAACGCCGTCGACCAACCCCGCCATGGTCAAGGCGGAATTGCGCAAGCAGGGCATCAACCCGCTCAAGGTCAAGAAGAAATCGCAGCTGTTCTCGTCCGCGAAGTCCAGCAAGATCCTTCCCAAGGATATCGCGGTCTTTACCCGCCAGCTCGCCACCATGATGTCCGCGGGCGTGCCGCTGGTGCAGTCTTTCGAGATCATCGGTCGTGGCCACGAAAACCCCGGAATGCAGGAACTGATCCTGACCATCAAGTCCGATGTGGAATCCGGCAGCACCCTGGCCGATGCACTGAGAAAACACCCCCTGTACTTCGACGAACTGGTGTGCAACCTGGTCTCCGCCGGTGAGCAGGCCGGCATACTCGAGGGCCTGCTGGACAAGATCGCCACCTACAAGGAAAAAACGGAGGCGATGAAGGCAAAGATCAAGAAGGCCCTGTTCTACCCGACCGCGGTCATCGTCGTCGCCTTCGTGGTTACTGCCATCCTGCTGATTTTCGTGGTGCCCCAGTTCGAGTCGCTGTTCAAGGGTTTCGGTGCCGATCTGCCCGCCTTCACCCAGATGGTGGTCCACCTGTCGGAGTGGATGCAGGCGAACTGGTGGGTGGCCCTGCTGGGGATCGGCGCAGCCGTCTATGCCTTCCAGCAAGCCAAGCTGCGCTCGCCCAAGTTCCGCCACGCCCTGGACCGCATGGCGCTCAAGGCGCCGATCATCGGCGAAATCATCACCAAGGCGATCATCGCCCGCTATGCACGCACCCTGTCGACCATGTTCGCCGCGGGTGTCCCGCTGGTGGAGGCCATGGACTCGGTTGCCGGCGCCGCCGGCAACGAGGTCTACCGGCTCGGCATCCTGCAGATGCGCGACAACGTCGCCACCGGCCAGCAGCTGCAGCTTTCGATGAGCCAGACCGGCCTGTTCCCCAACATGGTGGTACAGATGGTCGCCATCGGCGAGGAATCGGGCTCGCTGGACGGCATGCTGGGCAAGGTGGCCGACTTCTATGAACAGGAAGTCGACGACGCCGTCGACGGCCTCAGCAGCCTGCTGGAACCGATCATCATGTCGGTGCTCGGCATCCTGGTCGGCGGCCTGATCGTCGCCATGTACCTGCCGATCTTCAAGATGGGTTCCGCCATCTAGGACCAGGGACTCCGCGGCGGGAATGCCGTGGGGTACACTGCCGCAATGGAACTCATCGACCTGCTTCAAGGCAACCAGCCGTTCTTCCTCGCCACCGTCTTCGTGCTCGGTCTGCTGGTGGGGAGCTTCCTGAATGTCGTCATCTATCGCCTGCCGCTGATGATGGATCGGGAATGGAAGGCTCAGGCGCGCGAACAGCTGGGACAGGAACCGGTCGAGGAAGCACCGCTGTCGCTGGCCCGGCCCGCGTCCCGCTGCCCGGCCTGCGGTCACCGCATCCGCTTCTACGAAAACATCCCCGTGCTCAGCTATCTGCTGTTGCGCGGACGCTGCTCTTCCTGCAAGACGGCCATTTCGCTGCGCTATCCGCTGGTCGAGCTGCTCACCGGCGTACTGTCGGTGGCAGTCGCCTGGCACTTCGGTTTCAGCTGGCAGACCGGCGCGGCCCTGCTACTGACCTGGACGCTGATCGTCCTGAGCCTGATCGACGTCGATCACCAGTTGCTGCCGGATGCCATCACCCTGCCGGTGCTGTGGCTGGGACTGGTGCTGAGCCTGTTCCCGGTGTTCGCCGATGTCCGCTCCAGCCTGATCGGTGCCGCAGCCGGCTACCTGGCCCTGTGGATCGTGTACCAGCTGTTCCGGCTGATCACCGGCAGGGAAGGCATGGGCTACGGTGACTTCAAGCTGCTGGCGCTGCTGGGCGCCTGGCTGGGATGGCAGGCGCTGCCGCTGATCGTGTTGCTGTCGTCCGTGGTCGGCGCCGTGCTCGGCGCCACCCTGATGCTGGTCCAGGGCCGCGACCGCCACCATGCCATTCCCTTCGGTCCCTACCTGGCCATTGCCGGCTGGATCGCGCTGTTGTGGGGAGACCGCATCACCGCCGCCTACCTGCGTTACGCCGGGCTGGGCTGACGTGGGCTGCCGGCTGCGCATCGGACTCACCGGAGGCATCGGCAGCGGCAAGAGCGAGGCGGCGCGCTGTTTCTCGCGCCTCGGGGTGCCGGTCATCGATACCGACCTCGTCGCCCGGGAGCTGGTGCAACCGGGCGAGCCGGCACTGGCGGAGATCGTGGCCGCCTTCGGCCCCGGAATCCTCGACCACAGCGGGGCGCTGGACCGCGGCCGCCTCAGGAAACAGGTCTTTGCCGACTCACGGCAGCGACAGAAACTGGAACAGATCCTCCACCCGCGCATCCGCGAACGGGCGCTGCAGCAGGCGCAACGGACCGATGCCCCCTACTGCGTCCTGGTGATCCCGCTGCTGCTCGAGAGCGGCGGCGACTACCGGCTCGACCGCATCCTGCTCATCGACGCACCGACCGAACTCCAGCGCCGGCGCGCGGCACGGCGCGATGGCCTGTCGCCGCGGGAGATCGATGCCGTCATCACCGCCCAGGCCAGTCGCGCACAGCGGCTTGCCGCCGCCGACGACGTCATCGTCAATGACGGCCGGCTCGAGGACCTGTGCCACGAGGTCGAGCGCCTGCACCACCGCTACCTGGAGCTGGCGCGCGCCCTCCGGCCCGAGTGAGGCTCCACTCCCCGGGCGTGAATACCGGCGCATTTGCGCCCGCCCCCCTGCTGTTGGACAATAGCGCACCGTTCTCCACGACGACCGCGCCGGTGACCGACCACATCCTCTACGAACAGCCACTCAACGAGCGCATCCGTACCTTCCTGCGCCTGGAGTTCCTGTTCGCCCAGGCATCGCATCACCTGCACAGCGACAGCCCGTGGGACAGCCGCTGTACCCTGACCAGCCTGCTCGACATCCTCAGCATCTTCGGTCGCACCGATCTCAAGACCGAGGTACTCAAGGAACTGGAGCGCCACGCCACCACCCTCAACAAGCTCGCGCGCAATCCCGACGTGGACACGCGGCGCCTGGGCGAGATCCTGGCCGAACTGGACCGACTCTCCGACCAGCTGCACCAGTCGGGCGGCCCCATCGCGGCCGACCTGAAAAAGAACGAGTTCCTCACCGGCATCCAGCAACGTGGTGCCATCGCCGGCGGCACCTGCGATTTCGATCTTCCCGGTTACCACTTCTGGCTGCAGCAGCCTGCCCGGCAACGGGTGCGCGATCTCTCCGCCTGGCTGGGACGCTTCGACCCGGTAGCACGGGCCATCCAGCTGATCCTGCGGCTGGTACGCGAAAGCGCCCCCCTGAAACCGGTCACCGCAGAGAACGGCTTCTACCAGGTCAACCTGGACTCCAGCCATCCCTGTCAGCTGGTACGCGTCGCCCTGAAGCGCAACAGCCCCTGGTATGCCGAGATCAGTGGCGGCCGCCATCGCTTCACGGTGCGCTTCCTGGAGACCCTGGGAGAAGACGGCCACGTCCGGCAGACGCGGGATCCGGTCGATTTCGAACTGGGGTGCTGCGTCATTTGAAAGCGCGAACTCGCGAACGGCGACCGGTGACGGTGGTCGAATGTCCGACCTGCGGCAAGGCCGTGCCGTGGGACGACCGGCACCCCTGGCGACCGTTCTGCAGCGAGCGCTGCAAGCTGATCGATCTTGGTGACTGGTTCGAGGAGCGCAACCGCATTCCCGACGACCCGCATCCACGAGAGCACGAGTAGAACGGCGCCCCTCGGGCATCCGCCCGTCTTTTGCGGGTCGGCTATTCCCCGAGCACGAAGGGAATCTGCAGGTGATAGCGCCCCTGTGCGGTCGCTATCACCACGTCCGCCAGCCAGTCACTGCGCCCGCTGCCGCACACCGGCAGGGTGACACGGGCACGCCACTCGTCACCCTGGCGTTGCAGCAGGTAACGGTTCAGCCCCATGTCCATGCCCTTCATGGAGAAATCCACGGAGGCCGTTTCCGGTGTCACGCCACCCCCCACCTCCAGCCGCAGCGGAAAGGGACGCATGGCGGTCACCCCGGGCCCCAGGAAGACCCGCAAGGGGAACGGCGCCCCGGTCGCGCGGCAGCCTTCGACCAGCCGGCAGGGCCGCACCAGCTGCAATTCGGTTGCCGGCGGGCTCGCCGGCTCCTGCTGGCCGCAGGCAGCCAGCAACAGGCCCAGCCCGAACAGAACCGCACGCCCCGTCAGCATGTTCCCCAGAGTCCGCGAATCGCGGCGATGCCCTGGGCACCACACTGGATGGCCTGTCCGAGGTCCTTGCGCCCCAGCCCTCCGAGGGCGAAGACCGGCATCGGACAGGGATCGACCCACTCCGAGAAACGCGCCCAGCCCAGCGCGCCGCGCCCGGGGTGACTGGCGGTCGCGGCCACCGGCGACAACACGACGAAGTCGGCACCGATTCGTTGCGCCGCCCGCAACTCCCCCGGATCATGACAGGAAGCCGCCACCAGGCGATCGGCCGGCAGCGGCCGCGCCACCAGGCCACGGACGCCTTCAGCCGTCAGGTGTATGCCGTCGGCCCCGAGTTCCAGCACCAGATCCGGCGCAGCGTTGAGCAACAGGCGGGCACCGCGCTCGCGGCAGCAGGCGAGCACCTTTTCCGCCAGTCCCGCATAGGCCGCCGGTGCCAGGGATTTTGCCCGCAGCTGCACCAGCCGCACACCGCTATCGAGACAACGCTGCAGCCCTTTCAGAAAGCCGGCTTCGTCTTGTGCGGGCTCCGGAGTGATGAGGTATTCCGTCGGCAACTGCAGGGCGTGGACGATGGGCCGGTTTGCCTCGGGGAAGGCACGCTCGCGCAGTGCCTCGACGGCTACCCACTCGATCGTCTGCCCCTCGGCACCGCGGGGGATGCCGTCGAAAGAATCGACCCGCCAGACGTCGAGCAGCACCCTGCGATCGGGATAGCGGAAGGGAATGCGTATCAGCGGACGCGCGTGCCGGATCTCGATGCCCAGCTCCTCGCGGATCTCCCGTTGCAGGGCCTCCTGTACGCTTTCCCCGGGCTCGACCTTGCCGCCGGGAAACTCCCACAGCCCCCCCTGGTGAACGTGCGCCGGGCGCAGGGCCAGCAACACTTCGGCCCTGTCATTGAGGATGGCCGCGGCCGCGACCTGCAGGAAGCCGCCACCCTCGGGCTCAGGTGCGGTATTCGGCATTGATGCGAACGTATTCATGGGAGAGATCGCTGGTCCATATGCGCTC
>DROT01000139.1 GCA_011321775.1 Gammaproteobacteria bacterium | reverse complement strand
GGTCCGGCTTTCGTCCCCGAGGCGGGTGGCGATGCGGGCTTCCTCGTCCCAACGCTGGTTGCGGCGATAGCCGGCATCCAGCTGGAGACTGGCGAACCGGCCGGCATCGCGTTCGGCATGGGTTTCGCCATCGACCTCGGTCTTGGCGTCTATCAGTCCTGCCGGGATTGGGCCTTCATCGTCATAGACCGGCTCCAGCAGATCGCGGGCGTCATCGGGCATTTTCCAACCGCCTTTTTCGGCCAGCAGTCTGGCAGTGCGCCACAACACCAGGGTGTCGGGATAGACATACTGCGCTTTCGGGAATAACGCCTTGTACCAGTCGGCCTGCGGCTCCTCGGTGGGTTCCGGCGTGAACACGTCGAGCACCGGTGTTCCCCGCTCGCCCCGTTGGTGACGATGCAGCCTGCCGGCGCGCTGGATCAGCAGGTCGATGGGGGCGAGGTCGGAGATCATGCGGTCGAAATCGAGGTCCAGCGATTGTTCAACCACCTGGGTGGCGATGAGCACCTGTCCCCGGCGTTGCTCCGGCGTGGAGCCCTTGCCGAAACGGGCCAGCATCTCCTGCTCGATGCACAGCCGGTCGGTCAGCGCGTAGCGGCTGTGAAACAGGTGCAGTTTGTCGTTTTCCACCCAGTCGCTCTCTTGCAAAGCGCGCCAGGCTTCGCGGGCGTCGTGAACGGTGTTGCGAATCCAGCAGATGCACTGTCCTGCCATCACGGCGGCGCGGATTTCTTCGAGGAGCCCGGTTTCATCATGGTGCAGGCGCACGCAGACTTGACGGGCCACGGAGGCGCGGGTGGTTACGGCTTTCTCCACAATGATGTCCCTCGCATTCGCCTGGGTGAGCAGCGGATAGTCTGTCGATTCCGGGGTGGCCTGCTTCCTGCATTGAAAGGCGCCAATTAGGTCGGCCCGCTGTTTGCTGGTGAGCGTGGCGGAGAGCAGGATGACGCTGCCGCCGAGGGCGGCATGAAAGCCGATCAGGCGTTTGAGGGGTTCTGAGGTGTAGGCGTCGTAGGCGTGCACCTCGTCAAGGATCAGTACCTTGCCGACCAGGCCGAGCAGGCGAAGGGATTGATGGCGGGCGGGCATGACGGCCAGCAGGGCTTGGTCGATGGTGCCGATGCCGACATCAGCGAGCAGTGCCTTCTTGCGGTTGTCTGCCAGCCAGCGGTTGCACTGGGCGACAATACTTTCTTCGTCGCCATAGCGTGGATTATCGGCCTGCGCGGTGAGCAGGGATTGCCGGAATGTATCGGACAAGTGCCGGGCACTATGGCTGAGGATCAGGCTGGGACGTGCTTCCCCAGGCTGGTAGAGCCGTCGATAGACCTTGCGCATGCGGTCATACATGGCGTTGGCGGTGGCCATGGTCGGCAGACCGATGTATACGCCCTGACCCTGTCCCGCTGCCATCAGCCGCGCGGCCAGGATCAGCGCCGCCTCGGTCTTGCCCGCGCCGGTGACGTCTTCCAGGATGAACAACTGCGGCTCCGCCTCGATGGGCAGATCGAGGCAGGCCTGCTGTAGAGGGGTTGGCGTCTCAAGGTAGTCGAACAGTTTGCGGGGTTGCTCAAGGGGCCGGACAGGAGGTGGGAGAATTCCGGCAGCCGCCACGGCTTCCCGCGCCGTGGGCAAGGCGTACT
>DROT01000138.1 GCA_011321775.1 Gammaproteobacteria bacterium | reverse complement strand
GGCCGCCGGCCGACGAACACGGTACCGCTCGGGCAGCCGCCACCGATGCGCGCGCGGATGCGGTGCCAGCCGCGCGGCGTCTGTTCGCTGTGGTGACGCTCGCCCGGACCCTTGCGCGCCGTGGAGACCGGGTATTCGCGTACCAACCGCCCGTCGCGCCACAGCTGCAGCCGCTGTCGGCCGAGGTCGATATGGATATGGTCATCGGGCATGGCCGCACTCTACCTCATCGCCTCTTGCGCGTCTGTACCAGGGCATCGTAGTTGCCGTCGGCACCGAGGTGGTAACCGCTGATGCGGTTGCCGGCGGCGTAGAACTGGTCCTCGTACCACAGCGGCACCACCGGCAGGCGTTCCAGCAGCAGCGCCTGCAGGCGGGCATAGAGGCGGGCCTGCTCTTCCAGATCCTGCGCGGCCATGGCCCGTTCGATCAGCGCGTCCACCGCGGCATCGCGCAGGCGGCCGCGGTTGGCGCCGGCGGGTGGCAGCGAGGCGCTGTGAAAGGCATACCGGAAGATATCCGGCGACTTCACCCCCACCCAGGCGAGGCTGTACATCTGGAAACGCCCTTTCTTGATGTCCCCGTAGAAGGTACCCCAGTCGTAGCTCTGCACCGCGACCTCGATCCCCGCCTGCGCCAGTTGCTGCTGGATGACGCTGGCGATCCGCAGACGGAAAGGGTCGCTGGAGGTCTTGTAGGACAGATGCAGCGGGTGCGCCCGGTCGTAGCCGGCCGCGGCCAGCAGGCGCCGCGCCTGCCCCAGGTCGCGCTGCAGCAGAGGCAGCCGGTCGTTGCCGGCCCAGTGCTCCGGTGGCAGCAGCGCGGAGGCCGGGCGGGCGGCACCGCGAAACAGGTAACGGATGATGGCATCGCGGTCGATGGCCAGCGCCACGGCGCGGCGCACCGCCGGCCGACCCGTATCCGGATCCTCGAGCTGGAAGCCGAGGTAGGCGAAGTTGCTGCCCGGCCGGGTCGCGGTACGGATGCCCCGCTGCTCCCGCAGCCAGGCAAACAGCTCCGGCGGCAGGTCGTTCTGCAGCAGGTCCACCTCGCCACGCATCAGCTTCAGCACCCGCATGGTGGGATCGTGCACCTTCAGGAACTCCAGGCGCTGGCCGTCGCTGCGCCGCTCCAGCTCCAGTGCACCGCCCTCCTCCCAGGCGCGGAAGGCAAAGGGGCCGCTGCCCACGGGGTGGCGGTCGACACGGCGACCGTCGGCGATCGCGGCCGCCGGCAGGATGCCGATGCCGAGGTAGGCGGGGAACAGCGCGTCGGCGCGGTCGAGGTGGAAGTCCAGGGTATCCTCGTCCAGCACCTCGATACCCCCGATCAGTGCCAGGGTGCCGCGCTGCGGCGAGCCGGTGGCCGGGTCGAGTACCGAACGGTAGGTGGCGGCGACGTCGGCGGCCGTCAGGCGGCTGCCATCGGTGAAACGGCGTCCTTCACGTCCGAGGTGAAACCGGTAGTGGCGCGGCGACAGCCGCTCCCAGGTGGCCAACGCCGGCTGCGGACGCGCGTGTTCGTCGAAATCGACCAGGCGCCGGTACAGCAGCCGGTTGATGCGTTCGGAGGCCGCATCGGTGGCGAAGCGCGGATCGAGGCTGGCCGGCATGGTGGCCAGCGCAAAGCGGATGGCGCCGTCGTCCGGTGCCCGGCAGGCGCCCAGCAGCGGCAGCAGCAACAGCAGCCAGCGCAGTCTCAAGGCGCCCGACCTCCACCCGCGGACGCGCTCACTTCCACGTCGGGTAGGGATTTCGCGCCAGGTTCATGTTGTAGTAGCGCGGATCGTCCGAGACCTCCTGGCCCAGCCAGGGCGGCCGCTCGAAGTCCTCGTCCTCGTCCTGCAGCTCGATCTCCGCCACCACCAGGCCGGCATTGGCCTTGTCGAACACGTCGATCTCCCACAGGTGTTTCCCCCAGGGCACGTGGTAGCGCCACTTGTCGATGCGCTCCCGCGGGACGATCTGTTCGAGGATTTCGCGCGCATCCTGCAGCGGGATCGGGTACTCGTATTCCAGCCGCCGCAGTGCCGAGGTGGCGCGCTTGATGCCGAGCCAGGCGCGCTCGCCGGCGATGCGCACGCGGATGCAGTTCTGCGGATCGCTCGACAGGTAGCCCTGGCTGTAGTATTCGCCGCCATCGGCGTCCTGCCGCCAGCGCTCGTCACGTACCAGGAAGGTCCTCTCGATCTCGATGGCCATGCGCGGATTGTAGCAAGCGCACCCGCAGGCGGCGAAAGTCGTCTGCCGCCAGGCGGTCGGCCGGCACCAGCACGCTGCAACGACCGCGCCCGCTGCGAAACCGCACCGCCACCAGGCGGCGGCTGACGAACACCGGCAGCTGCAATTCGGCGTTTCGCCAGCGACCGCACGCGTCGCGCAGACGCCAGCCGCGCCGCTGGTCCCAGCTCAGGGCCTCGATCGACGAGGGGCGGCTGGCAGACAGGTGCAGTTGCAGCAGATAGAGCAGCCGCGCAGCCAGCAGGCAGACCGCTGCCAGGCGCAGACTCCAGGCCAGCGGCAGGTACAGCCACACGGCAGCCGCGAGCAGGTGGGGCAGCGCCAGCAGCAGCCACAGCTGCCGCGAGGGGCCGAGTTCAGCCAGCAGTGGCCGATCGAATCTGTTCGACGAGTCGCGCAACGTCCCTGTCGCCCGGTCGGATCCTTCCCATGAGCCATTCCAGCAGCACCGCGTCCGGGTACTCCAGGAGGCGTTCGAAGCCTTCCCTGCCGGCGGCGTCCAGGTCGGCGTAGCCGCGCTCCAGGAAGTCCCCCAGCAGCAGGTCCAGCTCGCGCATGCCGCGCCGGCACTTCCAGCGCAGGCGCGAGTGTTCGCTCACAGCGAGCGCTTGACCATCAGTTCCTTGATCCGACCGATGGCGCGCGTCGGGTTCAGGCCCTTGGGACAGGACTCGACGCAGTTCATGATGGTGTGACAGCGGAACAGGCGGAAGGGACCCTCGAGGCTGTTGAGGCGTTCCTCGGTGGCCTGGTCGCGCGAGTCCGCCAGGAAGCGCCAGGACTGCAGCAGTGCCGCCGGCCCGAGGAACTTGTCCGGGTTCCACCAGAACGAGGGGCAGGAGGTCGAACAGCAGGCGCACAGGATGCATTCGTAGAGGCCGTCCAGCCGCTCGCGCTCCTGCGGCGTCTGCAGGCGCTCCACCTCCGGGCAGGGTTCGTCGTTGATCAGGTAGGGGCGCGCGCGCCGGTACTGGCGGTAGAAAGGGTCCATGTCGACGATCAGGTCGCGGATCACCGGCAACCCCGGCAGTGGACGGATCTGCACCGGTGTCTTCAGTTCCGCCAGCGGGGTGATGCAGGCGAGGCCGTTGCGCCCGTTGATGTTCATGCCGTCGGAACCGCACACCCCCTCCTGGCAGGAACGCCGGAAACTCAGGCTCTGGTCCTGCGCCTTGAGCAGCAACAGTGCGTCCAGCAGCATCATGCCGGGTTCGATGCGTTCATCCGCCAGTTCGTAGTCCTGCATCCAGGGCTTGTCGTCGCGGTCGGGGTCGTAGCGGTAGATGGAGAATTTCATGTCAGTAGGTCCGCGCCTTCGGGGGAAAGCTGTCCACGGTCAGGGGCTTGATGCGCACCGGCTTGTAGTCCATGCGCTGGTCCTCCAGCGTAAACAGGCTGTGTCGCAGCCAGTGCTGGTCGTCGCGTTCCGGGTAGTCGATGCGGGAGTGGGCACCGCGGCTCTCCTTGCGCGCCAGTGCCGAGGTCACGGTGGCGAGGCCGACCTGCATCAGGTTCTCCAGTTCCAGGGCCTCGATGCGCGCGGTGTTGAAGACCTGGCTGTGGTCGTCGATACGCGCCTCCTGCAGCCGCTGGTAGAGTTCCAGCACGCGTTCACGGCCCTCCTGCAGCACTTCCTCGTTGCGGAACACGCCGCAGTGCTCCTCCATCACGCGCGCGAACTCGTTGCGCAGTCCTGCTACCGATTCGCCCGCGCCCTCGCGTTCCCAGCGCTGCAGCCGCGCCATGGCGGCATCGGCGGCGCCCTCCGGCAGCGGCCGGTGGTAGCGCTGCTCCTTGAGGTATTCGATGACGTGGTTGGCGGCCGCGCGCCCGAACACCAGGATGTCGAGCAGCGAATTGCCGCCGAGGCGGTTGGCACCGTGCACCGAGACGCAGGCGCACTCGCCCACGGCATACAATCCGGGAACCGGTTCCTCGGCACCCTGCTGCTCCGGCACCACCACCTGGCCGTGGCGGTTGGTGGGGATGCCGCCCATGGTGTAGTGCGCCGTCGGGTAGACCGGTATGGGCGTGTCGGCCGGATCGATGTGCAGGAAGGTGAGCGACATGTCGCGGATGCCGGGCAGGCGCTTGCGTACCACGTCACCGCCCAGGTGGTCGAGTTTCAGCAACACGTGGTTGCGCTCCGGCCCGGCCCCGCGGCCCTCGCGCACCTCGGTGAAGATGGCGCGGCTGACGACGTCACGGCTGGCCAGGTCCTTCGCGTGGGGCGCGTAGCGCTCCATGAAGCGCTCGCCCTCGCCGTTGACCAGATAGCCACCCTCGCCACGCGCGGCCTCGGTGATGAGCATGCCCTTGCCGGCGATGCCCGTCGGATGAAACTGGAAGAACTCCATGTCCTGCAGCGGAATGCC
>DROT01000137.1 GCA_011321775.1 Gammaproteobacteria bacterium | reverse complement strand
CCGAACGCCAGCGCTTCATCCTGCGGGTACGCGCGCTGGCCCGGGCGGTGGCCCAGGCCTACTACGAACGCCGTGAATCGCTGGGCTTCCCCTTGCTGCAGCAGGAGGGGCGCTCATGAGCGAACCCCGCGACCTGCTGATCGAGATCGGCACCGAGGAACTGCCCCCCAAGGCGCTGCCGCGGTTGTCACAGGCATTTGCCGACGGCCTGGAAAAGGGGCTGGAGGCGGCCGCCCTGTCCTTCAGCGGCATCCGCGCCTGGGCGGCGCCACGGCGCCTGGCGCTGCTGGTGAAGGATCTGCCGCCGGCGCAGGAAGACCGCGAGATCGTGCGCCGCGGACCGGCACTGAAAGCCGCCTTCGACGACGACGGCTGTCCCACCCAGGCCGCCATCGGCTTCGCCCGTTCCTGCGGCGTGGAGGTGGAACAGCTGGACCAGCTGGAAACGAAGAAGGGCAGCTGGCTGTCGTTCCGGGCCGTGGAGAAGGGCCGACCGGTGGCCGAGCTGGTGCCGGAACTGGTCCGCAAGGCGCTGGCCGGGCTGCCCATTCCCAAGCGCATGCGCTGGGGCGATCGCGACGACGAATTCGTGCGCCCGGTGCACTGGGTGGTGCTGCTGTTCGGCGACCAGGTCGTCGATGCCACCATCCTCGGGGTCAAGGCCGACCGCTACACCCGCGGCCATCGCTTCCACCACCCGCAAGCCATGTACATCGCCGAACCCGAGGCCTACCTGCCGCTGCTGGAGACCGAGGGCCGGGTGCTGGCGGATTTCGCCGCCCGCCGCGAGGCCATCCGCGCCCAGGTGCTGGAGCAGGCGGCGCAGCTCGGCGGGCAGGCGCTGATCGACGAGGCGTTGCTGGACGAGGTCACGGCGCTGGTGGAATGGCCGGTGGCCATCGCCGGACGCTTCGACAGCGAATTCCTGCAGGTTCCTTCGGAAGCCCTGATCTCCAGCATGCAGGATCACCAGAAGTACTTCCCGGTGACCGATGCGCGCGGCGCGCTGCTGCCGCATTTCGTCACCGTCGCCAACCTGGTCAGCAAGGACCCGGAACAGATCCGCGCCGGCAACGAACGCGTCATCCGCCCGCGGCTGGCGGACGCCGCCTTCTTCTGGAACCAGGACCGCAAGAAGCCGCTGGAGTCCTATGCCGAGGGACTGCGCAACATGGTGTTCCAGGACCGCCTCGGCACCCTCTACGACAAGCAGCAGAGGATCGCCCGGCTGGCGACCCGCATCGCCACGGATCTGGGAGCCAACGTGGGCTACGCCGAGCGCGCGGCACAGCTGTGCAAGTGCGACCTGCTCACCAGCATGGTGTACGAGTTTCCCGAACTGCAGGGCATCATGGGGCGCTACTACGCCATCGAGAGCGGCGAACCGGAAGAGGTGGCCACCGCCATCGAGGAGCACTACCGGCCGCGCTATGCCGGTGACGGGCTGCCGGCCACCCGCACCGGTCAGGCGCTGGCCCTGGCCGACCGTATCGACAGTCTCGTCGGCATCTTCGCCATCGGCCAGGCACCGAGTGGCGACAAGGACCCCTTCGCCTTGCGGCGCGCGGCACTGGGCGTGGTACGCATCTGTATCGAAGGCGGCCTGGACATCGACCTGGTGGAACTGCTGGATCATGCGGCCGGCGCCTTCGACGACTCGCTCGGCGCGCCCAAGGTGATCGACACCGTGTTCGACTATGTCGCCGAACGCCTGCGCGGCTACTACCAGGAGCGCGGCGTCGAGCACGACGTGGTCGAGGCGGTGCTGGCGACGCGACCGACCCGCCTGCTGGACATCGACCGGCGCATCCAGGCCTGTCGCGCCTTCCGGCTGCTGCCCGAAGCCGCCAGCCTCGCGGCGGCCAACAAGCGCATCGGCAACATCCTGCGCAAGGCCGGGCAGGGCGTCTCCGGCGAGGTGAAGCACTCGCTGCTCCAGGACGAGGCCGAGCAACAGCTGGCGCGGCAAGTGGAGGCACTGGGCGCCGACGTCATCCCGCTGATGGACGAAGGCCGATACGAAGAGGCGCTGAAGCAACTGGCCGGACTGCGCGACGCCGTCGACCATTTCTTCGACCAGGTCATGGTCATGGCCGACGACGAGGGACTGCGCCGCAACCGCCTGGCGCTGTTGCAGCAGATCCGCCAGCTGTTCCTGCGCGTTGCCGATCTTTCCCTGTTGCAGAGCTGAGACCCACCATGACCGACCGCGACTCCTACCAGGCCATGCTCGACGCCGTGCAGGCCTTTCACGACAAGCACGACTTCCGCAACACCGGCGGCGAGGAGATGACCTACCGGGTGGCGCTGATGGCCGAGGAACTCGGCGAGATCTCCTCCTGCGTCACCAAGGGCAAGAGCCGCGAAAGCCTCGCCGAGGAAGTCGCCGACCTGATGATCCTGCTCATCGGCACCGCCATCGCCGCCGACTTCGACCTGCGCGACGCCTTCTGGAACAAGATGGACAAGCTCATGCAGCGTGAATCGCGCATGGTCGACGGCCGCATCCGGGTGTCCGAATTCCGCGACATGGACTGAAGCCCTTGGCCACCTCCGCGCTGCAACCGGCAACCCCGCTGCTCTACCTGCGTTCCTTCGCCTTCTGGGTCGGCTTCATGCTGCTGATCCTGGTCTTCGTCCTGATCCTGTTGCTGAGCTTTCCGCTGCCGCTGGACCGGCGCTTCGCCATCACCCGCGCCTGGTCGAGCTCGACCCTCTACTGGCTCAGGCTGACCTGCGGGCTCGAGCACCACGTCGAGGGTACCGAGAACATTCCGCAACAGCCCGGCATCGTGTTCTGCAAGCACCAGTCGACCTGGGAGACGCTGGTCCTCAACCAGTGGTTCGACAAACAGTCCTGGGTGGTCAAGCGCGAACTGCTGTGGGTACCGGTATTCGGCTGGGGCATGCTGATGATGGAACCCATCGCCCTCAACCGCGGCGCCGGACGCAAGGCCATCGACCAGCTGGTGGAACAGGGATGCGAGCGCCTGGAAAAGGGCCGCTGGATCATCGTGTTCCCCGAAGGTACGCGCACCGCACCGGGCAAGAAAGGCCGCTACAAGATCGGCGGCGCCATCCTCGCGGAACGCAGCGGCCGCCCGGTGGTGCCGATAGCCCACAACGCCGGCGAATACTGGCCGCGCCGGGAATTCGTCAAACGACCCGGCGTGATCCAGGTACGCATCGGCCCGCCGATCGAGACCGAAGGCAAGACCGCGCAACAGATACTCGCCGAAGCGGAAGAATGGATCGAGAGCCGCATGGCCGAGATCACCATCCTCGAACACCATCAGTACGGCGTGAGCGAGAAGCGGGCCTGAGCACGGACGGCGGGGCTGTCGCCCGACACACCGCGGCATATTTCACCAGCCAGCGCCCCGCAAACCCCACGTTTCATGCAAACCCGCCACTGACACACGGACACTTCCTCCCCCCGCTTTTCCAAAGCCGCCTATTACCTGTTGATCCGGCGTTATACTGCGTATACGGTTGTGGTAGTACGCCGCTTTATCCACGACCGCTGCGCTGGTTATTGGCGTCGTCTCGACGGCGCCTGTCAAAACGCTTGATAAAGCGAAGAGTTATGAACGGCTAGTATGGGGATAGAATTCATGATGAACGGCGCCTGCAGCCTAAACAGCAACACCGACCGGTTCAGAAGGCTGCAGCTATTGCTGCCATGTTATACGGCGTGCGCCGTCTAATTGTAGTTAGCTGCTTTACGGGGTCGCGGTGAAATGTCTGAACTATTTACCGAAAAGCGATGGACTGGTGAGTTCTTTCTCCCGGACTCTTACGAAAAGCGATTCTGTGGAGAAGTTAACTATTCTCCTGAAGAAGGGGTAATCCTCTCCTACACAATTACAGGCAATGATGTTCCTCCCGAAACTGAAGTGCTGCATGGCGTCCTGTCGTCTGGCGATAAATGCACTCTTATTGGCCGATTCTCCGCACACCATGCGGGCACTTCCCTGCGTAATGGCCTTGTTACCCACCCTGGGAAAGCTGGGTTTTTGTGCTTGGTGATCGGGGATCTTCTGCCCCACGATGAACGATTTGCAGATATCGATTTCTCGCTTACTAACTTACAAGAATTCTTCTACCCAAGTGGATTTAAAGATCTCGTTAAGTACTCAGAGAAACCGATATATTCAGTGGATACACCATTTGGCCGAATGGAAGTTGGCAATACAGCAACATTTGGCTCCCTGCATAGCGATGATATAGCGTCTCTT
>DROT01000136.1 GCA_011321775.1 Gammaproteobacteria bacterium | reverse complement strand
TTCAGTACGTCTCCCTGTCCGAACAGCTCGAGCGTCGCCAGCGCCGCGCGGCAGCCAAGGGCATTGCCGGTGTAGCTGTGCGAGTGCAGGAAGGCGCGCAGTCGCTGGTAGTCGTCGTAGAAGGCTTGGTAGATCCGCTCCCCCGTGAGGACCACCGACAGCGGCAGGTAGCCGCCCGTGAGGCCCTTGGAGAGGCACAGGAAATCCGGGCTGATGCCTGCCTGTTCGCAGGCGAACAGGGTGCCGGTGCGTCCGAAGCCGACGGCGATCTCGTCGGCGATGAGATGTACGCCGAAGTGATCACAGGCCTTCCTCAGCAGTTTCAGGTAGACGGCATCGTACATGCGCATGGAGCCGGCACACTGCACCAGCGGTTCGACGATGACGGCGCAGACTTCGTCCGCGTGTTCCTCGAGGGCGCGTTCCATGTGCCGGAACATGCGCTCGCTGTAGGCGGCACAGGACTCGCCGGCCTCGCGATGGTAACAGTCGGGCGAGGGCACCTGGATGGTCTCCATCAGCAGCGGACCGTAGGTATCGCGATAGAGTTCGACGTTGCCCACGGCGAGCGCACCCAGGGTCTCGCCGTGGTAACTGTTGCTGAGGGTGATGAAGCGCGTTTTCCCCGTCTGTCCCCGGTTCAGCCAGTAGTGGAAGCTCATCTTCAGGGCGATCTCGATGGCCGAGGAACCGTTGTCGGCGTAGAAGCAGCGATCCAGCCCTGGCGGGGTGATCTCGACCAGGCGTTCGGACAGTTCGATGACCGCCTCGTGGGTGAAGCCGGCCAGTATGACGTGTTCCAGGGTGTCGAGCTGTTTTTTCAGGGCGGCGTTGATACGGGGGTTGCTGTGTCCGAACAGGTTGACCCACCAGGAGCTGATGGCGTCCAGGTAGCGCCGCCCTTCGAAGTCCTCCAGCCACACGCCCTCGCCGCGCCGGATCGGCACCAGCGGCAGCCACTCGTGGTCCTTCATCTGGGTGCAGGGATGCCAGAGGACCGACAGATCGCGTTGCACGTAGTCGCTGTTGTTCATGGCTGAGTACCCGGGTGGCACGATGCCCCTCGTCCCCGGCACCGGCGGTTCAGGTGCCGGTGTCGAGCCGGTTCCAGACGGCCAGGACCGGCGCGGCCTGGTTCATGGTATAGAAGTGCAGCCCGGGGGCGCCTGCATCCAGCAGCGCCTGGCACATCTCGGCAACGATCTCCTCGCCGAAGGCGCGGATGGACGCCCGGTCGTCGCCGTAGGCCTCCAGGCGCTTGCGTATCCAGCGCGGGATCTCGGCGCCGCACATGTCCGAGAAGCGGGCCAGCTGGGTGTAGTTGGTGATCGGCATGATGCCCGGCACGATGGGCAGGTCGATGCCCAGCTGTTCGCAGCGTTCGATGAAGTGGTAGTAGGCGTAGGGGTTGTAGAAATACTGGGTGATGGCGCTGTCCGCGCCGGCCTCCACCTTGCGCTTGAAATTGAGCAGATCCACCTCGGCGTTGGGTGCCTGCGGGTGGAATTCCGGATAGGCCGCGACCTCGATGTGAAAGTGGTCGCCGGTCTCGGCGCGGATGAATTCCACCAGTTCGTTGGCGTAGCGGAATTCGCCGGCGCGACCCATGCCCGAAGGCAGGTCACCGCGCAGGGCGACGATGTGGCGAATGCCCTCGCGGCGGTAGGCATCCAGGATCTCGCGGATGCTGTCCCTGGTCGAACCGACGCAGGACAGGTGAGGAGCCGCCTCGATGCCGGATTCCTGCTGGATGTCGCGCACCGTCTCGAAGGTGCGTTCGCGGGTCGAGCCACCGGCGCCAAAGGTGACCGAGAAGAAGCGGGGTTCAAGTCGGGCCAGTTGCTCGCGGGTCTGGCGCAGTCGGGCGACGCCCTCTTCGGTCTTGGGCGGGAAGAATTCGAAGCTGTAGACGCGCGGATACTTTTTCTGTGATTCCATGCCGTGGCGGGCGGGCAAGGCCCGGGGCGGCCGCAAAGGCGCCCCGGGATGGCCGGCCCTCTCTCCTCAGTAGCGGTAGTGATCCGGCTTGTAGGGACCGTCGATGTTCAGTCCGAGGTACTCCGCCTGCTCGGGGGTCATGGTGGTCAGGTGGGCTCCGATCTTGTTCAGATGCAGGCGTGCAACCTTTTCGTCCAGGATCTTGGGCAGCACGTAGACCTTGTTCTCATAACGGTCGCCGTTGCCGAACAGCTCCATCTGCGCCATCACCTGGTTGGTGAAGGAGGCCGACATGACGAAGCTGGGATGGCCGGTGGCGCAGCCCAGGTTGACCAGGCGCCCCTTGGCCAGAACGATGATCTTCTTGCCATCGGGGAAGATCACGTGGTCGACCTGGGGCTTGATCTCTTCCCACTGGTACTTCTCCAGCGAGGCGATATCGATCTCCGAGTCGAAGTGGCCGATGTTGCATACGATCGCCTCGTTCTTCATGGCCAGCATGTGATCGTGGGTGATGACATTGACGTTGCCGGTGGTGGTGACGAAGATGTCGCCGATGGAGGCGGCTTCTTCCATGGTGACCACGCGGTAGCCTTCCATGGTCGCCTGCAGGGCGCAGATCGGGTCGATCTCCGTGACCAGGACGGTGGCCCCCATGCCGCGGTAGGCCTGGGCGCAGCCCTTGCCGACGTCGCCGTAACCGAGGACCACGCAGATCTTGCCGGCGATCATGACATCGGTGGCGCGCTTGATGCCGTCGATGAGGGATTCGCGGCAGCCGTAGAGGTTATCGAACTTCGACTTGGTGACCGAGTCGTTGACGTTCATGGCCGGGAACAGCAGTTCGCCCTGTTCCTGCATCTGGTAGAGACGGTGCACGCCGGTGGTGGTCTCCTCGGTGACGCCGCGGATGCTCGCCGCCATTTTCTGCCACTTGTCCGGGCTCTTTTCCAGGGTGCGCCTCAGCAGCGCCAGGATGGCCTTCCATTCCTCGTTGTCGTCGTCCTTTGTTTCCGGAACCTTGCCGGCCTTCTCGAATTCGACACCCTTGTGCACCAGCAGGGTGGCATCGCCACCGTCGTCGAGGATCATGTTGGGCATGCTGCCATCCGGCCAGCTCAGCGCCTGCTCGGTACACCACCAGTACTCGTCGATGGTCTCGCCCTTCCAGGCGAACACCGGGATGCCGCGGGCGGCGATGGCGGCGGCCGCGTGGTCCTGGGTGGAGTAGATGTTGCAGGAGGCCCAGCGTACCTCGGCGCCGAGTTCCACCAGGGTCTCGATCAGCACGGCGGTCTGAATGGTCATGTGCAGGCTGCCGGTGATGCGGGCACCCTGGAGGGGTTTCTCGTTACCGTACTCTTCGCGCAGTGCCATCAGACCGGGCATCTCGCTCTCGGCGATGGCGATTTCCTTGCGGCCCCAGTCGGCGAGGCCGATGTCGGCGACCTTGTAGTCGTTGGCGCTATCCAAAACAGCATTCATGGTTCATCTCCAGTTGCAAGATGAGCGCCGTTGTACAGAGGATCCGCTTCCCTGAGCCTGACGGGGTGTCCCGCTGCAGCGCCCCTCAGGGAATACGGTTTTACAGAACCGCAATCGATTACAGGCCGGCGTCGGCTCGCAACATCTCCGCCTTGTCGGTCTTCTCCCAGCTGAAACCCTCGTCCTCGCGGCCGAAGTGACCGTAGGCCGCCGTCTTGCGGTACTTGATCCTGTCCGCATTCAGCAGGTCCAGCATCTTGAGTATGCCGTAGGGGCGCAGGTCGAAGTGTTCACGCACCAGTTCGGTGATGCGCTCGTCGCTGATCTGCCCCGTGCCGAAGGTCTCCACCATGATGGAGGTGGGTTCGGCCACGCCGATGGCGTAGGAGACCTGGATCTCGCAGCGTTCGGCCAGGCCGCCGGCGACGATGTTCTTGGCCACGTAGCGGCCTGCATAGGCGGCCGAGCGGTCGACCTTGGACGGGTCCTTGCCCGAGAAGGCGCCGCCTCCGTGGCGTGCGGCGCCGCCATAGGTGTCGACGATGATCTTGCGGCCGGTGAGGCCGGCATCGCCCATCGGTCCGCCGATGGTGAAGGAGCCGGTGGGATTGATATGGTAGCGCGTATCGGCGGTCAGCCATTCGCTGGGCAACACCGGCTTGATGATATGTTCCATCACCGCCTCTTCCAGTTCCTTGTGGTCGATGTCGGGGGCGTGCTGGGTCGACAGCACCACGGCGTCGATGCTGACCGGTTTGCCGTCGCGGTAGTGGAAGGTCACCTGACTCTTGGCGTCGGGACGCAGCCAGGCCAGCGTCCCCTTGCGGCGTACCTCTGCCTGACGGTGCACCAGCCGGTGGGCGTAGGTGATGGGGGCCGGCATGAGCACATCGGTCTCGTTGGTGGCGTAGCCGAACATCAGGCCCTGGTCGCCGGCGCCCTGTTCCTCCGGGCGTTCGCGATCGACGCCGCGGTTGATGTCGGGAGACTGCACGCCGAGTGCCGTCATGGCGGCGCAGCTTTCCCAGTCGAACCCCATTTCGGAGCTGGTGTAGCCGATGTCGCGGATGGTCTCGCGCATGATCTTCTCGTAGTCGGGCTTGGCGCTGGTGGTGATCTCGCCGGCGATCAGCACCAGCCCGGTCTTGAACAGGGTTTCGCAGGCCACGCGCGCGTGCTTGTCCTCGGCCAGAATGGCGTCGAGTACCGCGTCGGAAACCTGGTCGGCCATCTTGTCGGGGTGGCCTTCGGAAACGGATTCAGAGGTAAACAGATGTTCAGTCATGATTGTTATATCCTTCAAAATCGACAAAGCCCGCTTGAGCGGTGGCTCCAGCGGGCTTCGAAAAATTCTTTCATTTCCTCGCTTTAGCCGTATTTCTATAGCGCCCGCAATCTGAACTCAAATCGGCGCTTGCAAGCCAATGATAGCCCTGCGGGGCGCGCGATGTCAAAACGTGTTTCGCCGTGGTGCTTGATTGCCGCGGCTGGCGAGCTACACTGCGGCGCTCGGGAACCGAGCAGGAGCGCACCATGGTTTCACTGCAGACGCCGGTATGCGATTTCGGAGCGCCGGCCGTTGATTTCGCCTTGCCGGGCGTGGACGGCAATATCTGGACCCTGGACCAGTGCCGTGGCAGCAAGGGGTTGCTGGTGATGTTCATCTGCAATCACTGTCCCTACGTGAAGGCGATACTCGACCGCCTGCTGCGCGATACCCGGGAACTCCGTGACTACGGCATCGGCAGTGTCGCCATCATGGCCAATGACCCGGCTGACTACCCGGAAGATTCCTTCGACAACATGAAGGCCATCGCGGCGCGGCTGGACTTCCCCTTTCCCTATTTGCTGGACGAGAGCCAGGAAGTGGCGCGCGCCTACGGCGCCGTCTGTACCCCCGATTTCTTCGGGTACAACGCCGACCTGGAGTTGCAGTACCGTGGTCGCCTGGATTCCAGTCGCAAGGAGGCGGCACCCGCCGACGCCCGCCGCGAGCTGTTCGAGGCCATGGTGCAGGTGGCCGAGACCGGTCGGGGACCGGCCGAACAGACGCCCAGCATGGGGTGTTCGATCAAGTGGAAGCAAGGGGAAGCCTAGGAGCCTGTCCGAGTAATGATGGACCTGCTGCGAGCGCAGCACAGCGGCCGCTTTTCGCGATCCTTTTCGTCGCATAGTCCCCACTATGCGCCTCAAACGATCGCAAGAATCGCCTCGCTGTGCCACGCTCTCGCTACGGCCC
>DROT01000135.1 GCA_011321775.1 Gammaproteobacteria bacterium | reverse complement strand
TGTCTCTGTCATGTGAATTCTGTAACCGGGAAACGGGATTGGGCGTCATTCTAGCGCAAAGACGCGGCCGGAGGAGCCACGGAAAACGATAGAAGAACTGTAGCTATTCAACTCAGTGAGCTTGGAGCGAACCTCTTCCCTCAGGCGACCGCTTGTTTCCTTGAAATGGGCCGGATTTTCCGGGCCGGCCCATTTCAAGGCGCGGTCGATTCGGTCAGAGGTTCACTCCGGGCTCAGGGAGTTGAATAGCTACAGTTCTTCTATCGTTTCCCGCGGCTGACAATACAAGGCGACAGACAGCTAATGTCGCCGGGGCGCCCCCCGCGAAGCCACCGGCTGGGCGTCAGTGACCTCGGCGAGCGAGCGCCGGGCCTCGCGGCTGCCGGTGTCAGTCCAGAGTTCCGCGGCCGCGAGCGGCTGCAGCACGGTCTCGCCGGAAAGACCCCGCATCGCCTGCAACACGTCCATGACCCCCACGAAGGTCTCGGCCAGGCGGCCGTAGAGACGGTCGCTATGGCGATCCACCATGGCCGCCAGCTGATCGTAGGCGCTGCGACCGATGTTGACGAAATAGCTCACCCGCACCATGCGCTTCTCCGCAACCTGCGGGAATAATCCGGAAAACAGCAGGCATTGGTCGCCAACTTCGCGTAATCGCTCGGTCTGCTGCACATGCGCCTCCTGCGCCCGGAGGAATTCCAGCGCCATGACACGGCGCGCCAGTTCGGGCTGGCCGCAGAAGCGCATGAGCAGGAAGACCAGGTAGGATTCGAGTGATTCGTCCAGGTTCGAACGGGCGGCCGCCTGGGCCTCGTTGACCAGCGCGTGCCACTGGGCCACGTCGGTGGGTTGCAGGACCAGCGTTTTCATAACAACCTCGTGCTTCGTTCCCTCATTATTACTTATCGGCCGATAAATTATACTACTTAGGCGCCCGAATCCCTTAAGTTCACTCAAATCATCGACTTCCCCTACATCGGATGCCCGCTGCAGGCTATACTGCGCGCCTTCGATGACACCGGACCGACTACTGCCTTGACTGCTTCAGACACCGCCGCGGCCCCGACCTTTCAGGGACTGATACTCGCACTGCAGGACTACTGGTCGCGGCAGGGCTGCGTTCTGCTCCAGCCCTACGACATGGAGGTCGGCGCCGGCACCTTCCACCCCGCCACCTTCCTGCGCGCCATCGGCCCGGAACCCTGGCGTACCGCCTACGTGCAGCCCTCGCGCCGCCCCACCGACGGCCGCTACGGCGAGAATCCCAACCGCCTGCAGCACTACTACCAGTTCCAGGTGCTGCTCAAGCCCAGTCCCGACGACATCCAGGAGCTGTACCTGGACTCGCTGCGCGAACTGGGGCTGGACCCGCTGGTGCACGACATCCGCTTCGTCGAGGACAACTGGGAGTCCCCGACGCTCGGCGCCTGGGGGCTGGGCTGGGAGATCTGGCTCAACGGCATGGAAGTCACCCAGTTCACCTATTTCCAGCAGGTGGGCGGTCTGGACTGCCGCCCGGTCAGCGGCGAGATCACCTATGGCCTGGAGCGTATCGCCATGTACCTGCAGGGGGTGGAGAGCGTGTTCGACCTGGTGTGGACCGACGGGCCCGGCGGCAAGGTGCTCTATGGCGACGTGTTCCACCAGAACGAGGTCGAGATGTCGGCCTACAACTTCGAGCACGCCAACGTCGAGGAACTGTTCCACTGGTTCGACGTGTGCGAGCGGGACAGCCAGGCGCTGATCGAGGCCGGGCTGCCGCTGCCCGCCTACGAACTGATGCTCAAGGCCTCGCACACCTTCAACCTGCTCGATGCCCGCAGCGCCATCTCCGTGACCGAACGCCAGCGCTTCATCCTGCGGGTACGCGCGCTGGCCCGGGCGGTGGCCCAGGCCTACTACGAACGCCGTGAATCGCTGGGCTTCCCCTTGCTGCAGCAGGAGGGGCGCTCATGAGCGAACCCCGCGACCTCCTGATCGAGATCGGCACCGAGGAGCTGCCCCCCCGGGCGCTGCCGCGGTTGTCACAGGCGTTTGCCGACGGCCTGGAAAAGGGGCTGGAGGCGGCCGCCCTGTCGTTCAGCGGCATCCGCGCCTGGGCGGCGCCACGGCGCCTGGCGCTGCTGGTGAAGGATCTGCCGCCGGCGCAGGAAGACCGCGAGATCGTGCGCCGCGGACCGGCACTGAAAGCCGCCTTCGACGACGACGGCTG
>DROT01000134.1 GCA_011321775.1 Gammaproteobacteria bacterium | reverse complement strand
CGGCAGGGAACCGACGATGCGTCCGCCCTGCCACAGGTAGATCCGTTCATACCCCCGCGGCATGGAGCGGTCCAGCGACAGGGCCAGTTCCTGCCCGATCACGAACTGCCGCTGCCAGTCACCGGTAAAGCCCGCGTGTTGCGGAACATCCTCCACGGGAATGACCGAGCCATCGGGTGAAGCCTGGATCGCCAGCGCCACCAGCATGCCGGCCAGCAGCAGTAGCGCGACCACCCGGCCCCGCTGCCGTTTCTTCTCGGTAAAGATATAGCGTTGCATTGAACGGTCTCCTCTGTCGACGGAGACAGTATGCAGGCGGCAGTGGCTCACAGAATGAGCCACTGCCGCTCAGCGATAACGATCCACCATGGCTTCGGCCTCGCGGCGAACGCCCTCGCGCAGCGATCGGGGCGCAAGCACCTCGACCTCGGCACCGTGCCGGAGAATGTCCATGAGCAACTCGCGATCGTCGCTGTAGGGGAAGCTCAGTACATAGCTCCCGTCTTCCTCGAAATGGCCCTGCTGCCGCGGATGCCAGCGCTCCCTGGCGACCCAGCGAGCACGCTCCGCGGTGAAGCGCAGGCGCGCGGTACGCGTGCGGCGACCGCCGAAGATGCCATAACCGGCCGCCAGCGTCGCCTCGAGTTCCCCCTCCGGGACCGGCCGGATCTCCCGTTCCAGGGCTTCGGCATGGCGAATGCTGTCCACGGCAAAACTGCGCAACCCCTTTCTCAGGTGACACCAGGCATCGAGATACCAGTTGTCGCGATAGAACACCAGCCGCTGTGGCGACAGCTCGCGCTCGCTTTCCTGGTCACGACGGCGGTTGTAGTGCACCACCCGCAGGCGTCGACCCGCCAGCAGCGCGGCGCTGATGACTCCGAAGTTCTCCGGCTCCACGGGACGTGCGTTCATGTGCAGGATGCGGATCCGTCGCCGCAGTTCTTCGCTGCTGTGCCGTTCGCCCTCGAGCAGCTTGTCGATGCGCTGCTTGAACGGCTCGATATGCGGTCGGAGCAGGCCCGGCTGAAGATCGTCGAGCAGCCGGTGCATGGTCAGCAGCGCATGGATCTCCTGGCTGTTGAACCACAATCCCGGCATCTCGAAACTGGCCGCCTCGGCGGCGGGCAGGTCGAAACGGTAACCACGGCGCTTGCGGTCCCATACCACCGGCGCACCGAGACGGTCGCGCAGGTATTCCAGGTCGCGCTTGAAGGTCGCCGGAGACACCTCGAGGCGTTCGAGGAAAGTCTGGCGGGACACCACGCGGTGTGTCTTCAGCAAACGCAGCATCTGCTGCAGACGTTCCTGTCGCACGCCCCACCCTCTCCAGCCTGTCCGCTCATACGGGGAACATTCGTGGTAGATTATAGAACGACTGTGGATACAGCGCTCCGCACGATTCGCCAGGCGCCGGAGAACAGGAAACAACAAGACCGACGGGGAGGAAAGCGATGACGAGCGAAGGGCGGAACCGCGCCGGCCACCACGGCGCGGAGATGTGCCGCCGCCTCCTGCTGTCCGCCCTCGCCTTCCTGTGTCTGGCCGGCTGCGGCAACGGGGAACGGCAGGCCGCCGTCGCCGCACGGATCGGACAGATCGATGCCGCACGGCTGCGCGCCCACGTCGAGTCGCTGACCAGCGGAGGGCCGCGTTCACCGCACAACCTGCCGGCGCTGCGCCACGCCGAGCGCTACATCGAGTCACGACTGGCTTCCTGGGGCTACCGGCCGCGAACAGAAATCGTGCGCACGGATGCCGCCGACGGAGCACCGTTCGTCAACGTCGTCGCCGAGCACCGCGGCAGCCGCGAACCCACGCGGTTCGTCGAACTGGGTGCCCACTACGACAGCGTCGACGACAGCCCGGGCGCCGACGACAACGCCAGCGGCGTCGCCGCCGTGCTCGAGATTGCACGTGTGCTGGCGACGGCGGAAACGCCGCTCGGCGTGCGCTTCTGCCTGTTCACCCTGGAGGAAGACGGTCGCGACGGCAGCCGCGCGCACGTGCGTTCGATCCGCGAACGCAAGGACCGGCTGGAAGGCGCCTTGGTGTTCGAGATGATCGGCTATGCCACCGACGCAGCGGACAGCCAGGCCACGCCGGCGAGGATACCGTTGCTGTTCTCACCGCCGAGGACGGGAAACTTCGTCGCCGTGGTCGGCAACCTGCGTTCCGGCGGTCTCGGCAACCGCTTCGAACGCGCAGCGGAGCTGTACGTGCCCGAACTGCCCTTGTTCAGCGCCAACCGCATCGGCGCCTGGTTCCGCGACGCGCTGCGCAGCGACCACAAGCCCTACTGGGATGCCGGCTACCGCGCCATCATGCTGACCGACACCGCCGATTTCCGCAATCCGAACTACCATCAGCCGAGCGATGTCGCCGACACCCTCGACTACGGCTTCCTGCAGGGCATCGCGCGGGCCACGGCGGCGGTGTTGTTGCAGTGAGCCGAAGCCCCCTTGCCGGTGCGCGGCAAGGGAGGTGACGGCCGGGCCGGAGCCCGGTGCTCCCGGAAAGACGGCCGATTTCGCCCCCGGGAGCGCCTGGGAGCGCCGGGCTCCAGCCCGGCAAACAACCCCGCAGGCTGGACTCAGCTAGTCGTCCCCTCCTCCGCCGCCACCCTTGGTGAAGGGGTTCTCGTGGCACAGGCTGCAGCTGACCAGCGAGTCCTTCTGCAGGGTCACGCTGCCCTTGTCCTCCACCTTGAAGGTGCGGGTGACGGCCATCTTGGCAAGTACCGTCCCCTGCCCCTGCGAACCGTGGCAGGCGGCGCAGGCCTGGAGGTTCTTCTCGGCGAAGTCCTCGTGGCCGCCCTCGGCGAACTTGACACCCGCGTCACCGACCGGGTGCATGCCATGCGGACCGTCGAGGTTGACGCCGAGATCACCCGTATGACAGGTGCTGCACTCCACGATCTTGCCGCTGTGCCCCTGCATCTGGCTGGCCGCGACATTGTCGTTGGCGTTCGGATTGGCATCGGGCCAGATCGCATGGGTGCTGCCGTGACAGGCCTCACAGAAGACGCCCTCGTGGCCCTTGCTGAGACGATACAGGACCTGGTGGGTACCATTGGCGTCGCTGATCTGTTCCTCGGCGAAACGGCGGTTGCTGGCGACGATCGGTTTCGCCGCCGAGTCGCCTGAACGCCACGCCTGCAACAGACGGATACCGTCCGGATGACCGTCGCTGTCGCTCTGGCTGACCAGGGTGCCGTTGCTGCCGGCCAGGTTGCTGACGGCATCGCCGGTGTGACAGGACTGGCACATGGGGACATTGGCCCAGGGCACGCGCGGCGTGGCCGGGTTGGTGTAGAAGTCGCCCTTGACAATGAAGGCACCGGGATTCGACGGTGACACGTCGCGGGAGAAATCGTCGCCGACCTGTTCCATGCCGCCATGACAGTCCTGGCACAGCACGCCACGGTTGAACATGGCACCGCGCAGGCAGCGGGTGCGCTTGCCCGGATGGCAGCTGTAGCAGGTCTTGTCCAGCACGTCGAGACGCGCCAGCTGGTTGCTTCCCGGCGCCGGCATGTCGGGGAACAGGTCCTTGAACTGCCCGTGGAAGCTGTGCATCACGTTGGACATGCTCTTGTGGTTGATCTGGTCCTTGCCGTTGTCGTTGCTGGGGCCGACCTGGGCCAGGTCCAGCGCCGGCGTGTAGTGACAGGTCTGGCACATGACCGGCGTCTGGTCCACCAGGTGCGTTCCGTGCTTGGCATCGTGCAGCCGCACGATGTTGGAGTCCGCCGCCCACTCCTCGCTCTGCAGCTGGGTACTGTCGGGATCCGGATCGTCACCGGCCAGGACCACGCTGAAGGGCGTGTTGCTGCGCTTCGAGCCCCCACCCGCGGGACAACCGCTGTCGAAGGTCGGGTCGCAGGCCGCCTCGGCGTTGCCGCCATCCAGGGTCGAGGTATGACAGGCCTTGCAGTCGGCCTCCACCGAGATCGGCAACACGGTATCGACCGACGCCAGCACGGTGCCGGCGGTCTCACCCAGGCCATTGCCCGGCACCGCACGCGCCTGCACCCGCATCAGCGGGTAGGCATTTTCACGACCCGCGTCGTCGGCGAAGGACATCGGGATGCCGTCGGCCGCAAACCAGTTCATCTTGTTCTGGGTATAGCCGAAGGCAAAGTTGCGGAAGAACGGCAGACTGGTGTCGTAACGCTTGAAGGCCTTCGGCACGTTGGCATTGTAGGGATCGGTCTGACCGGGCATGTCCTGCTGATCGGCCGCCAGCGCCGGGAGCTGCGCCGGATCCGGTACCGGCAGGCCGATGTCGATGGCGCCCGGCTGGTCATAGCCGATGCTGGCGAGCACGCCGGCTGGATAGAAGGGATCCATCAGGTCGAAGGCCAGGGTGTTGCCGGTTCTCGGATTGATGTCCCAGAAGTTGCTTTTGAAGATGCGGCCACTGCCGTTCATGCTGTGCTGCACCGGCTGCGACAACACCGGGTCGTTGGGGTTGGAAGCCGCCGAATAGACGATCTCCACGTCGCGATCCGAGAGAATATCGGGTTCCTTGCCACGCCGGATCGCCTGCGCATGGACCACGTTGAACGGCGGCAGAATGGCTGCCACGCGCTGATCGAGGTCGGCACAGTGCATACCGAGGTCGTTGATGGCGCTGATCTGGTAGCCCGACCGGGTGACGAAGGGCTGTTGGGCAACCGGACTGCCCGGCATGGGCGCGTTGAGGTTGGTGCTGGTCAGGGAAGGCATCTGCCCGCCCGTGCCGCCCGTGCCGCCCGTGCCGCCCGTGCCGCCTGTACCGCCTGTACCGCCTGTACCGCCTG
>DROT01000133.1 GCA_011321775.1 Gammaproteobacteria bacterium | reverse complement strand
GGCTGGTGCTGTTTCTCATCCTGTGGTTCTATTCGGCCAGGCCGCGACCGCGGCGCGCGGTGTCGGGCATGTTCCTGCTCTGGTACGGCCTGTTCCGTTTCGCGGTGGAGTTCGTGCGCCAGCCCGATGCGCAGCTCGGATTCATCGCCTTCGGCTGGCTGACCATGGGACAGCTGCTGTCGGCGCCCATGGTGCTGTTCGGGATCTATCTGCTGGTAACGGCCTACCGGCACAGGAAGGAGGCGGCGTGAGACAGTATCTGGAGCTGATGCAGCACGTTCTCGACGAGGGCGTGCGCAAGGAGGATCGTACCGGCACCGGCACACTGAGCGTGTTTGGCTACCAGATGCGCTTCGATCTGGCTGAGGGTTTCCCGGTCCCGACCACCAAGAAGGTGCACCTGCGTTCCATCATCCACGAACTGCTGTGGTTCCTGAAAGGGGACACCAACATCCGCTACCTGCACGAGAACGGTGTCACCATCTGGGACGAATGGGCCGACGAGAACGGCGATCTCGGCCCGGTCTACGGCTACCAGTGGCGTTCCTGGCCGGCGGCCGACGGTCGTCACATCGACCAGATCGGCCAGGTGCTGGAGCAGCTGCGCAACAATCCGGACTCGCGCCGCATCATCGTCAGCGCCTGGAACGTGGGCGACATCGATCGCATGGCGCTGCCGCCCTGTCATGCGCTGTTCCAGTTCTACGTCGCCGAGGGACGTCTGTCCTGCCAGCTGTACCAGCGCAGCGCGGACATCTTTCTCGGCGTGCCTTTCAACATTGCCTCCTACGCCCTGCTGACCCTGATGATGGCGCAGGTGTGCGGCCTCGAAGCCGGTGATTTCGTGCACACCCTGGGCGATGCCCACCTCTATTCCAACCACCTGGAACAGGCGCGCACCCAGCTGCAGCGCGAACCGCGACCGCTGCCGGTGATGAGGCTCAATCCCGAGGTGAAGGAGCTGTTCGACTTCCGCTTCGAGGATTTCGAACTTCAGGGCTACGATCCGCACCCGCACATCAAGGCACCGGTGGCGGTGTGAGTCGCGTCGCCCTGGTGGTCGCCATGGCCGACAACGGCGTCATCGGCCGCGACAACGGCCTGCCCTGGCGCCTGCCGGCAGACCTGCAGCACTTCAAGGCGCTGACCATGGGCAAGCCCGTCGTGATGGGGCGTCGCACCTGGGAGTCGATCGGCCGCCCGCTGCCGGGGCGCCACAACATCGTCGTCAGCCGCGACCCCGCCTACAGCGCTCCTGGCTGCACCGTGGTGCATTCGGTTCCTGCGGCGCTGGAAGTCGCGGCCGATGCGCCGGAGGTAATGGTCATCGGCGGCGCCCAGCTCTACCGCGAGACCCTGGATCGGGCCGAGCGCATCTACCTGACCCGCGTGCGGGCCGAGGTGGAGGGCGATACCCGCTTCCCGGATCTCGATGCGGATCGGTGGCGCGAGCTTTCACGCGAGTCCCATCAGGCCGACGAGCGCAACCAGTACGACTACGACTTCGTCGTGCTGGAGCGCGTCCACTGAACGGCAGCCGATCGGAAGGGTAGCAGGGCAGCTTTCGGTACCGGTGCAGAAAGGCTGTCTCAGCCCGGCTTGCGGGCTCCGGGACAGGGGTATTCGAAACGCTTCGGCTTTTTCGCATCGACGCGGAAGGCGGTGAGGGAGCCGCCCCACAGGCAGCCGGTGTCCAGGGCATGAATGCCGGGCGCGTCATAGGCGCCCAGGGTCGACCAGTGGCCGAAGAGGATGTTCATGTCGCGGCTCCTGCGTTTCTTCCAGGCAAACCAGGGTTTGAGGTCGCGCGGCTGGCTGCCCGGCGGCCCTTTCTGGCCCAGGGCGATGCGGCCCTCGGCGTCACAGTAGCGCAGCCGCGTGAAGCAGTTGGTGATGAAACGCAGGCGGTCCCAGCCCTCGAGTTCCTCCGACCAGCGGTCGGGCCGGTTGCCGTACATGACTTCCAGGAACTGGTGGAAATCCTTGCCGCGCAGCACCCGTTCCACCTCGGCGGCACAGCGGCGTGCGGTCTGCAGGTCCCACTGCGGCGGCAGGCCGGCGTGGATGAGCGTGTAGCCGGTCTCCTCGTCGTGGTGCAGCAAGGGCCGACGTCGCAGCCAGTCCAGCAGTTCATCCCCGTCCGGGGCGCGCCGCACCTGTTCCAGGGTGTCGCGGTGTTTGCGGTAATCGGGGAAGTGTGACGAGGCCAGCAGGTGCAGGTCGTGGTTGCCGAGCACGGTGACCGCGCCGAGTTCGCGCACGAAACGCAGCGTCTCCAGTGACTTGGGGCCGCGGTTGACCAGATCGCCGGCAAACCACAGGCGGTCGCGTTGTGGCCGGAAACCGATGCCGTCCAGCAGCGCCTGCAGCTCGTCGAAACAGCCCTGTACGTCGCCGATGGCGTAGATGGTCATGGTGCAGTCGCGTGCGTGCGGGTGTGTATTTCCGGATGGCCGCGGAAACACACGGAATGACACGGAAACAGCTCCGGCAAGCCGTTTTGGTTCCGCGCGATCCGGTCTGTTTCCGTGGCCATCATCGGGCAGTGCGTTCCCGTACCGCCGTACCTCAGTGCAGGGTGCGCGGGATGGCCAGGGTGAACACCGGGATCTCGGCCTCGAACTCGACGCCGTTGTCGGCGATCATGTGGTAGGCGCCGCGCATGCTGCCGACCGGTGTCTCCAGCATGGTGCCGCTGGTATAGCGGAAGTGCTCGCCGGGCTTGAGGTGCGGCTGCTCGCCGACCACGCCCTCGCCGCGGACCTCCTGCACCCGGTTGTTGGCATCGGTGATGACCCAGTGTCGTCGCAGCAGCTGGGCCGGCACTGTTCCGCTGTTGCGGATGGTGATGGTGTAGGTGAAGACATAATGGTTCTGCTCGGGGAGTGACTGCTCCTCGACATAACGGGTCTCGACCTCGATGTCTATCTTGTAGTCGTCGCTGGACATGAACGGCTGTTCCGAAACAGGAGGGGATGCCTGCCGGTATCGGATCGCCTGCGGCATTCCGGCAACCGGGTCAGTGGCCGCCTAGGATACGATTTTTCCGCTCCGGCGTATAGGAATCCCCGCGTTTGTGCGGGTTGTGGCGGGTGCGGGCGCAGGTGATTCGGGCGCCCCTTTGGACTAAGATGTAGGCAGGGATCAAAACGGGAGAGAGAGCGATGTACCTGAGAGACAAGAAGACCGGTGACCTGGTGGAAGTGCTGGATATCCCTGCCATGGTCGATCCCTGTGTGGACACGATCAAGGGCCGCTTTCACGCCGGTGAGGAGTTGCAGGATCCCGCCACCTTCGCCAAGGCCGATCTCGAGTTCCCTTCCGGTGAGGCCTTGCCGCGCTGCTGGACCGATCCCGACTACCGATCTGCTGGCCACTGAGTCGGCGGCTGCCCTCGCCGAGGCGAATACCCATCGTTACAGATTTTCCTGCTGCGGCCGCTAAGGTAGTGCTGGGGAAGTGCCGACGGGACATCGTCGGGGCAGGGAGAGTCACAAACTGTGACCTGGTTAACGGTCACACCACTTCAGATGGAATACGCTACCACCGTACACCCGGCATTACGGTGGTCAACGAAGCGGTGTGATTATGGTCATTAATTCAATGCGTTATCACAAACCGGATCTGTTGCTGCTGGTGGTTCTGTTCGTGGCGGTGGGTGTCCTCGCCAGCAGTCTGGCACGAGCGGACGACTCGATCGCCCGGGGAAACGGGTCGCGGCACGATGGCTGGAGCAGCTGGCACCTGGACATCGCCATGAAGCTGCGCAGCTGGAAATCTTCCCTGAACGTCCAGATGGATGCACGTGACGGCGGTGTGAACCTGGCGCGTCCGTTCGGAAGCAGCGGCCCGCAGCTCCGTATCAGCACTTCCGGACCCAAGAATCCCGGTCTGAAACCCGTTCCGGTCCGGCGCAGCAGCGAGCTGTCGGTCAGCGACCTTCCGGTCTTCCTGTTCCTCGAGAAACGCTGGTAGTTCTTTCAGTCCCGGATACGGACTGCCAGCACGTCACAGGGCGCGCCGTGCAGCACGGCGTTGGCGGTCGAACCCAGCAGGCGCTGGATGCCCTCGCGACCGTGGCTGCCGAGGACGATCAGGTCGACCGACTGCTCCTCTGCGATGCGCAGGATTTCGCGTCGGGTGCTTCCCTGAGAGACGAAGCGCTCGCTCTCCGGTACCCCGTACTTCTCCCCCAGTTCCCTGAGACGCTTGTCGGCCTGGTCCAGCAGTTCCTGATCGATTTCCAGGTCGGTCGGCATCACCAGCTCGCTGGAGAGGTCGACGGGTACGAATTCCACCACGTGGACCATGCTCAGCCGGGCGTCGAAGGTCTTGCGCAGCAGCAGCGCCTGTTCGGCCACGGCCTCGGCGGTACGGGAAAAGTCGACGGCCAGAAGAATGTGTGAATACGCGGGCATGGTGGGCTCCTAGGATAATTGTGCCAGCCGGTTGGCGAGTGCGGCGTAGCCGGCGAGATCGATGGTCGCCGGGCGGGCGGCCGGATCGACACCGGCGAGCCGGATGTCCTGTTCTTCCAGCAGACCCTTGAGGGTGTTGCGCAGCGTCTTGCGGCGTTGCGAGAACGCCTGCCGGACGACGGTTTCCAGACAGTCTTCGCGGCTCAGTTCGACCGGGGGCCGCGGCCAGGGAAGCAGGCGCACGAAGGCGGATTCGACCTTCGGTGCCGGCTGAAATGCGCCCGGTCCGACACCGAACAGCGGCTGAACCCGACAGCGGTACTGCAGCATGACCGAAAGCCGCCCGTAGTCGCCACTGCCGGGCCTGGCGGCCATCCGGTCGACCACTTCCTTCTGCAGCATGAAGTGCATGTCCTCAATATAATCCGATTGCTCCAGCAGGTGAAACAGCAGCGGCGTGGAGATGTTGTAGGGCAGGTTGCCCACCACCCGCAGTCGCCCCCCGTCCGCGAGCGTGGAAAAGTCGAAGCGCAGCGCGTCTTCCCGGTGTATGTGCAGCTCGCCGATACCGGCAGCCATCTCCGCCAGAGGCTCGACCAGGTCACGGTCCAGCTCGATCACTTCCAGGCGTCCGCAGGCGCGCAGCAGCGGCAGGGTGATGGCGCCCCGTCCGGGACCGATTTCCACCAGCCGCTGGCCGGCCTTCGGTGCGATGGCGCGGACGATGCGCTGGATGACCAGCGGGTCATGCAGGAAGTTCTGGCCGAAGCGTTTGCGCGCACGCTGGTTCATGTCGGCGGGTTCAGTTCCAGCGCCATGCGGATGGCGGCCGCCAGGCTGTCTCCCGAGGCAGTGCCCTGCCCGGCCCGGTCCAGCGCCGTGCCGTGGTCGACCGAGGTGCGGATCAGGGGCAGTCCCAGGGTGATGTTCACCGCGCGGCCGAAGCCCAGGTGTTTCAGCACCGGCAGGCCCTGGTCGTGGTACATGGCGAGTACGGCGTCGGCCTGCTCGAGGCGGGGGGGGGTGAACAGGGTGTCCGCCGGCAGCGGACCGTCCAGCTGCATGCCCTCCCGTTTCAGTGCCTCGACCACCGGTTCGATCACCTCGATCTCCTCGCGTCCCAGGTGACCGCCTTCGCCCGCGTGCGGGTTCAGGCCGGCTACCAGGATACGCGGCTGCGCGATGGTGAAGCGTTGTACCAGCTCCCGGTGCAGGCAGCGCAGCACCCTGTCCAGGCGCTCGCGGGTGATGGCGCCGGCCACCTGCGCCAGCGGCAGGTGGGTGGTCGCCAGCGCCACCCGCAGTCCCGGGGTTGCGAGCATCATCACCACCTGCTCGCTGGCGCTGCGCCGCTGGATGTATTCGGTATGACCGCTGAAGGGGATGCCGGCCTGGTTGATGACACCCTTGTGGACCGGTGCCGTGACCATGGCGTGGAACTCGCCCGCGAGGCAGCCGTCCACGGCGCGGTCGAGCG
>DROT01000132.1 GCA_011321775.1 Gammaproteobacteria bacterium | reverse complement strand
TTCATAGGTGGCCATGCGCAACAGCGCGCGCTCCACCGGGTCGATCTCCGCCAGCGGCCGGTCGAGGTAGCCGGCGAAGGCCTGCTCCACCTCGTCCAGTCTCGCCGGCACCTGGTGCAGCAACTCGCGAAAGTAGTCGCCGTCGGCGCGCGAGAAGTCCTCTTCCTCGAGAAACTGCCGTTCGATGTCGGGCAGATTGCTGCCGGAGAGGTCCCACTGATACAGGGCCTGCATGGCAAGACGCCGTGCCCGGGTTCGCAATGCCGCCTGTGCTTTGGCCGAGGTATTCAAGAGCGCCGCGGCCTACTTGCCGATCTCGCGCAACACGTTGATCATCTCGATGGCCGACAGTGCCGCCTCGCCCCCCTTGTTGCCGGCCTTGGTGCCGGCGCGCTCGATGGCCTGCTCGATGCTGTCCACCGTCAGCACCCCGAAGGCGATGGGGATATCGTGCTGCAACGACACCTGCGAAAGCCCCTTGGTGCATTCACCGGCAACGTATTCGAAATGCGGCGTCCCCCCGCGGATGACCGCGCCAAGGGCGATGATGGCCTCGTAGCGCTGGCTGGCCGCCAGCCGCTTGGCGGCGATGGGCATCTCGTAGGCCCCCGGCACGCGTACGATGTGCAGGTCACGCTCTTCCGCCCCGTGGCGCCTGAGGGTATCGATGGCACCGTCCAGCAGGCTGTCGACGATGAAGCTGTTGAAACGCGACACCAGCAGGGCGATGCGCGCATCGCGCACGACCAGCTGACCCTCGATCTGTTCTATATCGTTCATTGGAAAAACTCCGGGTTGACTCGAATTCTTCACCACTGGGAGAGCGGCCCTGCAAGAGGGCCGCGATTCAGTCGTCGCCGCCGCGGCCGCCGTCCACGTATTCGACCACCTCGAGGCCGAAACCGGACAGGCCGTGCACCACCATGGGCGCGCTCAGCACCCGCATGCGGCGCACGCCGAGGTCGGTGAGGATCTGGGCGCCGATACCGTGGGTGCGCAGCTCGTGGCGCTCCTCGCGCACCAGCGGCTCGCCGCTCTGTTCGTGTTCCTTGTAGTGCTGGATACGCTGCACCAGTTCTTTCGGGGATTCCGGCTGGCCGAGCACCACCACCACGCCCTCGCCGGCCGCGGCGATGGTGCGCATGGCGTCGCGCAACGGCCAGCCGATATCGTCCATGCGGGCCCCGAACAGATCGCTGAGGGTGTTCTGCACGTGCACCCGCACCAGGGTCGGACGCTCCTCGTCGATCTCGCCCATGACCAGCGCCAGGTGCAGGCCCTTGTTGACGATATCCTGGTAGGCATGGAGGCGGAAATCACCATAGTCGGTGGGCAGGTCGCATTCGGCCACGCGCTCGACACTCTTCTCGTTGGCGATACGATAGTGGATCAGATCGGCGATGGTACCCACCTTGAGGCCGTGCTCGGTGGCGAAGCGTTCCAGGTCCGGTCGCCGTGCCATGCTGCCGTCCTCGTTGAGGATCTCGACGATGACGGCGGCCGGTTCCAGGCCGGCCAGCCGCGCCAGGTCACAGCCCGCCTCGGTATGACCGGCGCGCGTCAGTACCCCGCCGGGCTGTGCCATCAGAGGGAAGATGTGCCCCGGCTGCACCAGGTCCTGGGGACCGGCATCGGGTTTCACCGCCGTCTGTACCGTGTGCGCCCGGTCGTAGGCCGAAATGCCGGTGGTCACGCCTTCGGCCGCCTCGATGGAAAGGGTGAAGTTGGTCGAATGCTGATCCTGGTTGTCATTGACCATCAACGGCAGCGACAACTGGCGACAGCGTTCCGGTGTCAGTGTCAGGCAGATCAGTCCACGGCCGTAGGTGGCCATGAAATTGATGTCCTCCGGACGCACGCACGAGGCCGCCATGATGAGATCGCCCTCGTTCTCGCGGTCCTCGTCGTCCATGATGATGACCATCCGGCCATCACGGATATCACCGATGATCTCTTCTATGCTGTTCAGGTCCATACTCATTCCGTGCCAGGGCCGAATCCGCAGCGCTGCAACAGTTCCCAGGTGACACCCTGTGGTTCGCTGCCGGCGGCGTCCCCCAGCAACAGTCGTTCGAGATAACGTGCGATTATATCGACTTCCAGGTTGAAACGGCGCCCCGGCCGGAATTCGCCCATGGTGGTCTCCACCAGGGTATGGGGAACGATGTTGAGCTCGAAGTCGGCACCCTCCACGGCATTCACGGTGAGGCTGATACCATCCACGCACACCGAACCCTTGGCGGCGATATAGCGCGCCAGCGACTGCGGT
>DROT01000131.1 GCA_011321775.1 Gammaproteobacteria bacterium | reverse complement strand
GACCACGGAAATGCCTTGGTATGAAAACACCCAATCAGGTATTTTTCGGAATCGATCCACCTGTTGCACTAGCGAGTTGAATCCGCACGGAAAAAGCCGGCCGTTGTCTGAGCGCAGCGAGTTTAGGCCGGCCCGGAAAATCCGGTCCATTTCAAGGAAACAAGCGGTCGTCTGAGGGAAGAGGCGTGCCCCCCGTTTAACGGGCTGAAGAGTTACATCTCAACTGCTGGTCCATTCACAGGGGGCATGATGACCGCTCATGGGAGGTTCAGCGCCACACGCTGTCCGGCGAACGGTGACTGCCCAGCAGCTTCACATAGTTGGTGCGCTCCCAGGCTGCGGGGTCGATGGCGTGCTGCTGGCTGACGCTGCCCTTGAGCTGCTGCACCGACTGGTACTCGTGCTCCTCCAGCCAGCGTTTCAGATCCTCGAGCAGCGGCGTCAGTGCCTCGGGACCGTTCCTGAGCAGGAGGCTGCACAGGTGCACCACGTCGGCGCCGGCCATCAGCGCCTTGAGGACATCGGCAGTCTCGTGGAAGCCGCCGGTGGCGGCCAGCGAGAGCTGGACCCGTCCGTGGAGGATGGCGAGCCAGTGGATGCGCAGCAGGGATTCGTAGGGGGTCGACAGGCTCAGGGTGGGGATCACCTCGCGGGTCTCGAGGTCGATGTCCGGCTGGTAGAAGCGGTTGAACAGCGACACGCCGCGGGCGCCGGCGGCCTGCAGGCGGCGGGCGAAGTGCGCCGGCGAACTGAACTGCGGGGACAGCTTCATGGTGACCGGCAACTGCACCTGTTCGCGCAATTGCGCGAGTATGTCGAGGTAGCGCTGCTCGACCTCCACCGAGGATTCCTCCGGGTCGGCGGCCACGTAGTACACGTTCAGCTCCAGGGCGTCGGCGCCGGCCTGTTGCAGCTGCTGGCCGTAGCTGACCCAGCCTTCGGTGGAGATGCCGTTGAGGCTGGCGATGACGGGGATGTCGAGCGCCGCCTTTGCCGCCTGCAGGTGGGACAGGTATTCGTCCAGGGCGCTCGGGTAGTCCTCCGGTACCGGCAGGAAACTGTCGGCTTCGCCGAAGCCGGTCTCCTGCTCGTGCAGGAAGCGCGCCGAGATGCGCTCGTCCTCCAGGATCGCTTCCTCGAACAGCGAGGGCAGTACCAGTGCGGCAGCCCCGGCATCCTCGAGCCGGCGGCAGCTGTCCAGGTGGCCGGTCAGGGGCGAGGAGGAGGGCACCAGCGGGTTACGGAGTTCGAGCCCCAGGTAGCTGGTCGAGAGATCGGTCATGACGGTTTCTCCTTGTGGTCGTCGGCGTCGTCGCCCGCCGGAAGGTGGCAGACGGGCAGTTCGGCGAGCTGCTGGTAATGACAGTAGCGCTCCCGCACTTCCTGCTGGGACTGTTTCAGGAAGGCTTCCGCGGCCTGCGGATGCGATTGCCACAGCATGCGGAAACGCGTTTCCGTCTCGACGAACGTTCGGTAGGGGATGTCGGGTGGCGGTGAATCGAGGTGCAGCGGGTTTCTGTCTCCGGCGGCGCGCGCCGGATCATGGCGAAACAGCGGCCAGTGTCCGCTGCGGACTGCCAGTTGTTGCTGGCGGTGGTTATGGGACAGATCGACCCCGTGGGCGATGCACGGGGAATAGGCGATGATCAGCGAGGGGCCGGGGTGGGCCTCGGCCTCGAGGAAGGCGCGCAGTGCCTGCACGTCCCTGGCGGCGTAGGCGACGTGGGCGACGTAGACATTCTCGTAGTCCATGGCCAGCCGCGCCAGGTCCTTCTTGGCGTTGGGTTTGCCGCCGGCGGAGAACTTGGCCACGGCACCGCGCGGTGTGGCCTTGGAAGTCTGGCCACCGGTATTGGAGTAGACCTCGGTGTCCAGCACCAGGATGTTGACGTCCTCGCCCGAGGCCAGCACGTGGTCCAGGCCGCCATACCCTATGTCGTAGGCCCAGCCGTCGCCGCCAATGATCCACACGCTGCGGCGGATCAGGTTGTCGGCCACGCTCTCCAGCTCGCGCGCCTCGAAGCGGTCGATGCCGCCCAGCCGTTCGCGCAGTTGTCTCACGCGGTCGCGCTGTGCGCGGATGCCGGCCTCGTCGGATTGTTCCGCCTGCAGCAGTTGCTCGACCAGTTCGCTGTCCAGATCGGAGCGCAGTGCCTGCAGCAGTTCGCGCGCATAGGCGGCCTGGCGGTCGACGGCGATACGCATGCCCAGGCCGAACTCGGCGTTGTCCTCGAACAGGGAGTTGTTCCAGGCCGGCCCGCGCCCTTCGCGATTGGCCGCCCAGGGCGTGGTCGGCAGGTTGCCGCCGTAGATGGAGGAGCAGCCGGTGGCATTGGCTACCAGCATGCGGTCGCCGAACAATTGCGTGGCCAGCTTGATGTAGGGGGTCTCGCCGCAGCCGACGCAGGCGCCGGAGAACTCGAACAGCGGCTGCAGCAGCATCGCGCCCTTGATGGTGCTGCGCTTGACGATGCTGCGGTCGTATTCGGGCAGGCCGAGGAAGAACTCCCAGTTGGCGCGTTCCGTCTCCCGCAATCCCTCCGCCGGCGCCATGTTGAGCGCCTTGCGGCTGGCGTTGGACTTGTCGCGGATGGGGCAGATATCGACGCACAGACCGCAGCCGGTGCAGTCGTCGGGGGCGACCTGGTAGGCGATATGGTGGTCCCGGGGATAGTCCTTGCCCTTGACCGGGACGCTCCTGAAGGCGGGCGGCGCATCGTTCAGCAGACTGGCGGGGAACAGTTTGCTGCGGATCACGCCGTGCGGGCACACCAGCGGGCACTTTCCACAGTGCGTGCACAGATCGGTCTCCCATACGGGGATCTCCAGTGCCAGCTTGCGTTTTTCCCAGGCCGCGGTGCCCAGCGGGAAGGTGCCGTCGGCCGGCATGAGGCTGACCGGTACCTCGTCGCCGCGGCCGGCGATCAGTTCCGCGGTGAAGCGCCTGACGAAGTCGGGGGCGTCTTCTGGTACCACCGGGGGACGTGTTTTCCCGCTGTCGGCCTGTTGCGGCAGCGGGATTCGGTGCAGGTTCTCCAGTGCTGCGTCGATGGCGCGGAAGTTGAATTCGACGATGCGGCGGCCGCGGCGGCCGTAGGTCTGCTCCACGGCCCTCTTGATGGAGGCGATCGCCTGCTCCCGTGGCAGCACGCCGGAGATGGCGAAGAAACAGGTCTGCATGATGGTGTTGATGCGTTGCCCCATGTTCGCCTCGCGCGCCACGCGATAGGCGTCGATGCAGTAGAACTGGATCTGCTTGTCAATCATCTGCTGCTGCATCTCGCGCGGCAGGCTGTCCCAGACCCGCTCCGGCGGTTCCGGCGAGTTGAGCAGAAACACGGCGCCCTCGGCGGCTTTCGCCAGCATGTCGTAGCGTTCCAGGAACACCGCCTGGTGACAGGCGACAAAGCGGGCGTCCCCGTCACCGATGAGATAGCTCGAACGAATCGGTCGTTCACCGAAACGCAGGTGGGATACGGTGACGGCGCCGGATTTCTTGGAGTCGTAGACGAAGTAGCCCTGGGCGTGGAGATCGGTGTCGGTGCCGATGATCTTGATGGAATTCTTGTTGGCGCTCACCGTGCCATCGGAACCCAGCCCATAGAATACCGCCTGCATGCCGTGCTCGCCGGCATCGGTGCGAAAGTCCGGGTCCCATTCCAGGCTGGTAGCGGACAGGTCGTCGTGAATGCCGACGGTGAAACCGTTGCGGGGCTGCTCGCGTTGCAGTTCGTCGAACACGGATCGGATCATGCCGGGTGTGAATTCCTTGGAGGACAGTCCGTAACGTCCGCCGACCACCAGTGGCAGCTGCCGGAAGCGCGCTTGATTACTGCAGGCGTCGCGCGCCAGGGCAGAGATCACATCCTTGTACAGCGGCTCGCCGTCGGCGCCCGGCTCCTTGGTGCGGTCGAGCACCGCGATGCGGCGCGTGCCCGCCGGCAGGGCCTGCAGCAGGGCGGCGGAATCGAAGGGACGGTAGAGGTGCACGCGCAGCACGCCGACGCGGGCTCCCTGGCGGTTGAGGTAGTCGACCACTTCCGAGGCGGCCTCCGCGCCCGATCCCATGAGAATCAGAACGCGTTCCGCGGCGGGATCGCCGTGGTAGTCGAACAGGTGATAGTGACGGCCGGTGGCCTCGGCGAAGCGATCCATCACCGCCTGCATGATGGAGGGAAAGCGTTCGTAGAAAGGATTGACGCGCTCGCGCCCCTGGAAGTAGACATCCGGGTTCTGCGAGGATCCGCGCAGTACCGGATGCTCGGGCGACAGGGCGCGAGCGCGGTGAGCGTGCACCGCCCCCGCGTCGACCAGCCCGCGCAGGGTATCCTCCTCCAGTGCGACGATCTTGGAGACCTCGTGCGAGGTGCGGAAGCCGTCGAAGAAGTGCAGTACCGGAATCCGACCCTCGAGGGTGGCGAGGTGGGCGATGGCGGCCAGGTCCTGGGCTTCCTGCACCGAGGCCGCGGCCAGCATGGCGAAGCCGGTGGCACGCGTGGCCATGACGTCGCTGTGGTCCCCGAAGATGGACAACGCCTGTACCGCCAGCGAGCGCGAGGCGACGTGGAATACCGTGGGCGTCAGCTCGCCGGCGATCTTGTACATGTTGGGGATCATCAGCAGCAGCCCCTGGGAGGCGGTAAAGGTACAGGCGAGCGCGCCGGCCTGCAGTGCACCGTGTATCGCCCCGGCGGCACCGCCCTCGCTCTGCATCTCGACGATGCGCGGCACGGTACCCCAGAGGTTGGGCCGATCGCCGGCGGCCCAGCTGTCGGCCCACTCGCCCATGGGGGAGGCCGGCGTGATGGGATAGATGGCACAGACGTCGCTGAGCCGGTAGGCGATGCGCGCAACGGCCTCGTTGCCGTCGACCGTGATCCGCGTTGGCTGCTGCATGATGCTTGCCCGTGGTGATACAGGGCGAGGATAGGACGAGCGGACGCAGACTGCCAGTCTTTGTTGAATCCGTATGCCTGAATACCCCTGGCATTACCCCGTTGCCGCGCGGGTAACGCCGCGGCCGAAGCATGGTAAAATAAGCGTTCCCGGATTCAGCTTCGCGACGAGGTCGCCCATGGAAGTCACCGGCTGTTCAGCTGCCGAACCCTATGCCCTGCGGGTGCTGGGTGATTTGATGGAACCCGAGTTCGAGCACGGCTGCATCATCGTGGTCGATCCCGAGGGGGTGGTGAGGGACGGCAGCTTCGTGGTCGCCTACCACAACGACGAGTTCTGGTTCCGCCAGCTGCACATCGACGGGGATCGCTATCTTCTCAAGTGTCTGAACCACGCCTACGACGAGGTCGTGGAGATCCCGGGGATCGATGCCATCCATGGTGTGGTCACCCAGAAGGCGGGGAAGCGGCGCAAGGACCACAAGCGCTACGACTGAAGTTGACGCTGTGCTTCGAGCTTCCTCGCAGTAACTGAGCGCAGCGAGTTTAGGCCGGCCCTGAAAAGTGGGCCCATTTCAAGGCGCGGTCGATTCGGTCAGAGGCATGCCCCGGGCGCGCCGGGCGCAATGGTTACCTCTTGCTCAACTGCTCCGGCCGCAGCCGCGGCGTGAAGTACTCGATGGCTGTGTCCTCGTCCACCGGCTTGCCGTCGGCGTCCACCATTTCCTGTTCATAGTCGCTCCAGCCGCGCATGCCGGTCTTGAGGGAGCGCACGCTGCGGTAGCCCATCTGTTGCATGACGCTGGCGGCGAGGGCGCTGCGCTTGCCGGAACGGCAGATCACCACGATGTCGCGCTCCCGGGCCTCCACCAGCTCGGGGACGGTCTCCTCGAAGTCGTAGCTGCAGGCGGTTTCGAGGATGCCGCGCGGTACGTTGATGGCGCCACGTATGTGCATGGCGTCGAACTCGTAGGGTTCGCGCACGTCCAGCAGCAGCAGATCGGGATGCTTGTCGATCTCCTCCTCGAGGTCCCAGGGAAAGAGTTCGTCGACCGTCTTCAGGGCTTCCTCGAGAAAATCGTCGATGGTCTTCACGGGCAGGTTTCCTTGTAGTTTCAGGCGCTGCCGTCACGGTTGCCGCGCAGCCCCTGCTCCACGGCGATGACGGCGGCCTCGACGCGGGAGTGCACACCGAGCTTGCGCAGGATGGCCTTGACGTGCAGCTTGACGGTACCGTCGGAGATGCCGAGGTTGCGGGCGATCACCTTGTTGCTCTGGCCCTCCGCAAGCAGGCTGAGAATCTCGTTCTCCCGCGGTGTCAGCTCGTCGAAGGGCGAGGCCTCGTCGGGCAGGGAGCCGTCGCTCTGGACCACCTTGGCCAGTACCGGCGCCAGGTCCGGCGCTACCACGGTCTTTCCGCCGACGATGTCGCGCAGTGCCAGCACCAGTTCGTCGGGTTCCATGTCCTTGAGCAGGTAGCCCTGGGCACCGTTGCGCAGCGATTCGACCAGGTCGCGTTCGTCGGTGCTGGTGGTCAGCATGACCACGGGATTGCGGAAACCGTTCTCGCGCAGTTTCTTCAACACGCCGATACCGTTGATGTCGGGCATGCGCATGTCCAGCAGTACCACGTCCGGTTTCAGCTCACTGGCACAATGCAGACCCTCCTGGCCGTCACCGATGGAAGCGATGACGTCGATGTTGCGGTGCGCCAGCAGCCCCTCGAGGCCTACGCGGAAGAGGGTATGGTCGTCGATCAGCAGTACCCGCAGCTTCATGTGGAGGTGCCGCTACGGGTGGGGAACTCGACCTGCACGGTGTTGGCCCCGTTGCCGGTACGCGCCACCGGCGGGGGGAAACGCAGGATGATACGCGTACCTTCGCCGCTCTCGCTCTCGATCTTCAAATCGCCACCGATGCGGGCGGCGCGTTCCTGCAGGATCTTGAGGCCCAGGTGCTCACCGGGTGCTCCGTCGGTGAGTTTCTCGGGAATGCCGACGCCGTCGTCCTCGATCAGCACCATGTATCCGTCGGCGGGATTTGCACGCATCAGCACGCGTACCGCGTTCGCCTGGCTGTGTTTGCGGATGTTGGCGAGTGCCTCCTGGATGATGCGCAGTACCTGGATCTCGACCTCGGAGGGCAGCTCGGCCTGCTCCCATTCGAGTTGCAGGAAGGCGCTGATTCCGGAGTCGCGGCGAAAGCGTTCCATCGCCTGCTGCACGGCTGGCAGCAGGCCGCGCTTGTCCACCGGTGCACGGAAGTGGGCGATCAGTTCGCGCAGTTCGGTGTAGGCCTCGTCGAGGCTGTTCTCGATGAGTTCCAGTTCCTGCCACAGGGCGGATTCCTTGCCGCTGTGCAGGATCTCGTCGAGTACGCGCACCTGGAACTTGAGGCTCGCCAGGCTCTGGGCCAGCGAGTCGTGCAATTCGTTGGCCATGCGGGTGCGCTCTTCCATGATCGACAGGCGGTTGGCTTCCTCGTCGAGGCGCGATTTCTCGATCGCCATGCCGAGGTGGTGACCGATGCTGGTCAGCAGGTTCTTCATGTCCTCGCGTTCGACCAGGCCGTGGTGTTGCGTGAACAGGTTGTAGACCCCCAGCACCTGTCCGCGGTAGCGCAGCGGCACCGCGATCATCTCCACGCGGTCGTCCTCGAAGAACGGCCGACCGGCGAACCGGCCGCAGCCCTGCAGGTCATCGAGTGCGTGTACCTCGCCGCTCTGGGCCGCCTTGCCGCACAGGCAGCGGTCGACGCTCACCAGCTGTTCCTGCTCCACGACTTCGGGCGCCAGGCCGCTGGCGGCGATCAGCTGCATGTCGCCCTCGCTGGTGAGCATGCGCACGGTGCCGGCGCGTGCGTCGACCACGTCCTTGAGGGTATGCAGGAATCGTGTCAGCAGATCCTCCAGGTCGCGCGCGGCGTTGATGTTGGCGGCGACGTCGTAGAGGATCTCCAGGGAATGGGTCTTCTGCTGGATTCTCTGGGTCTGTTTCTCGACTTCGGACTGCAGGTCCAGCGACAGCGACTCCAGGCGTTCGCCGAGCGCATTGATGTCCTTGTAGAGGCGCCGGAAGTCCGGTTGCCGGGCTTCGGGAAGGCGCGCGTCCAGTTCGCCTTCGCGCATCTTCCGGACCCAGTGGCGCAGTTCATCGAGCGGGGCGACCAGGCCGCGGCGGGCGACGTGAAAGGTGAAGCTCAGTAACAGGATGCCGCCGATCAGCAGCACGCTGTTGGCGATCTGCAACCAGCTGCCGAAGCCGCTGCCCCACAGGTACCAGATATTCAGGACACCGAGGACCAGCAACAGGATGCCGAGTCCGAACAGGGCGCCGAGGAACTTGCGCGTGGTCGGCCATTCCAGCAGGCGCAGGTGCTGGACCGGGCTGTCACCCTGGACGGGAAGGGCGTCGAAGCTGGTCTTGGCCGGACTGTCGGAATTCATGGCGGGGCTTCGGTGGGAAGAACCACGCCATTATAACGCCGAACAATGGGCGTATCAGCCACAGTTTTGACGGGTGTTCGTGCCGCCCTGGTGCAGTACAGGGTCTATTCCTGTTTCCGGGCCGGATCGTTGGGATTGATGAAGATGATCTCCATGTTGCCGTCCAGTTCGACGTAGTCGATGACGGTGCCGTCCAGCAGTTCCAGGCTCGGGGGGGCGACCACGATATCGATTCCTTCCGACTGGAAATGGCGGTCGCCTTCGTGCTCGTTGTCGTCGAAACCCATAGCATAGTGGAAACTGCCGTCCGGCAGACGGGTCACGGCGACCCGCAGGGGCAGACCTTCCGATTTCCCCTCGCGGGCGGATACCCGGACCTGTTCGGCCGCGGCCGGTGTCAAGCTGATCATAGGATGTCGCTCTCCAGATGGTTGTTCGTCGTTCCGGTTCAGGGGCGCATGGTAGCGGCGTCGGCCCCGGAAGTCACAGCGGCGGGCCGCATGGATTCCCCATGATCACCGCTGTTTTCCGGCCGCCTCCCGGCAGCGGGCCACGTAGGCGAGAAAACGCTCCGTCCAGCGGTTGCCGCGGGTATTGCGCTGGTGGGTATAGCAGGCCAGCAGCCGGTGATCCAGATAGCCGTCGTGGCGGCCGTCGATACCGCTGCCGCGCAGCATCTCGAAAGCGTAGGCGGTGTTCTCGTCCAGACCTTCCAGGCTGGAGTAGTGGAATTCGTGAGCCGCGATCTCGTCGCCGTTTCCCGGGACCGGCGGCCAGGGCAGCGCCCCGGTGGCGCGCAGGCGCACGTAGCCGCGACCCTGGGGACGCGCGTGCATGTGGCAGTCGGCAGGGATGACGCCGACCATGTCGCAGCGGCGCTCACCCCAGTGCAGGCGGCGGCTGAGGTACATCAGTCCACCGCACTCGGCGTAGGTCGGCAGTCCGTTCTCGATCGCCCGTTTGATGGCCAGGCGCAGTTCCCGATTGGCCGCCAGCGCCTCCATGTGGTTCTCGGGAAAGCCGCCACCGATGAACAGCCCGTCCAGCTCCGGCAGCTCGCGATCGCCGAGGGTGTCGATCGGCACCAGTTCGGCACCGGCTTCCTGCATGGCCTGCAGGTCACCGGGGTAGTAGAAGCCGAAGGCGCGGTCGCGGGCGATACCGATGCGCAAGGGGGTATCGATCGGGGCGATGGCGAACGGGGACTGCTGCGGGGCCGGCGGCAGCGGGGCGGTGGCGGCGAGCCGGAGGATGCGGTCGAGATCGACCTGGCCGCCGACTGCCTCGCCGATGAGACCGATGCGCCGCTCGGCCGCGGCCGCTTCGTTGCTGGGGACCAGCCCGAGATGGCGCTCGACGATTTCCATGTCCGGGTTGCGGCCGATGGCGCCCACTACCGGCACGTCGGTATAGTGTTCGATGACGGCGCGCAGCTTGCTCTCGTGGCGACTGCCGCCGAGCTGGTTGAGCACCACGCCGGCGATGCGTACCTCGCGGTCGAAATCCTGGTAGCCGAGGATGAGGGGGGCGATGCCGCGGGTCATTCCACGGGCGTCGAGTACCAGCAGTACGGGTGCCCTCAGCAGCTTGGCGAGGGCGGCGTTGCTGTTGCTGCCATCCAGATCCAGGCCGTCGTAGAGGCCCTTGTTGCCCTCGATGATGGCGATGTGCGCATCGCGGGCATAGTAGCCGACGGTATCGCAGATCTCGTCGCGCTCCATGGTGTAGAAATCGAGGTTGTGGCAGTCACGGCCGGCCGCGCGTCCCAGCCACATGGGGTCGATGTAGTCGGGGCCTTTCTTGAACGGTTGCACCACGGTGCCGCGGGCGCTCAGGGCGGCGCACAGCCCCAGGGTCACCGTGGTCTTGCCGGAAGACTTGTGCGCGGCCGATACGAGGATCTGCGACATGCTAGTCGGCCAGACGGCACGGGGCGCGGTGTCCGCAGGGATGGCTCATTTCATGAGTGCCCTGCGTTCACCGCGCCCCGGGAGTGGCGTTCAGTCGGAACCGGCGGTTGCGTGCGGGTCCACCACGGCGTCTTCCAGCGTCTCGGGAAGGAAGCGCAGCACCCGTACGCCGATGGTAACCACCAGCAGGGCAACCGCGACCCCGCCGAGGCCCAGGGTGATCTCCCAGATGGTCGGGCTGTAGCTGTTCACCTGGCCGTCGAAGAAGGCGCTGCTCACCTCGGCCCCGGGGAACAGCACCAGGGGATAGGCCTGGCCACCGATGATCAGCACATAGAGCTGGGCGATACCGCCGATGATCACCAGTGCGCAGGCGGTGGCGATGGCGGCGCGTGACTTGCCGATGGTGGGGTGGTAGACCATGGCGAGCGGGAGCAGGCTGCCGAGCAGGATCTGCACGATCCAGAACAGGCCGGTGTAGATGCCACCGTCCATGAGGATGAAGCGCTCCACCCCGTGGTGCTCGGTGGCGTACAGGTTGGTGAGGTGATACACGGTCACGAAATACAGCACCGAGGCGATGAACACGCCCAGCAGGTTCTTCAGGCGGAAGAGCACGGCATTGCCGAGCGGGCGCCCGGTCCAGTTGTAGGCCGCCATCAGCACCAGGATGAACACCGCCAGTCCGTAGGAGAAGGACATGATGACGAACATCGGCGCCAGCAGCGCCATGTCATAGGCCTGGCGCGCCACCAGGAAGCCGAAGATCGATCCGGTACCGGTGGTGAGCACCAGGCGCCAGACGAAGGCCACGAATCCGGCCGGCCGGTAGTACTTGTTCATGCGCCGTTCCATCATCATCCAGATATAGATGGCGGTCACGGCGAGGAAGCCGTTGTAGAGGATGATGTTCCAGGCGAAGATGGACTTGAAGTTGTAGTGGGTCATGGCGATGATCAGGCGGTCCGGGTGACCCAGGTCGAGCACCAGCACCATGAGACCACCCAGCAGCAACGAGATCGCCAGCAGGGCGGACAGCCGTCCCAGCGGCTTGTAGATGGTCTTGCCGAAGACCGTGCCGATGGAGGCCGGATTGAGGATGCCCGAGGCGGCGACGATCAAAAAGATGGCGAACACGTGCGGCATGCCCCAGACGATCTGGTTGCTCATGCCGGTGACCCAGTGGCCGTTGTGTTCCATGTAGAACGCGGCTCCGACACCGAGCAGGGCCAGCAGCCCCAGCCCACCCAGTAATACCCAGAATCCGGTGCTCTTGCCTTCGATTTCGCGGTAGTTCGTTGCCAGTTTCATTGCTAGATTCGCCAGTTCCGTAAGGGTTTCAGATGCCGCGGTAGCGGACGCCCGTGTTCAGACCGAGGTCGGCGCGGATTTCCTTGCCGCCGTGTTCCCTGAGCTGCTTCGAGATCTCGCTGTTCTCGTCGTAGAGATCACCGAAGAGCAGCGCCTTGTGGCCGTCGCGGTCGCAGGCCTCCACGCAGGCCGGCTGCTCGCCGGCGTCCACGCGGTCGACGCACAGGGTGCAGGCCTCGACCGTGCCCTTGCCGCGCGGCGCCCAGGGCTTCTGGTCCTCGAGGTCCTCGTGAACGAAACTGCGGGCCTTGTAGGGGCAGGCCATCATGCAGTAGCGGCAGCCGATGCAGATATGCTTGTCGACCAGTACGATGCCGTCGGCGCGCTTGAAGGAGGCGCCGGTGGGGCAGACGTCGGCGCACGGCGGTGTTTCGCAGTGCTGACACATGATCGGCAGGCTGGTGACATGCCCGGTCGCCTTTTCCTTGACGGTGACCTTGCGGATCCAGTGCGCCTTCTGATCGGGGCGGGAATGTTTCTCTGCATCACCCGGTCCCCAGCCGTTGTACTGTTCGCAGGCGCTGACACAGGCGCTGCAGCCGTCCGCGCAGCGGGTGGTGTCCACCAGCAGGCCCCAGCGCTGTTCGCTGCTCACCGGCTGGTCGGCGGGCTTGGCGACCGCGGGGGCGGTCAGGAAGACTCCCGGTGCGACGGCGGCCGCACCGGCGGTGGCGCCGGCCCGGGCGAGGAAATCCCGGCGGGACGAATCCATCTGCTTGTCGTTATCGCTCATTGATCCTTGCTCTCCGAAGCCAGAAGCTGATGCGCATCGTCGCTCGCATCGTGGCGGTGAGGATCGGTACCGGACTGCTGCGGCTGCAACATCGACGGCCGTACCGGTTTGGTGTTGTGGCACTGGAAACAGTCGAGGTGCACCGAGGCATACTCGTGACAGCTGGAGCAGAACTGGTCCG
>DROT01000130.1 GCA_011321775.1 Gammaproteobacteria bacterium | reverse complement strand
GGCCCGCCATTGGCGGGCCTGTTTGCATATGAGCGAGGGAGATTCGAACCTCCGACGTCATCAAAACAGTGGTTCGATAAGCGGCTGGAAGCCGCTTGAACGCCGCCGCGTCAGCGGTGGCGGCCCGGAGGGCGAGGGCGGCAGCCCGAGTAATCCTCCCGAGCGTGCCATAAATTCGCAACAGAAACAGCCTGTTACATCATCAGGCTGATCTCGCCTTCTACCGCAACAACACGAGTGCCGAGCTTTTCTCCGCACACCCGGTTTGCTGCCTTGATCAACTCCTCAAGCTCCGGTGCAGAGTAGTGCGTGGTGATGTCACGACTGCGGGCAGTGCAGCTTCCTTTACCCGGGCCTACGATCCGGTCGGTAACTGCACCTAAAGGCAGGAGAGTAAGCTGCGCATATCGCCTCATGTGTAGTCCTCAAACCTCGGTCGGTTGAATAAGGCCTTGATGCCTGGGCGGCTTGCCCCGTACAGACGCTGCTTCTGCAGCGAGTAGATCAGGAGGCAGTACTCATTTTCCTGTTTTCGTATGGAAATAGAGGGGGCGTGACACCGAAACGGGTTCACTCGTTGACGAACCTGTGATTGAATAACCACAAAGACCGGCGTCGATGCAAAGGATGTAGACCCGGTCCAGAACAAACGGACACGCCCTGTGCGGGATCTATCCCGGGACAGGGCAGCGACACAGAAACATAAGGATCTCGTCACCATGCCCCAAGGCCAGGGAAAGGCGTCGCAGCCCGCCAACATCGCTCGTATCACCCTGCTCATCGACGGAGAACCACTGCCGGTGGTGAGCCTGGAAGGTTTCGAGTCCTTCTCGGCGCCGTTCCACTACAAGCTGGAAGTTATCGTCGAGCGCTTCGTCTCCCTGCCGCGCATGATTGGTGCCGAGGCGCGCCTGGCCTTTACCGGCAACGACGGCACCACCCGCGAAGTGGCGGGGATCGTGGCAAGCTACGAAGACGTCGGCCTTGTCCCCGACGGGAAGATCCGTGCCATCGTGCACTTCGTCTCCCACATCGACCAGATGCGTCACCACCGCGACACGCGGGTGATCCTGGGTCACACCCTGCCCGACATCGTGCGCGCCACCTGCGAGCGCAACGGCATCCCCGCCACGCGCCTGCGGTTTGATCTCAGCCGCCCGTACCGCGTGCTGCCCTACGTCCTGCAGGCCAACGAAACCGATCTGGCCTTCCTCCAGCGCCTGCTGGCCCGCGCCGGGGTGAGCTTCTACTCCCTCGCCGACGACGACGGCGAGCTCATCGTCTTCACCGATCACAACGCCAACTGCCCCTACCTGTCGCGCCCGGTGCTGCGCTACCTCCCGCAGAGCGGCCTGCCCCAGGGGCGCGACGGCAACGAACATGTCGGCGTGCATACCCTGTCGGTCACCCACCGCCTCGTGACCGCGCAACACGGCGTGCGCGACCACAACGAAGCCACCCCGGCCACCATCCTGCACTGTACCGCGGGCTGTACCGCGCCGGGCGCCGCCGCCCACGCCACCACCGCCGTGCGCCACGGCCTCGGTACGCGCCACCTCGAGGAGAGCGACCAGCTCGCCCGCCAGCTCGCCGAGCACGCCGCCGTGCAGGCCATGGAGATCATCGCCGGGAGCAACGTCATCGACATGGCCGCCGGTCACGTCTTCAGCCTCGACGGCGGCGACTTCGACCCGGTCTGCGCCGGCGACATGCTCATCACCGCCGTGGTCCACCGCGCCAGCCAGCAGGCGGGCCTGCAACTGGGCGACGAGGACGTGACCTACCGCGCCACCGCCACCTGCATCCCGCGCGAGACCCCTTTCCGGCCGGCCATCCCCCCGCATCCCGACCTGCCGCTGACCTTCACCGCGCGCATCGAGAGTGACGGCAAGTATGCCCGCCTCGACGAACAGGGCCGCTACCAGTTGCGTGGCCTGTTCGACCTCGGCGCGGCGCCCCACACCCGGGCCAGCGTACCCATCCGGCGGCTCGCCCCCCACGGCGGCCTGCCCGGCGACGGCCTCGTCGGCCAGCACACGCCCCTGCATGACGGCGACGAGGTGCTGCTCTCCTGCCTCAACGGCGATCCCGACCGGCCCATGATCGTCGGCACCCTGCCCAACCCCGCGCGGCCCAGCCCGGTGACCAGCCGCAACCCGGCGCAAAACCGCCTGCGCACCGCCAGCGACAACGAACTGTGTCTCGACGATGAAATCGACAAGTGCGCCATCACCCTGCGCACCTGCGAGGGCCACAACATCCTGCACCTGGATGCCAACGCCATAGGGCACAAAATCCGCCTGGCCAGTGAGCACGGCGCCATGGCGCTGTTCGCCAAAAAGACGCTCCACCGTGAGAGCGGCGACACCCTCACCGAGCGCGTGGGGGGTGATCGCACCGTCATCGTGGAAAACCGCCACCAGACGAAAACCAACAAGAAGGAAATCCACCACCAGGCCGCCACCGACCACCGCCTCAAGGCACACAACTTCCTCAAGACCGAATCCGGCAGGAACACCGAGCTCACCGCCGGCAAGCATCTCAGAATCGACGCCGCCGACAACGCGAAAATCACCATCCGGGGCGCCAACGGCCTGCACGTCACCGTGGACAACAACAACGTCACCCTCGATGCGGCCAAGGACATCCGCATCACCGGCAAGGGCGGCGGCGACATCACCTTCGAGCAGAACGGCGGCGGCTTCAAGATCGACACCGCCGGTAACGTCCACCTCTATGGCAAAAAAATCAGCCTCGGCGGCTCAGGCGGCGTGACCTTCAACGGCAACGTCAGTTACACCATCGGCGGGCCGAGTATCCCCGGGGCGGCGAGCGTCACCGCGCCGCTCACCCCGGCCTTCATCGAAGAACTGCTGGACGAGCGCGCCCCAGCGGTACACAGCCTTGCCTGGGACCGCGCCATCGCCCCGGTGGGCGAGACCGTGCACGCCCAGTTCCGCGTGGACAACGCCACCCCCGGCGCCACCGCCACGGTCACCATCTTCATGTGGGACACCGACGGCAGCCGCAAACAGGTGGACACGCTCACCACCACCCTCGACGACGGCAGCGGCCACTACGCCCTGGCGTGGGCGCCCGCGCCACGGCAGGAACGCAGCGCCATCACGCTGGAGGAGGAAGATGACGGGCAGAGCCACGATCCCTACCCCGTCGAATACCAGTTCGAGGTGGACGTGGATGGCAACAAGGCGCCCGAGACGTCCAACGGCCTGTGGCGCACCAAGACTATCGAGGTTTGCGCCACGCAAAGCGACGGCAAAACCCTGCCCGACGGCACGCAGGTCACCCTCGCGGCATCCGATGGCCGTCGGCACCATGGCGAGGTACGACAGGGCAAGGCGGTCTTTGAGGACGTCGTCATCGGCCCGCTAAAACTGCAACTGAGTGAATTCAAACACGGCGGCAAGCAAAATGGGTGACGAATCTCTCTCCTGGGCACGCTCGCGCGGCGTGCTCAATCCCGACACGCGGGAAGACTGTATTGAAGTCCAGTGTCAGGCCGATGGTGTCTGCGAGATCCTCTTTCTCCCGGAAAGCGATGAACTCATCGGCCTCTCGGAGGCCGACTTCATCGAGTTTGCCGCCATCGCCGATGAGCTCGACGAGGCCGCGAAACAGCTCGCGGAAAAGAAGTCGGCCGGGGATCCCGAGGGGATCGCACAGGCCAAGGAAGACATGGTCGCCACCATGAAGAAGGTGCAGGGCGACTCGATGATGCCGCTGCACGACGCCAGCTTTACGCCAAAATTGACCGAGGTCTATTCCATGAGTGGGCGCAAGCTGGCCATGGTGCCCGGTGATCTCGTCGAGCGTTACCGTACCGCGCGCCGCGTCTATAAAATGCGGCCGGCCCGGGCCGCTGCCACGGCCGTCGAGTCCGGCGGTGGAGAGATTCGTCGCCTGCGTCGGAAGGATGTCGCCGACGAGTCCCTGCTCGCGCCCCGCCTCATCGACGGGAAAAAGCGTATCGATACCCGACGTATCAAAAAGATCATTGCCGAAGCGGCCGAAAATCCGAATTTCACCTTTGATTGGCCACTGGTGAAACCGAAATCCGGACAGATCCCCACGCGTTACCTTCTTTACCCCGTGGGTGGTTTGCTGCCCGATTACATCACCGACGCCATGGACGATCTCGTCACGCGCCTCAACGAGAACATGAATGTCCACCTCCAGGATCGGGACGAACACAAGGCGGATTTGATCAAACTTCTCGACCCCGATCAGACTCCGGAGGAAGCGTTCGATGAAGATTCATTCGGAAACTTCAAACAGGAGGTTTCCTATATTTGGGATAGTTCCTCAGAAGCAGCGCATTCCTCGCTTGTCGAGGAAGTCAACAAGCTTATCTATATCGACTTCGAAGACGATCTGGAAGCCAACCGCCGCAAGTGGCTAAACCGCATAAAGAATACCGATCTGCCCACCTACGTCTTCGATATCAGCGCCGGGGCACAGATCCTGCGCTATACTTGCGGCGCCACGGCCTCCGGCAAGTTCAATCCCAAAGAAGGCGTCATCAGCGCCAACGTCTCCGCCGAGCTGGATCTCTGCCTGGCGGAGGGCAAGGTCACCGCCAGCATGTTCCTGCCCGACAACGAAGGCCTGGATCTGAAACTGCCTTTCAACCGCAAGGGCATCAAATGGGAGCCTCTGGAGGAGTCCGTCAGCGGCCCGGCCACTTTCGATCTCAACAAGTCCTTCGTGCGTCCCCATGCCGTGCGCCAGCTGGTGGCCCTGCGCCAGGAAATGGCCACCGTGCTCGCCAGGCGCGGCCGCAAGATCCAGCTCACCGGCCATGCCGATGCGCCGGGTGCCGCTGGTAACAACACGGCGCTTAGCGAAGAACGGGCCCGCATGGTGCACGCCCTGCTCACCTTCCGCTACGGTGTCTGGCTGGAGCAGTTCGTCCAGCGGCGTTGGGGCACCCTGGAGATCCAGATCATGCTCAACGCCCTGTCGCGCTACATCGGAACGGACAGACTCAAGGAAGACGGCATCTACGGCGAGCGCACCCGCGACGCGGTGCGACGGTACCAGACCCTTGTCAACAGCGTGGAGAGCGCCGATCCCCTGTATTTCGGCCGGCGTGATCCGCAGGGCGGCCCGGCCTCCTGGGCGGGCGCGCGGCGCATGAAGCTGCCTGCCCACGGCATGATCAACACCGCCACCCTCGATGGGCAACGCACGCTGCGCTGGCTCATCATCGACTACATGCGCATCGGACTGCAAACACCGGGGGTTAAAGCCAACTTCCTGCGGGACGAGGATTTCATGGATCCCCCCTGGATCGTGGCGGGGGAATCCCAACCCGCAGTGGCCACCGCCGGGGCCGATGAACGCAACCGCCGCGTCACCTGGACCATTTATCGCGGCCTGGATGATGAAAACAACACCGAGGCCGTGAGCGCGGATCTGGGCGACGGCCGGGTGCAGTTCGATATCTTCGCCTCCGCCTGGGCCGGCGCCAATGCCGCCATCGCCGCCAACGCCCAGTTCAACATGAAGGACGGCATGGCCGAATTGCTGGGCACCCGTCCCCCGCCCGATCCGGCTCGGGCCGCACCGCCGCCAACCGACCGGCCGATGGACGGCGCCCTCCCCCAGGCCGGCGCAAGTGCCGCGGTCTTCGCCGGGGCCAAGGCCACCGCCGGGGTCAAGGGAGAGATCCAGTGGAAGTGCCCGGAGCGCTCGGCGGTCAACGGCGATACCGAAGACGGCCTCAGCCCGCTGGAACAGGTGCTGGAAAACAATTACGTGGATCAGTTCGTCGCCCTGGGCTCGGTGGGCATGTCGGTCACCGGCAGCGCCGGGGCGGGGGCGGAAGCGGATTTCAAGATTGGGTTCGACCGTATCACAAACAAATTTATCATCAAGGCCAAGGCCGCCGCCACCGTGGGCCTGGGTTTCGGCGGCAGACTGGAATTCGCCATCGGCGTCAAGCATATCTACTATTTCCTCACCTTTGCCTACACCCAGCTGCGCCGCGCCAACTTCAGCTTCGTGGATCTGTTCGAGGACACCGACGAGGCCTTCGAGCGCTACTGCGCCCTCAGCTACCGCATGCTGCTGGAAGGCAACCTCAAGGAGGCGAGCCTGTATGCCTGGGGGGCCAATGCCATGGCGGTGCTGGGGCTCGGTGAAGATCTCGTTTTGTGGTGGAAAAATCGCAGCGAACAGCTTTCCCAGGCGGACAAGATCATAGAAATCGCGCAACAAAAGCCTTACCTGCTGCGCTACACGTCCCCCGAGGTCAAGGGTCGCATGCTCTACGTGCTCGCCCAACGCCCACAGGGACTGGTGGGCGGCAGCGCCCTGGGCCGCGCCGTCGATGCAATGGGGGGCGACCTGTTCAACGAACCCACGGAAAATGCCGTGCTGGAAATCCTCAAATGGGTGCAGAGCAAGCGGGACTACCGGGAAGTGCTGGAGCACATGGAAATCAATGTCGCCAACGGTCGCCGGCCGGCCGAGCGCCTCGGCGACTGTCTCAGCGCCCGCACCCTGCTGCTGTCGCGCTTCGGGCTGGTCGCGCCCGAGTGCCGTCCGGCGCAGACCGCCGTGGAAAAACTCACCGGCCTGCTCGATGGGGAACAGGCCAGGAAGTTCGTCGCCTGGGAGGCCAACCTGCCCGAGGTGGCGCCGACCGACGGCCCTGTCGTTGAACGCGACGCGCCGTTCTAACTCAAGGCCATCTAACGCGGCGCGTCGGGATCCACCCGACCCACCGGATCGGGCTGGCCCGTGACCGGACGGGGCTGGACGGGCAGCGGCTGGTCGGTGTTGATGACGCAACGGATCCCCTGGTAGTCCCCGCCCATGTCTGGCTTGCGCTTGCCGCGTATTACGGTGGGTATACGCCATGGGGATACGATGGCCCCCCCCCGCCAGACTTTCCCCACGCCTTTCGGTGGTCCTGCCGGATTGATGAATTCTGTGTCCGGTGCTTGCCCGTCCCAGTCGTACCAGCTATACCAGTCCTTCACCCACTCCGACACATTGCCCTGCATGTCGTACAGGCCCAAGGGATTGGGTGGCCACGAGCCGGGCGGATACGGATAGTAGCCTTCCTGACCGCCGCCAATATTCTCCCCCCATCGGAAGGTGTTGTCATTGGTCGCCCACAGCACGCGCTTGCCCCGCGCCCGGGCGGCATACTCCCACTGCGCCTCGGTGGGCAGGTCGAAGGGCAGGCCCGTGACCTCCCCCAGCCATTTGCAGAAACCCGAGGCCTGGTACCAGGTAGAGCCACTCACTGAAAGTTCGGGAGCGCGAAAAACCTCGCCAAGATACTTCTCCTTAATTTTCGAAAGCCCTTTGGCTTTTGTATAGAGATCAAACTCCTGATACGTCACTTCATACCGCGACATATAAAACCCGTCCAGGGTAACCTTATGGACGAAGTCATCATCGTCGCTCGCCGTCCAGCGCCGAGCGTTGCCCGGCTTGCCGTAGCGATCCACGAAGGGGCCACCCACGTCCCCCATCATGAAACTCCCGCCCTCGATGAAGACCATGTTCTCGAGGCTGCGCTTGACCAGCGCATCGATGGCCGCCTGGTCGGGATCCTCCGCGCAGGCGGTGAGGGCAAACAGGGTCAGAAAGGGAATGATCAGCATCCGGTGCATGGGGATTGTCCAGCGGGGTTCCAGTACCGGGAGTATGCTACCTCCGCGGGCAGGCAGGGACAAGGGACCCATTACCATGGTGGGAATCCCCGCCGATGTCCGGCAGAAACGGACGGGTGGTGTATTACGCTTCGCTATTACACCCTACGGTAAACCAGGAAGACTATCGCGCCGGGGGCGGTGCTCCTACAATGGTTCGGCGACCACCTGCGCAGTGAATACCACGCAGGTCAGACAAACGGTCCCCCCGCCCTCAGGGCGGGGGACAGGGGGCGGGGATCAACATCCTCGTCCCTCATCTCTTGAACCTTT